>JAFRHS010000014.1 GCA_017433225.1 Clostridia bacterium
CGATCATCATGAGGAGCGCCGCATACTGGATCTCGTTGATGCCGCCGGCACCGGACGCCGTCAGCATATCGCCAGAACGCTGGACCATGCTCATGTCGAGGAACTCGCCCCGGACGTTCCAGATGGTGAGGAAAGCACAGGGGGCAAGGCCCGGGGTCTCGGCGAGGTCGGCCTCCTGCCAGAGACTCATGACCTTCCGGCGGCCGTAGGGGTTCTTCTCAATGTCCTCAATGATTTTGTGGACGAGATCGTACCGCTTGACCGTGGCGCCGTAGCGCTGGCCGATAGTGCCGTCCCCAATGTCCCAGGGGTCCCACCAGGTGACGCCCATCTCTTTCATTTCATCGAGACGGTTCGTTGGCTTCTGATAGATGGTGAAGATCTCCCGAACACCCGTCTTCCAGGCCTGAGGCCGGAGCGTGCAGATGGGGAACTCACCCTTCGAAAGGTCATACTTGCGCATGACGTGGTTGACCGAAATGGTGTGGGCGGGGGTGCCGTCCTCGTACTTCGGCCGCGGGTCGATGTCTTTATAACCGTTCTCCAGAATATTGTGGATATCGGAAACCAGATACTTATCAGCTTTCGTCATACTGCTCACCTCGTTTTAACCATTGTACCTGTCCGCCCGCGATTTGTCCATTGCCCCTACATTTTGTCGGCGTAAATCGCGAAAAAGAACACTTTTTGCGGATAGCGGGGGAGGGGCACTCTATATAAAATAAGGTAGGCCTCAGAGAAACAGGTCAAAATCCTTCAAAAGGCCGTCATTATTCTGAATGGGAGAGCCCTCAGAACTGTACTAAAATTTTGGTAGTATAAATCATAAATTTCCACACTACGGAACGCGGACTGCTTTTGATACCATTTTGGTAGACTCAAATACTATGATAAAAAGGAGGAGCACACATGCTGACACCCACCGAATTTGTGAACTCCTACGCCCTCATCGGGCAGAAAAAAGCGAAAAACAGCGCGACCAGACTGCTGGTCCTGGGCGTCCTCGCCGGTTTTCTGATCGGCATGGGTGCCGCGGTCACCAACACCGCCGGCCACGCCCTGACGAACCCCAGCGTCGCGAAGATCGTCTCCGGACTGCTCTTCCCGTTCGGCCTCATCATGGTCATCCTGACCGGGGCGGAGCTCTTCACCGGGAACTGCCTCATCACCATCTCAGTCCTCGAGAAAAAAGTGGACTGGAAGGGCATGCTCCGCAACTGGTTCTATGTCTACGTCGGCAACTTCATTGGCGCCCTGCTGCTGGCTATGGCCTGCACCTACAGCGGCCCTCTGAGCCTGAACAGCAACGGCGTCGCCGTCTATACCATGAAGGTCGCCGCCGGCAAATGTGCCCTGACCTTTGGCAATGCCTTTGTACTCGGCATCCTCTGCAACGTGCTGGTCTGCATCGCGGTGGCGATGAGCCTCATGAGCAAGAACACCGTCGGCAGAGCCATCGGTGCTTACCTTCCCATCGCGTTCTTCGTCATCTGCGGCTTCGAGCACAGTGTGGCGAACATGTACTACATCACGGCCGGTCTCCTCGCGAAGAACGTTCCGGCCTATGCGGAAGCTGCCGCGGCAGCCGGGCTCGATGTCTCGGCCCTGACCTGGTGGGGCTTCCTCGTCCACAACCTGCTGCCGGTCACCCTCGGCAACATCGTCGGCGGCTGCAGCTTTGGAGCTCTCATGTGGTTCGCCCACGGCCCGGAGCAGGTCGCGACACCGGCGCCCGTCCGCATGGTCCCGCACGAGACCGTGAAAAAGACCGCCAGTTGATCGCCCCGTGTCTGCCCCGCAAAAATAAGGTATTTATAGTTTGTATTTTACAAGCGCTCATATATAATTAATTGTAAGATATTTTCAAGGAGGAACTATCCCATGGCTGAATTCAAGACCGATATCCAGATCGCCCAGGAATGTGAAATGGAAAACATCCGCGTCATCGCGGAGCGCGCCGGCGTCGACGAGAAATATCTCGAAATGTACGGCAACTACAAAGCGAAAGTCGACTACAAACTCCTCAAGGACAAGGCCGACAAACCGAACGGCAAGCTGATCCTTGTCACCGCCATCAACCCGACTCCCGCCGGCGAAGGCAAGACCACCACGACCGTTGGTCTCGCGGACGGCATGAGAAAGATCGGCAAGAACGTCGTCGTCGCTCTTCGTGAGCCCTCTCTCGGCCCAGTCTTCGGCGTCAAAGGCGGCGCGGCCGGCGGCGGATATGCCCAGGTCGTTCCCATGGAAGACATCAACCTCCACTTCACCGGCGACTTCCACGCCATCGGTGCTGCCAACAACCTCATCGCTGCCATGCTCGACAACCACATCCAGCAGGGCAATGAACTTGGCGTCGACGTCAAGCAGATCACCTGGAAGCGCGCGGTCGACATGAACGACAGACAGCTGAGAAACATCGTCAACGGCCTCGGCGGCCGCATGCAGGGCGTCCCGCGTGAGGACGGCTTCGACATCACCGTCGCGTCTGAGATCATGGCAGTTCTGTGCCTTGCTTCCGACATCACCGACCTCAAGGCTCGTCTGGCCCGCATCGTCGTCGCCTACACCTTCGACGGCAAGCCCGTCACGGTCGCTGACATCAAAGCGCAGGGCGCCTGCGCCGCTCTTCTGAAGGACGCTCTGAAACCGAACCTCGTTCAGACCCTCGAAGGCACTCCGGCCTTCATCCACGGCGGCCCGTTCGCGAACATCGCCCACGGCTGCAACTCTGTCACCGCCACCAAGATGGCCCTCAAGCTCGGTGACTACGCCATCACGGAAGCCGGCTTCGGCGCCGACCTCGGTGCCGAGAAGTTCCTCGACATCAAGTGCCGCATGGCAGGCCTTGCTCCCTCCGCCGTCGTCATCGTCGCTACCGTCCGCGCCCTCAAGAACCACGGCGGTGTCGCGAAAGCCGACCTCAATAACGAAAACCTCGAAGCGCTCGAAGCCGGTCTCCCGAACCTGCTCCAGCACGTCGATAACATCAAGAACGTCTACGGTCTCCCGGTCGTCGTCGCCATCAACGCATTCCCGACCGACACCAAGGCCGAACTCGACCTCGTCGAAGCGAAGTGCAACGAACTCGGCGTCAACGTCGCTCTGTCCGAAGTCTGGGCAAAAGGCGGCGAAGGCGGTATCGCCCTGGCCGAAGAAGTCGTCCGTCTCTGCGAAGAGCCGTCTGACTTCAAGTTCTGCTATGACGAGAACGCGACCATCATGGAGAAACTGGAAGCTATCGCCACCAAGATCTACCATGCCGACGGCGTGGACCTGATCGAAAAGGCTCCGAAGCAGCTCCAGCAGCTCGAAGAACTCGGCTTCGACAAGATGCCGATCTGCATGGCCAAGACCCAGTACTCCTTCACGGACGACCAGACCAAGAAGGGTGCCCCGAAGGGCTTCCGCATCTCGGTCCGCAACCTCAAGGTCTCCGCGGGCGCCGGCTTCGTCGTCGCCCTCACCGGTGACATCATGACCATGCCCGGCCTGCCGAAAGTCCCGGCAGCGGAGCGCATCGACGTCGACGAGAACGGCGTCATCACCGGCCTCTTCTAAGAAGGACTTTCTGAAAGGAACACTCCCATGGACATGCAAAACAACTCCCTGGAACAATTTGCAGCAAAGCTCGCCTCCGCTGCCCCCACACCGGGCGGCGGCGGCGCGGCCGCGCTGGCAGGCGCTCTGGCCGTTGCCCTCGGCAACATGGTCGGAAGCCTTACCGTCGGCAAGAAAAAGTATGCTGACGTCGAAGACCGTATCAAAGAACTGAACGCGGCCTCCGAAGAACTCCGCGCGAAGCTCCTCGCCCAGATGGACGAGGACGCCAAAGCCTTCGAGCCCCTCTCCAAAGCCTACGGCATCCCGAAGGACGCCCCCGGCAGAGATGAGGAACTCGAGCGCTGCCTCCACGCCGCCGCGGAACCGCCCATGAACATCCTCCGTCTCTCCTGTGAGGCAATGGACCTCATCGCGGAATACGCCGAAAAGGGCAGCCGCCTCGTCATCTCTGACGCGGGCTGCGCCGCCGCCATGGCAGAGGCAGCCATCCGCTCCGCGGCCCTCAACGTGGCCATCAACACCCGTCTCATGAAAGACCGGGACTACGCGGATAAGATGAATGAGGAACTGGATGCTCTCGTGGCAAAGTACGTTCCGATGGCAGAAGAGGCATTTCAGCTGGTTTACGGAGGTCTGAGATGAGCACAGTATTGAAAGGCAAGCCGACCGCGGACGCGCTGGATCTGGATACCTCCGCCCGCGTGGAAGCGCTGAAGGCAAAAGGAGTCACTCCGTGTCTCGCCATCCTCCGTGTCGGCGAGCGGGAAGACGATCTCGCATATGAGCGCGGCGCTCTGAAGAGAGCCGAAAAGAACGGCGTCGCCGTCAAGCAGGTCCTCCTGCCGGAAGACGTCACGCAGGAAGCACTCCTCGCCGCCATCGACGGCCTGAACAAAGACGACGCCGTCCACGGGGTCCTCATGTTCCGTCCGCTGCCGAAACACCTTGACGAGAACGAGGCCTGTGAAGCCCTTGCCCCGGAAAAGGACGTTGACGGCATCACCCGCGGCTCCATGGCGAGCATCTATTCCGGCAAAGGCGCCGGCTTCGCGCCCTGCACGGCCGAGAGCTGCATCGAGATCCTCAAGTACAACGGCATCGAGATGTCCGGCAAACGCGCGGTCGTCATCGGCAGGAGCCTCGTCATCGGCAAACCTGTCGCCATGCTCCTCATGGCCAACAACGCCACGGTCACCGTGTGCCACAGCCGAACGAAGGACATGCCCTCCGTCGTCAAAGAGGCGGACATCGTCATTGCGTGCCTCGGCCGTGCCGAGATGATCACCGCGGACTACTTCACGCCCGGCCAGATCGTCCTGGACGTCGGCATCAACTGGTCCGAAGAGAAGAACAAGCTCGTCGGCGATGTAGCCTTTGACGAAGTCGAACCCATCGTGGATGCCATTACCCCGGTCCCCGGCGGTGTGGGCTCCGGCACGACGGCGGTCCTTATCCGCCATGTCGTGGAAGCGGCGGAAAAAGCGACAGCGTAACAAAATAACAGACGCTAATCCGCAAAATTAGTTATATACAGGAGCCATATCTTCCTGTATCATAGAACTGCAAAACGGGGAGACCCGTAAAAAATCACATATCTGGTCTGTCAGAGTAGAATAAGAGCGTAAAGTGCTGTGGGATGGGAAGTTCGCCCACAGACGAAGGGGAAGTGCCCCGCGGTTCTTATTCGCGTCCGCTGCCGACGAGAAGAGCAAATATCGCTCCTTTTGTAGCAGTGGCTGCAAAAGGAGCGTTTTGTACTTTTGCATGCCGCGCTTTGACTTTCTCAGGCTTTGAAACTCGAGAAAGAAGGAACAACTATGATGAACAACACTGCCACGAGAGAGGGGAATCGTATGAACGCGCCCATCTGGAAACGAGAACTGTCGATCAACACACAGCAGTTAGTCACGATGGCGCTGCTGGTCGCCCTCGACATCGTCCTGTCCCGCTTCGGGTCCATCAACCTCTGGAACACCCGCATCGGCTTTGGTTTCGTGCCCATCGTCGTCGCCGGTATGCTCCTCGGCCCGTTCAAAGCGGCCGTCACCGCTGCGGTCGCCGATGTCATCGGCGCTCTGCTGGTGCCCACCGGCGCTTTCTTCCCGCCGCTGACCGTAACAGCGGTCCTTCGCGGCATCCTCTACGGTGTCATGCTCAAGTATGTGCCGGAGTACATGGCGAAGGTCATCGACGACCCGAAGAAGTACCAGAGAGCCTGGATCGGCGTCTGCGCCGCCACCACACTGTTCGACCAGCTCGCCTTTGGCATGCTGCTGCAGTCCTACTGGCTGAGTCTTCTTTACGGCTCGCCCTACACCGGCATGATGGCCTCCCGCGTTCTGCAGATCGCCATCCTCATCCCGGTCGAGTTCGTCGTCCTCGTCTTCCTGCCGAGGCTCACCGATAAACTCCAGCCCTACCTGCAAAGCTCTAAAAAGGGAAGATGACCTTTTGAGAAATACAGAAAAGACCCCGGATGTTTTTCCATCCGGGGTCTTTTTTGCAAAGCGGCGAGTTGTTCGATATTTATGAAATAGTGCTTTCTTTCAATAATGGAATCCATTATAATATTATTGTAAAAGTCTGCGGTTTCGGCTTCGGCCGCCGCACACAATCCAACCCAAGGAGGAGCATATCATGAGCTACAAACTGGTATTAGTCAGACACGGTGAGTCCGAGTGGAACAAGGCCAACCTGTTCACCGGCTGGACCGATGTCGATCTGTCCGAAGCCGGTGTCGAAGAAGCCAAACGCGGCGGTCAGCTGCTGAAAGAGGAAGGCTTCGAATTCGACATCTGCTACACCTCTTACCTCAAGAGAGCCATCCATACGGCGAACAATGTCCTGCAGGAACTCGACCAGGAGTACATCCCGGTCATCCGCGCATGGCAGCTGAACGAGAAGCATTACGGCGTGCTTCAGGGCCTCAACAAGGCCGAGACCGCCGCCAAGTACGGCGACGACCAGGTCAAGATCTGGAGACGTTCCTTCGACGTCGCTCCGCCCGAACTGGCTGACGATGATGAGCGCAACCCGAAAAACCAGAAGATGTTCAAGACCGTCCCGGCCGACGAACTTCCTGCGACCGAGTCCCTGAAGACGTGCATCGCCCGCGTGGTGCCGTATTTCGAAAACGTCATCGTTCCGGACCTCAAAGCCGGCAAGACCGTCCTCATCGCCGCGCATGGCAACTCCCTGCGCTCTCTGGTCATGTACCTCGACGAGCTGACCCCCGAACAGATCCTCGAAGTCAACATCCCGACCGCCATCCCGCTGTACTATGAGCTGGACGAAGAGACCCTCAAGCCCATCAGCCACCGTTACCTCATCTCTGAAGAGGAACTGAAGGCCAAGATGGACGCCGTTGCCAACCAGGGCAAAGCAGCCAAATAAGCAGCTCCGTAACCTGTCAAAAAGAGCGACCTCTCAGGAGGCCGCTCTTTTATTGATTGTTGGAACGATTTTAAAACAGGTCGGTGTCATCGAGGTCTTCCAAGTCTTTCCGCTTTCTATCTTTTCTCAGGTGGTAGAAGAGATAGCCGAGGAAGACGAGCGCACAGGCGAGGAGGATGGCGCTCTTGAACAAGTCAAGGCCCTTGGTCCGCACGACGCCCTGTTCCGCCGCATTGGAGATGTTTTCCCGGAAGAGGTGCTCCGTGAGGTCCATGATCTTGTTGGCTTCTTTGGAGCCGTCTTTGTAAACACCGTTTTTGATGCCGTACTCTTCCAGTTCGAGGTCGGTCGTGTACAGGCTCGCGGCTCCGCTGTTGATGCGGTAGATCTGCATGGAGTTGCGTACGAAATACCCGTCAAAGTCGAGGTCGACATGGCCTTTTTTGCAGTACCAGAGACCGAAGGGGTTCTCGGCAACGCCGGTGAACGTTTTGTCGACTTTGCCTTTGCGGCAGTACCACCAGCCGTTTTCGGCGGTCGGCGCGACGCCGGTGTAGTCGGTCTTCTCTTTTCTGTGTTTGTTGCAGGCCCACCATGTGCCGTCTTTCTGCTTCAGGATGATGAGGTCCGAAAACTTCGTTTTCCCGATTTTCGTTGTGGTCGACCGTGTGGTCGAGGAAGAGGAGACGGTGGTGCCCCGGGCAAACTTTGCGGAACTCGAAATGGAGACTGCCGACATAACAATCAGAAGCAGTATCAGTGCCGCACAGAGCCCTGTTGCGAGGGAATGGTGTATGTTTTTTCTTGTCATAAGGGGTTCTCCCGTTCTGTTTTTTCGTCGAATATAATAATGAAACAAAACGGTGCCCGCGTCAAGTGGGTCAAATTGACTGAAAAAAGTCAGACAAGTGTAACGGAAGATACAATTTGCTAAAGAATGCCTCCATGGTTTCTCAAAAAATAGTTACAAATTATTCACAATGTGTGGTATAGTAGTTGTTGTCTGAACAACCTCTCTGCGAGAGTAACCAAATTATGGAGGAATAAAATATGGGGAACACCGTCAAAAAGTTCAACATCCTTGACGAAGCCAACCAGGGCTTCAAAGTTTACCATGTTGAAGAAATGAAGGACCTGTTCGAGGGTCGTGAAAAGCTGCCGTCCTACCGGATGTTCAGCACCAAATGGGGCGAAAACGGTCACATCGGTCTCAAGCAGATCGAAGAGGATTATAACCGTTCCTGGTACAGCTGCATCAAAGAGCGCTGGATGAAGAAGAAACCGAAACATGAGATGTTCTTCTACCGCGGCAACATCATCGGCCGGAAAGAAGCATTCGAAATCGCGGACAAGGTCTCCAAAGCGCTCCTCGCGCTCGGCGTGAAAAAGGGCGACGAGATCCCCTGCTGTCTCTCCAACGTTCCCGCTGTCGGTCTTCTGATGCTCGGCGCGAACCAGATCGGCGCGAAGCTCAACTGCTTCGGCGGTCACTATGACCCGAAATTCATCGATGTCATCCTGAAGGAGACCTCGGACAAAGTCCTGTTCGTCACCGATGACGAGTACGGCAAGATCGCCGACATCGTCAAGAAGTCCAAAGTCAAGCAGGTCGTCGTCATCTCTTTGGCGGACTACCTGCCGGAAAACCTGGCCAAGTGCAAAGACTACGAAGAAGACTTCGACAAGTACTACCACTACGAAAACAAGGCCGTCGATTATGTCGCGAAGAACAAGAAGACCCACATGACGTGGTTCCAGTTCCTCGACAAGTCCGCGAAGTTCAAGGGCAAGATCGTCGATGACAATGGCCTCGACACCGAGTTCCTCGTCACCTATACCTCCGGTTCCACCCGCATCGGTTTCCCGAAGCGTGAAGTGCACCGGAACCGTTCCCTCATCACGGTCGGTGTCTTCCATGACCCGAAACTCTGCGGCAACCCCGCCGCTCAGAACCTCCGTGGTCTGGCCCTCATCCACACGGACTCCGATACGGACCTCATCACCATGATCTCCGATTCTCTGTTCCAGGGCTGGTCCGTTGCTTTCGAGCCGGAATACGACAGAGACGACTTCCTGGAGTACCTCGTCGTCAGCAAACCGAATTTCTGCCTGGCCACCACCAACTTCCTCCTGAAGGCGGCACGTCAGTACCTCATCGAGAAGAGGATCGGCAGCCGCAAGATGCCCTGGCTTCTCGCCATGATGGCAGTCGGTGAAGGCTGCACCGCCGGTGAAGAGCGTTTCATCAACACCTGGTTCCGTCAGGCACATGCCGGCTGGGGCGTCAACATCACCGGTCCCGTCCGTCTTCCGATCGTCACGGTCGGCCTCGGCGGCGGCGACACCGAACACGGCGGCATCTACTACTCCCTGTTCCACCGCATGAACGAAGTCCTGAAGGCTCCGACCCTGAAGGGTGAGGCCTATGGTATGATGCCCGTTCCCTATGCACACTGCTGCGTCCTCAAGAAGAACGAAGACGGCGAATATGAAGAGTGCGACTACTACGAGAACGGAATCATCGTCGCGAACTCCGCTACGACGATGGCTCGCTATAAGAACGACTGGGAGAAGACCAAGGCTCTTGTCATCACCGACAAGTACGGCATCGACTGGGTCTCCTGCAACGTCTTCGGCTATATCGACAAGACCGGCGCCATCCACATGAAGGACCGTGTCGACAGCCAGATCACCCTCGAGAACGGCAAGACCGTCTTCCCGTACAAGATCGCCGACGAAGCTCAGAAGGACGTCAAGAACCTGCTTTCCACCGTGGTCACCACGGCCGAGCAGGACGGAAAGACCTACTTCATCGTCAACTTCCAGTACAGCCCGCTTCGTAAGGACCACAAGCACGACATCGTTCGCGCTCTGGATGCCCGCATGAAGAAAGAGTTCCCCGACATCCACGACCACATCCGCTATCGCCGTTTCGCGGAGCGCTATCCGTTCCCCGTCACCGGCGCCGGCAAGAGAAGCGTCGTCGAAGTCATCAACATGGGCATGGACTATACCTTCAAGCTGGAGAACGGCAAGAAGGTCTGGACCGGCAAACATGAAAAAGCAGTCGACCCGAAAAAGGCCGACAAGAGCTTCTTCTAAACCGGAAACATCAAAACAAAAAAGGACCTCCGTTTGGAGGTCCTTTTCTTTATTCTTTCCAGAGGGTCCGCGATTTACGCATTCGCCTCTTTCTGAGCCTCAGCTTCCAGAGCCTTGCGCTCTGCTTCGGAGAGCTGCTTCTCGCCGGCGCGCTCGGCGACATCGTTCGTGTCGATCGTGGCGCGGAAAACGTAGAAGCGCTGGTACAGGTACTCGGTGATGAAGTTCAGAGCCATGGTGCCGATGAGGACGACGTAGTTGTTTACGCCGAGGTTTTCAGCGAAGAAGTTGCCGCCGATGGTTGTCAGAGGAGTGAAGACCAGGTAGAAACAGAAGGTCTGGAACATGGCTTTCGGCACATTGTTCGCGGACCGGTAGGTGAACTTCCGGTTCAGGGTGAAGTTCCAGAGGACGGAGAGGACGAGTGCGATGAGGTAACTCGGCCAGTACGGCCAGTTCATCGTCTCGTTCAGGAGGGTGAACGACAGGGTCTCGATGAGGCCTGCGCTGCCGGCGCAGAGGGCATACTTGATGACCCGGAGCGTCTCTTTGACTTTGGTGCTTTTGCCTTTCTTGACTTTGATCTCTTCTGCCATAGGTGGTCCTGCTTTCTGCACAAAGGTGTGATCCATATAAACGATATGTTAAAAGCATTATAGACAATTGCAAAACATCCTGTCAATGAGTTTTGACTCACCCTGTTTTTATCAGAACAAATAATTTGTATGAACAATTAAATGTATGCACTTTCTTATCAAATATTGATAAGTTTTTTTTAGCGTGTTAAATTATGGATGTAATGTAAGATAGGTCGAAACATTTGGACCTATCTCACACTGCTAAGATAGTTATTAGTTGTATCGGAAGTAGGGAACATCATGAAGTATCAAGACGAGTATATGGCGATCTATGAAGACTTCAAACGCAATTCGAAGTTCTTCCAGGCCATCGGCAACGAAACCAGACAGGGGATCCTGCTGTTTCTCATCGCATCCGGTGAGAAAGGCGCCCGTGTCAATGAGATCACCGAGAACGCGCATCTTTCCCGCCCGGCGGTCTCTCATCACCTGAACGTGCTGAAGGATGCCGGCATCATCCACTGCCGCCCCGAAGGCACCAGCCACTATTACTACATCTCCATCAAGCAGCACCTGCCGCATCTTTACAAGCTGAACAAAGATGTCGGCGCATTCCTGAAAGAGTTCTATAAGGACGACCAGGAGGAGCTCGAGAACTTTGATAAGATGGGGATCCCGCTCAATTGAGTGTTAAACTGACAGGAAATAAACGAGGCATCGGTCTGACCGATGCCTTGTTTTCTTTTGTTTCAGTTTTATTCGATCTCGATCACGGATACTTCGGAAGGCAACGGTTCCGGTTTGTCGTCGATCCGGAAGCGTACATTGTGTCCGCCGTAGGTGAGACCGTAGATCCGATCCGGGTCTTTCTGGTACGGGGGACGCGGGTCGTTGCGGAGGATGCCGACGAGTTCGGCTTCCATCTCTTCATCGAGGCCTGCCGCGACCGCGAAGGTGTGAAGTTCCTCCTCGTTGACCAGTTTCAGCCGCAGGTCGGTGGCGCCGGTGGTGAATCCGGAGGAGGCCTCCGGAATGGAGTCGGAATAGGGCATGTAAGGCTTGATGTCATAGATGGGTGTCCCGTCCATGAGGTCGACCCCGGAGACGACGATCTGCGGGCCTTCGGGCAGGACCGTCTTGTACCGGATGAGCTCCTGACCCTTGTTGAACCTCTCGTCGTTTTCTTCTCCGACCATGGTCGCGGGAAGGCAGAGGCACTCCAGCTTGACGACGGACATGCCGATGTCGTTGGGCCGGAAGGGCGCGCGGGTGGCAAACACGCCCCGGCGCAGGTTGCCGCCGAGCCGCGGCGGACGGACCGTGGCAGCATAGGGTGAATCGCCATAGAACCCGTGGAGGTCTTCCGTGTCATTCTCGGAAAAGCCCCAGAGGAGCCAGATGTGAGAGAAGCCTTCCAGTCCGCGCAGCGCGTCCGCGCAGCGGTAGTCCGGTTCGAATGTGATGACGCCGGTGAGTTCCGGGACCACGCCCGCCTGGCGGGGGAGACCGAACTTGCCGGTGAGGTTCGTGTGGATGTGGGCGATGGGCTCAATGGTATGCAGTGCCATGGAACGTCCTTTCTCTTGAATAAGGTCTCAAGAAATACTAAAATACTATAGAACATTATAACATAGAAGCACCCATAGAAGGAGAACCGACGTGACGTTAGATAGAACAGTCGTGAACTACCAGCCGGAGATGACCGCCCGGGCCGCGGACCTGCCGCTGCCCCAGCGCGTCTATGCCGGCATCCACCTCGACAACATCTGCCACAATGTGCAGTGGTATATGGACCACACCGGACCGGACACGAAGACCATGGCCGTCATCAAGACCGACGCCTATGGCCACGGTGCCGTCATGGTGGCGAAAGCCCTTCAGAAGATCGGGGTCGATGCCTTCGCGGTCGCGACCGTCGAAGAAGGGGTCGAACTGCGGGAGCACGGTGTGACCGAACCCATCCTCATCCTCGGCTATGTCTTCCCGGACATGCTGAAGACCGCGATCGACTACGAGCTGACGATGGCCGTCTTCCACGAAGGCAACGCCGTCATGCTGTCCGTTATCGCCGGCACGATCGGAAAGACGGCACACGTCCACCTGAAGCTCGATACCGGCATGGGCCGCATCGGGTTCGTGCCCCATGAGGAAGGGTCCGCGGAGCGGAAAGAACTCCTGAACACCATCGAAGGCATCTTCCTGCTGCCGAACCTCTCGATCGACGGAATCTTCACCCACTTCGCGAAAGCGGACTGGGCGGACAAGACGTTCATGAACGAGCAGATCGGCCTCTTCAAGAGCACGGTCGCCGACCTTGAGGCGAGAGGCCTCGACCTCGGCATCCGCCACATGTGCAACTCCGCCGCCGGCATGGAAAAAGACGATGACTTTTTCGATATGGTCCGTGTCGGCATCACCGTTTACGGCCTCTGGCCGTCGGACGAGGTGCAGAAAGAGAAGATCGAC
Organism: Clostridia bacterium; assembly: GCA_017433225.1. Classification (GTDB taxonomy): domain Bacteria; phylum Bacillota; class Clostridia; order Oscillospirales; family Acutalibacteraceae; genus RUG420. Next base: position 13,104 of record JAFRHS010000014.1, read on the forward strand.
CTGCGCCCCGGCATGAGCCTCGTGTCCCACATCTCCAACGTCAAGGAAGTGGGCCCCGGATTCCCGGTGGGCTACGGCTCCACTTACGTCACGACAAAGGAGCGCACGGTCATCGCCACGGTCCCGGTCGGTTACGGAGACGGCTATCCCCGCGCTCTGTCCAACAAGGGAGAGGTGCTCATCGCCGGTCGGCGGGCACCCATCATCGGACGCGTCTGCATGGACCAGTTCATGGTGGACGTCACCGACATCTCGGACGCGCTGGAGGCGGCGGGAGACTTTCCGGTCACGCAGAATGACGAAGTCGTCCTTCTGGGCAGCCAGACCTGGCCGGGAGAAGACCGCGGGTTCGACGGCGTCGAACCGATCGAAGACACCATCACCATGGAAGAGCTTTCGGAACTCTCCGGGCGGTTCAATTACGAATTCGCCTGCGACATCAACAAGCGGGTGCCGCGGGTCTACTTTGAATAAACAGCAAGCATTTATGGAGGAACTCAAATGAACAAGGTCTATGCCGCCGTCGGCGCACTGGCGAACTATGCCATTTCACACGGTCTGGCCGAAGAGGCGGACCGCCACTGCCTCGTCAACGCCCTTCTGGAAAAACTGGGCCTCGACGACTATGAAACCGTGGGCGATGTACCCTTTTCCGGTCTCGACGACATCCTCGACACCCTCGTCGACTACGCCGCGGAACAGGGCCTTCTGAAGAGTGAGAGCATCACCGGACGCGACCTCTTTGACACGGCCCTCATGGGCGCGGTCACACCGCGTCCGTCGGAGGTCATCAGGACGTTCCGGAGCCTGTACGGTGAATCGCCCGAGAAGGCGACCGACTGGTTTTACCAGTTCAGTCAGGACACGAACTACATCCGTGCCACGCGGGTCGCGAAGGACATCCGCTGGAGCGTGCCGAGCGAGTTCGGAGACATCGACATCTCGATCAACCTCTCGAAGCCGGAAAAGGACCCGCGCGACATTGCTGCGGCCAAGACCGCGAAGCAGAGCGCGTACCCGAAGTGCCAGCTGTGCCTCGAGAACGAGGGTTATGCCGGACGGATGGACCACCCGGCGCGGCAGAACCATCGCATCATCCCCGTCACCATCAACGAAAGCCATTGGGGCTTCCAGTACTCTCCGTATGTCTATTACAACGAGCACTGCATCGTTTTGAACGGCGAGCATGTGCCGATGAAGATCGACCGCGCGGCGTTCCGCAAACTCTTCGACTTCGTCGGACAGTTCCCGCACTATTTCCTCGGGTCCAACGCGGACCTGCCCATCGTCGGCGGCTCCATCCTGAGCCACGACCACTTCCAGGGCGGCCGTTACGAGTTCGCCATGGCGAAGGCGCCGTATGAGAGCAAGTTCACGGTGCCGGGCTATGAAGACATCGAAGCCGGCATCGTCCACTGGCCACTGTCCGTCATCCGCCTGCGCGGCGAAGACGACGAGCGGATCATCGACCTCGCGGACCACATTCTGAAGGCCTGGAGAGGCTACACGGACGAGGCCGCATTCATCTTCGCCGAGACCGACGGTGAGCCGCACAACACGATCACGCCGATCGCCCGCAAACGGGACGGCAAGTTCGAACTGGACCTCGCGCTGCGCAACAACATCACGACGGACGAGTGCCCGCTCGGCGTGTACCACCCGCACGCGGAGTACCACCACATCAAGAAGGAGAACATCGGCCTCATCGAGGTCATGGGTCTCGCCATCCTTCCGGCCCGTCTGAAGACCGAGATAGCGCTCCTGGCCGAGTGTCTCACCGGCGACAAGAAGCTCGAAGACTACCCCGAACTCGAGCAGCACGCGGAGTGGGCGAAGGAGATCGCCGCCCGCCGGACGGACCTCACGAAAGACACGGTCGACGACATCCTCAAAGAGGAGATCGGCCACGTCTTCGTCCACGTCCTCGAAGACGCCGGCGTGTACAAGTGCACTGACGAAGGCCGTGCCGCGTTCGACCGGTTCATCGCCACCCTGTAACAGAAAAGAACAAAGGCTTCCTCATTCCGAGGAAGCCTTTTTGGTTGTGTTGATGTTGAGTAAGACGATGGCGCCGATGACGAGGGCAATGCCCAGATAGCCGAACACGTCCGGCCATTCGTGGAAGACCAGGGCCCCGAGGACCGTCGCCGTGACGGGCTCGATGGAGGCCATGATGGAGGCGCGGGCCGGTGTCGACCGTTTCAACCCGTTCGAGTAGAGGAGGTACGGGAGCAGGGCGCACGTGAAGGTCATCAGGACCAGCAGGACCCAGAAGTTGAGGGGCGATGTACCGGCGGCCGCCGCGGTGACTTCTCCCGGCCGGAAGAGGGGCAGGGCAGACAGAGCGCCGAAGGTGAACGCGTAGGTCGGCAGGGTCAGCGGGTCGTAGCCTCTATTCATGGCGAGCTGACCGAAGATGCTGTAGAGGGCATAGGTCAGAGCGGAGAGCAGACCGGTGACGATTGCCCTTGCCGGGAGCGGGCCGGCGTCTCCGACGATGCCGGAGACAAAGAAACATCCGGCGAACGCCATGGCACAGGCAACGATCTTGTTCTTTGTGACCTTCTCTTTGAACAGGACGGCGGACATGAGCATGACCAGTGACGGCGCCAGATATAACAGGATGGCTGCGGCAGACATGGAAGCCGCTTCAATAGTCGAGAAGTAGCACCAGGTGAAAAAGGTGAGGCTGATGACGCCGAGACAGACGAAGATCCACAGGTCTTTGAGCCGGACCCTGAGCGCATCCCGCCGGAACACCAGACAGTAGAGCATCAGGACGACGGCCGGAATGGCGCACTTGAAAAACGTCAGCTGCATGGAAGAGAGGCCGAGGGCGGTGAAAAACCGTACGTAAAGGCCGCTGGCACCCCAGGAGATGCCCGCCAGCAGCACGAGTGCCGTGCCGAGGAGAGAGGAAGACTTCTGTTCCAAATCGCCACTCCTTTCAAAATCAGATTCGACGGGCATTATAGCACATTATTGTGTATAATAGAACTTGTAAAATGCTCGAAACTCGAAAAAGGGGGACCATTTATGAGTCTGTTCGTGACCATCTCCAAACTGAATGCCCTGCCGCTGCGCCTGGGCCAGTATTACCTGAACAAAGACGCATTCGACAAAAAGACCGACACCTACGGCACGTACGAGGTCTCCGACCTCAACTACCTCTACGGCGATGTACCGACCGGTCCTTATGACCCCAAAGCGGCCGCCATGGGCGGAGATGCCCGTTGGCATCTGCTGGACGTCTATTCGCCCACACCGCTCGATGTCGAAAACCCCGAAAAACTGCCGGTCATCGTGGAAGTCCACGGCGGCGGGTACCTCACGAACAACAAGGAGTGCAACCGGCCGCACGGCATGTACTTCGCGTCGAAGGGATACAAGGTCGTCAACATCAACTACACCCTGCAGCCGGAAGCGGAGTTCGACCAGGAGATGCGTGAGATCAACGCGGCGTTCAACTGGATCGGCGCCAACGCCGACAAGTACGGCTTCGACGTCGACAACGTCTTCCTGACCGGCGACTCCTCCGGCGGTCACCTGTCCCTGCTCTACACCGCTGTCCAGACCCGTCCGGACCTGCAGGAGTACTTCAAGGTCACGGCTCCCGAAGTGAAGGTCAGGGGGACCGCGGTCACCTGCCCGGTCGGCTCGTTCCTCGACCCGGACATCGTCAGCACCGCGTTCCGCAACCTCGCCGGCCGTCTCTATGACACGAAGGGCAAGATGAACATCTCGTACCAGGGCTTCGCCGACGAGACCTACCCGGAAGTCTGCATCGTCACGACGGACACCGATGTCCCCATCCATACGAATTCGGAAGCGGTCCACAAGTGGCTCGACTTCAAGGGCGTCAGGCATGAGTACAAGAGCTTCGAGAGCCAGGGCAATGAACTGCGCCACGTCTTCAACGTCCTGCATCCGGACTGGCCGGAGAGCATCGAAGCAAACCAGATGATCCTCGACTTCTTCGAGAAGCATAAAACGATTCCGGAAGCGCCGGCTGAATAAATCGCCAACACAAAAAAGAACTCCGCCTCATGCGAGGCGGAGTTTTTGGTTTGCATACTTATTCGATCGGGAACTTTTCGATGTGCTCGATGATGATGTCGGAGCACTCCGGCTCGTTGAACTGCATGAGCCAGTGACCGGCTTTCATCTCGACAAAGTTGTAGTAGCCCTTCATGAACTGGGCGGTCATCTCGGCACCGGTGCGGCCGAGGGCGATGTCCTCGTTGCCCCAGATGTAGGTGATCGGAAGTTCGACCGGCTTGTACTCGAAGTCGTTCTTCACGGCGAACATGGCGCGGTACCAGTTGACGGTCGCGGTGCGGGCGGCCGGCTGGCTGAAGATGGTCAGATAGTCCTCGATGGTCGCTTCATCGAAGCCTGCCCAGTAATTGCGGAGCCATGCGTAATCGTCTTTCGCCATCGTCTCTTCCGGGACCACCGGGGTCTGGAAGTCACGGATGTAGAAGCTCTTTGCCTGCTGGTCCGGGTCGTTCATCATGGCATACATGAACGCCGGGGTGTAGGGCGTGGACATGCCGACATAAGCCTGGACTCGGTCGGGATAGTTGTTGACGACAGCCCAGCCGACGGAGCCGCCCCAGTCGTGGCCGACGAGGTAGAACTTGCCGTCATAGCCGAGCGCGTCGGCGAACCCGATGACGTCGTCTGCCAGATGTCCGACGGAGTAAGGCTCGATGCCCTCCGGACGGGCGCCGTCCGAATAGCCTCTCTGGTTCGGGGCAAAGGCCTTGTAGCCTTTGGCGGCCAGTTTCTCCAGCAGCGGGATCCAGATGAACGAGCTTTCCGGGAAGCCGTGGAGCAGGATGACGAGCGGTCCGTCATTGTCGAGTCCGGCAGCACGGTAGGTGTACTCAAAGCCGTTTGCTTTCAGAATGTCTTTTTTTACTTCGCAGCCCATGGGTGAGCGCCTCCTTTTTTATGGTTTTGTGGGGTGGGTCGCTTACAGCTTTATCCTACCATAGATGTAACGGGGAAAGATATACTGTCGGGGCAACATTTGCAATACATTCATATGTTTTTCCTTTGCATTTCGTGTTGCGCGGGACAGAGGTTTATCGAACAAAAGAAGGGATTACGCTACGTAACGGTGGTGGAGTTTTTGGCCTGCAGACGGTATAATGGGGAATGGCAATATCATTTGAGTTTGGCAAAAGGAGAAATGAACATGAGCGCAAAAGACAAACTCGTTGCGGACGTCGTGGCAAGAGGCGTCGCGGCCTTCACGACGAAGAATTTCCAGAACGTGCCCCGTCCTCTGGTGGCGGCCGTCAAAAAGACGCCGGTGGTCGCGGACTTCATCCGGAAACGGTATGACGTGACCGTCGACACCATCCCGTCCTTTGACGGCACGGAACTGAACGTCACCCGGTTTCGCAGTGTCAGGAGCTGCAACTGGAACGGTAAAAACCACGTGATGCTCCTCGTCCACGGTTTCCAGGTCCAGCAGGCCATGATGTGGTTCAACCTTCCGTTCTTCCTGCCCCACGGCTATGACTGCGTCACGGTCGACCTGCGTACCGCCGGTCTCTCCGGCGGCAAGGGGATCAACACCATGGGATACAATGAAGCCAAAGACGTGGCGGAAGTCTGCAAGTGGATCCGCAAAGAGTACGGCGACGACGTGGTCCTCGGCCTCTACGGTCAGTCCATGGGTTCCGCCACCATCATGACTTACTGCTCCAAAGACCCGAACCTCGGCTTCATCATTGAGGACTGCGGTTACGCGAGCCTGAAGGACACCATCCAAAACATCCACGGCCGCTTCCTGAAGTTCGTCGACTGGGACGAGTTCTATCCGAAGGCCAAAAAATATGCCACCGTCGGAGACGTCGACTATGACATGGTCCGCCCGATCGACTCCGTCGCGGCGCTCGACCCGGACATCCCCATGATGATCCTCCACAGCATCCCCGACGCGTATATCGTCGTTGAGAACGCGGACCGCATCTATGAAGCGAAACGCGGCAAGAAGGAGATCCACAAATACACGCTGGCTCCCCACTCCGCCTCCTTCTTCATGCACCCGTTCCAGTACAAGAAGGATATCGATGACTTCTTCAAAAAGTACGACCTTACGAGAAAGTAGATCGCCGCAGAAAAAAGAGCCCTCCACGGAATGTGGAGGGCTTGTTTTTGTGGTGGTCACCGGATGAAAAAGATGCTCATCGCGATGATGAACTGGGCGATGTAGTAGGTCGCGTGGTTCGTGATGACGTCGACCGGACGGTCCTTGCCGGTGCTGAAGTAAGTGCCGGAGAGGATGAGGTCCGAGATGGCGAAGAACACGCCGCCGATGAACATGAGGTTCAGGGTCATGTACTGCCAGTGGTTGTAGAGGGCCAGCGAGCCGGCGAGGAGGGTCATGCCGAAGAGGATGGCGCCGTAGATGCCGGTGATGGCTTTGAACTTGCCGTACTCCATCTTCATGACGGGGGCGAGGGCCAGGTTGCCGGCACCGACCGCACAGGCGATGACGAGCGGCAGGATGATATAGAGGATGGGGACACCCGCGCCGTACTGCCAGATGAGGCCGATGATGAAGAGGATGTGGCCCGCGGCAAAGGCATAGAAGCCGGCGAAGGTGTAGATGTCATTTTCTTTCGGATAGACGAACTTGAGGTCCAGCCAGATGTCTCCGAGGAGACCGCAGAGCAGACCGATGAGCAGGAACGGTGCGAATTTCGCGTGCGCTGCGCCGGCCGGGATGAGGCTCCAGGCGACGGCCGCAACCGACATGAACAGGACGGAAACGGACGATTTGATCATCGCCGCTTTGGTGGATTTCTCCTTTACGCGCTCGGAGAGGAACCAGCAGAGATCGAGGGCGCCGAGGACTAACAGGATGATAAGCAGTACCATGGTTTTCCCTTCTTTCGCATTTCATAGTTTCACTTTTTTGTACGGAAGCCGAATTGTCCGAACATTCCTTCAATTCCATAATAAAGAATAACCCTGTTCTGTTTCAAGAGACAGGAGTATAATTGACACATAGGAAATGAAACATGTTACAGAAAGTGAGGAGGCCCCATGATCACACCGGCACAACTGGCACTGAAAGCGGTCTGGAAAGGCATCGAGATCGGCGACAACGCCAACTATTCCAAAAAAGAGTATCCGACCGATTCTGTGGAGTACAAGGACATCCCGTACATCGCCGACGGGGACAGCTACCACCTGCTCGACGTCTATGTCCCGAGGGAGTTCGACAAGGACGGGAAGAAACATCCGGTCATCATCGACATCCACGGAGGGGGCTGGTATTACGGCACCAAGGAACTGAACCGGTTCTTCTGCCTGCACCTTGCCCGCAAGGGGTTCATCGTCTTCAACATGAGCTATCGGCTCGCTCCGAAAGCGACCTGGATCGACCAGGTCAAAGACTGTATGGCGGCCATCTCGTACATCTCGGAGCACATGGCAGAGTACGGCGGCGATGCATCGAACGTCTTCCTGACCGGCGACTCTGCGGGCGGCAACCTTTCGAGTGTCTGCGCCGGCATTTGCACGAGCAAAGTCATGCAGAACGCGTTCGAAGTGGAAGACCCCGGTCTCTCCGTCAAGGCGATCGGATTCACCTCTCCCGCGACATACCTCGACCCGAGCGCGGGCGCCATCTGGAAGTTCTATTTCAACAGCTTCAACAAGGACTTCGAGAAAGAGGCCTGGTACCCGTACCTGAACTTCGACAGTACCATCAAAGTCTGCGGCAGAGCTTACCCGCCGACGTACATCGTCACGAGTGTGGCCGACATCGTCCACAGCGCCGGTGTGCGGACTCATAAGACTTTGAAGAAGGCGGGCATCCCCACCGAACTCAACGACTCGAAGAACCCGAAGCTCATGCATGTCTACATGGTCACCGGCGCGGACCTTCCCGAAGGCCAGGCCGCCATCGACGGCATGACCGGCTTCTTCCAAAAGTACATCTGAATCAGGACATCAGAAAAGACCCTCTCGTCACGAGAGGGTCTTGTTATGTCTGTTCGATCAGTGGTCCAGAGCGCCGTCGTCGATGAGCTCGAGGAGCCGGATGCAGGTCTTGTAGCAGGCGGCGATCCCGGGTTTGCAGAGGTTTTCCGGCGTGTCTCTTCTGGTGTGGTACCAGCCGGGCACGGCGTGAGGCATGGCGCTCACGCTGGTGGCGCGGAACCCGCCTTTGACGAACGCGGCACCGTCGGTGGAACCGCCGAGGACCGGGATGCCGGTCTTGCCGCACTGGACGCCGACCTCCTCTGCCGCTTTGCGGTAGAGGTCGGACAGTTCCTTGTCGGTCTTCACTGTCTGGTTCAGGTCGTAATAGTTGACGCCGTGGTATTTTTCCTCATGGATGGAGTCGAGCGCGATCAGGTAAGTCGGGATGTCGGAGAACCGCTTCGCGTACTGTTTGCAGAACGCTTTGCTGCCCCGCAGCCCGCACTCCGCGGTGGCTTCACTGCGGTCGATGAGTTTCTTGAAGTCCATCTGGTCCACTCCTTACTTGTCTTGATCGTATCGCTATTATTGTAATGAATCGACGGGAAGGGGGCAAGTCAAAAGACTTTAACATACACGCTCTTTTGCTCTGCTACTTGAATAAAGTGCCGGTTTATGGCAAACTATTATACGTTTACAAGATATTTCTTTATAAGGAGATCGAGCAAATGATCAAACTGTACGACGGCGGCGTCTACCTCGTGAACGGCACGGAAGTCGTGCCGGAGGCGGAAGCTGTCAAAGTCGAAGCCCTGACCGGTAAATCGCCCGATAAAGAGACGGCAAAGACCGGCACCATCGCCTATGGCATCCTGAAAGCCCACAACCAGGCGGATACCATGGACCAGCTGCGCATCAAGTTCGACGCGATGGCGTCCCACGACATCACGTTCGTCGGCATCGTCCAGACCGCCAAGGCGTCCGGCATGGAGAAATTCCCGCTGCCCTACGTCCTGACCAACTGCCACAACACCCTGTGCGCGGTCGGCGGCACCATCAACGAGGACGACCACATGTTCGGCCTGTCCGCCGCGAAGAAATACGGCGGCATCTATGTCCCGCCCCACATCGCGGTCATCCATCAGTACATGCGTGAGATGCACGCGGGCTGCGGCAAAATGATCCTCGGCTCTGACTCCCACACCCGCTACGGCGCCCTCGGCACCATGGCCATCGGCGAAGGCGGCGGTGAGCTCGTCAAACAGCTCCTCGAAGACACCTACGATGTCGCGTACCCCGGTGTCGTGGCCATCTATCTCGACGGCAAACCTCAGCCGTTCGTCGGTCCGCAGGATATCGCTCTGGCGATCATCGGTGCGGTCTTTAAGAACGGCTTCGTCAAGAACAAGGTCATGGAGTTCGTCGGCCCCGGCATCGCGTCCATGAGCACCGACTACCGCAACGGTGTCGACGTCATGACGACCGAGACCACCTGCCTGTCCTCCATCTGGGAGACCGATGAGGACACCAAAGCGTTCCTCGAAGAGCACGGCAGGGGAGACGACTACCGGAAACTGGCGCCGGCCGACGTCACTTACTATGACGGCTGCGTCTATGTCGACCTCTCCAGCATCAAGCCGATGATCGCCCTTCCGTTCCACCCGTCGAACGTCTTTGAAGTCGACGAAGTGAAGGCCAACGCGAAGGACATCTTCGCCGAGGTCGAGAAGGAAGCGGTCAAAGTGGCCGGCGGACGTGCCGAGTTCACTCTGTCCGACAAGATCGTCGGCGGCAAAGTCGTCGTTCAGCAGGGCGTCATCGCCGGCTGCGCGGGCGGCAACTACACGAACGTCGTCGAAGCAGCCAACGCCCTTCGCGGCAAGAGCTGCGGCTACGGCGAGTTCTCCCTCTCCGTCTACCCGTCCTCTCAGCCCGTCAACATCGAACTCACCCGGAACGGCGCCATCGCCGACCTCATGGCCGCCGGTGCCATCATCCGTTCCGCGTTCTGCGGCCCCTGCTTCGGCGCGGGCGATACCCCGGCCAACAACGGCCTCTCCATCCGTCACACCACCCGGAACTTCCCGAACCGCGAAGGCTCCAAGCCCGGCAACGGCCAGATGGCCGCGGTCGCTCTGATGGACGCGCGGTCCATCGCCGCAACGGCCGCCAACGGCGGCGTCCTGACCTCTGCCGAGGAACTGGACTGCTGGGGCAACGTTCCGGAATACCACTTCGACAAGGGTGTCTACGAGAAGCGCGTTTACCAGGGCTTCCGGAAGGGCACCGGTGAGGACCTCGTCTACGGCCCGAACATCAAGGACTGGCCCGAGATGTCTCCGCTCGCCGACAACATCCTTCTGAAGGTCTGCTCGAAGATCATGGACCCGGTCACCACCACCGACGAACTCATCCCGTCCGGCGAGACCTCGTCCTTCCGCTCGAACCCGCTCGGCCTCGCCGAGTTCACGCTCTCCCGCCGCGACCCCGAGTATGTCGGCCGTTCCAAGGCCGTTGACGTCCTCGAAAAGGCCCGTGTGGCCGGTGAAGACGTTACGGCAAAGGCTCCGGAACTGACGGCCGTCTTCGAGACCATCAGGACCATCCCGGGTCAGGAAGCGCTCGACATCCCGGCGACCGAGATCGGCTCGATGGTGTACGCAGTCAAACCCGGCGACGGCTCGGCCCGTGAGCAGGCGGCGTCCTGCCAGAGAGTCATCGGCGGTCTCGCGAACATCACGAAAGAGTACGCCACGAAGCGTTACCGCTCCAACGTCATGAACTGGGGCATGCTGCCCTTCCAGATGGACGCGGAGCCGGACGCCTTCGATGTCGGCGATTACATCTACGTCCCCGGCATCCGCAAAGCCCTCGACGACAATGCGCTGGAGAGCATAAAGGCGTATGTCATCAAAGACGGCAAGACGACTGAACTCGACCTCTACATCACTCCGATGACGGAGAACGAGCGGGAGATCGTCAAAGCCGGATGCCTCATCAACTTCAACCGGAACCGCAAGAAGTAATTCTTTGGAATATGGAGGAGACTAGAATGATTCACAAAAAGAGCATTCTGGCACGGAACCGCGTCCTGTCCATGGTCATGGCCATCGGGATGATCATCGCGCTCCTGATCCCGATGATCGCCGCAATGGCGGAAGAGACCACGGCAGCTCCGGCTCCCGCGACAGAAGCGATCACCGCGACCGGCTCGAAACCGGTCCTGACCATGGCGACCAGCGCCGACTTTGCTCCTTATGAGTACAAGGAAGGCGAAGGGTTTGCCGGCATCGATATCGAGATCGCCCAGGCCATCGCCGACAAGCTCGGCATGGAACTGCAGATCGTCGACATCGCGTTCGACTCGGTCATCGCCGGTGTCGTCACCGGAAAGTATGACATGGGCGTCTCCGGTCTGACCATGACCCCGGAGCGGGCCCAGACCGTCAACTTCACCGACCCCTATGCCAACGCGGTCCAGACCGTCATCGTCAAAGAGGACTCGGAGATCCAGTCCGCCGATGACTTCTATGACCTGGATGCCGAAGGCAACCCCGTCAGCACCAAAGAAGGCCTGATGGTCGGTGTCCAGACGTCCACGACCGGTGACATCTACATTTCCGATACCGTCGAAAACGGCGGCGTCGGGGAAGACCACCGCATCCAGTACAAGACCGGTGCCGACGCGGTCCAGGCGCTCTCGACCGGTAAGGTCCAGGCCGTTGTCATCGACAACGAGCCCGCGAAGAACTTCGTCAAGCTCTATAAAGGCCTCAAACTGCTCGACACTCCGTACGTACAGGAAGAGTACGCGATCGCCATCAACAAGAACAACACGGAGCTTCTCCAGAAGGTGAACGTGGCCATCTCCCAGCTGAAAGCGGACGGGACCATCGCCAACATCACCAACAAGTACATCAACTCCGGCGACGACATGGGCGACACCAGCTCCCTTGCCGGACAGTTCCGACTGAACTTCCTGAACGGCGACCGCTGGAAATGGATCGTCCAGGGTCTCGGAAGGACCCTTCTGATCACCATTCTGGCTGTCGTGGTCGGCATCCTGATCGGTATCATCATCGCCGCCATCCGTTCGTCCTATGACAAGAACTATGAGGAGTTCGAAAAGAAAGGCGGCATGACCTTCGGTCTCATGAAGGCCCTGAACTTCCTGTCGAACCTTTACCTGACCGTCATCCGGGGAACGCCCGTCGTGGTCCAGCTCCTCATCATGTACTTCATCATCTTCGCGTCCAGTAAAAACGGTACGCTGGTCGCGGTCCTGACGTTCGGGATCAACTCCGGCGCCTACGTCGCGGAGATCTTCCGTTCCGGCATCATGGCCATTGACAACGGCCAGTTCGAAGCCGGACGCGCCATGGGCTTCAACTACTTCGAGACCATGCGGTACATCATCCTTCCGCAGATGGTCAAAGTGGTCCTGCCCACCATCCTCAACGAGTTCATCTCCCTCCTGAAGGAGACGTCCATCGTCGGTTACGTCGGCATCATGGACCTGACCAAGGCCGGCGACAACATCCGCGGCCGTACGCTGTCGGCATTCATGCCCCTCATCGCGGTCGCCCTCATCTACCTGTGTCTCGTCATCGTCCTGACCCAGGTCGTCCGTGCACTGGAAAGGAGGATGCGTAAGAATGAGCGATAAGAAAATCGTCGTGAAAGCCGTTCCGAAGGAAGAGGCTCCCGTCAAAAAGCCGGCTGCGAAGAGACCCCTCTATCAGCCGAAGGGCGATGTGCTCATCTCCGTCAAGGACCTCGACAAGACGTTCAAGGAGACCATCCACGCCGTCCGCAATGTCACGACCGACATCCACAAAGGGGAAGTGGTCGTCCTCATCGGACCCTCGGGTTCCGGTAAGTCGACGTTCCTGCGCTGTCTGAACCTCCTCGAGGTTCCGACCGCCGGTTCCATCACCATGGACGGCGAAGACATCATGGACCGCAATGCGGATCTCAACAAGCACCGTCAGAAGGTCGGCATGGTGTTCCAGCACTTCAACCTGTTCGACAACCTCAATGTCATCCAGAACATGACCATCGCGCCCATCAAACTGAAGGGCGAGTCGGAAGCCGCCGCCAATCAGCGGGCGATGAACCTCCTCGAGCGCGTCGGCCTTGCCGACCGTGCGGAGGCCTATCCGTCCCAGCTGTCCGGCGGACAGAAACAGAGGATCGCGATCGTCCGCTCCCTCTGCATGGAGCCGGACGTGCTCCTCTTCGACGAACCGACGTCCGCGCTCGACCCTGAAATGGTCGGCGAAGTCCTGGACGTCATGAAACAGCTTGCCGCCGAAGGCATGACCATGGTCGTCGTCACTCACGAAATGGGATTCGCCCGCGAAGTGGCCGACCGCGTCCTGTTCATGGCGGACGGTGCCCTCATCGAAGAAGGCACTCCGGAAGAGATCTTTGACAACCCGAAGTCTGACCGTCTCAAAGACTTCCTTTCGAAGATCCTGTAAGCACAGGGAAGAAGGATCACAATGGCAAAGAACAAAACAAAACAGAACAAAGAATTCGGCGTCGGCAGCATCATCGCGCTGGTCATCGCCGGTCTTGTCCTCATCGGCATCCTGGCAGGCGTCGTCCTCTATGTCCACAGCGGCAGAGCAGGCATCAGCCAGTCGGCCGGACTCATCACCGGGGTAGAGACGCAGGTCGCTGGAGAGAACGGCGATGTGGCAGGCGCTGCCGCAGACGACGCCTTCCAGGGAAAGACCAGACTCTCCAAAGAAGATGTCGTCAAAGCGGCGGAGGAGGAAGCGTCCAAGGCGAAAGAACGCTCCTCCAGGAAAGCAGAGAACACGGAAGCTCCCGCGAACAGTTCTGTCGGCGGCATCACCTACCAGAGCAAGGTGACGGCGAAACAGCTCGGTCAGTATTACACGGCTGACACCGACGCGTTCCGCAAAGTCTACGACGGCAAGACCGTCACGGTCACCGGCACGCTCTCCGGCAAGTCCCCGAAGATGCTCTATGTCGAACTCGCGACCGGGGCCAAAGTCCCGATGCGGGTGTACCTGAACAGCGAAGAGCAGCGGACGCAGTTCAATGCTCTCAAAGAGGGCTCCACCATCACGGTCAAGGGCAATGTCGGGGTCCTCTATCCGCAGTCCATGGACGCCGGCGGATTCCAGGAAATGGCCAACGGGCTCATCGCCCTTGACTCGGTCACACTGGTCAAATGACACCGTAAATCGCCAAAGAAACAACAGCGCGCCTCTCCCGGTCGGAGGGGCGCGTTTTGCTGTTTGCTGAATTCATACAGGTTATTGAGCGATGAACAGGACATCTGTCCAAAATTTGGCTTTTCCCGAAAAGAATAGTTTGTTTATTTTATGATAAACCTTACAAATGCAGTATTTTGATATATAATGATAATGAGAGATTCCGCGGTTCCTGCGAAACGCGGAACCATAATGTAAGAAAGGGAGATCTACCATGGGAAAAAGCTATGTCATCCTGAAGGATGCACCGATCATGGACTACATGACGGACTACGTCGCACTGCCGAAAAACTACGGCACATATGAGTACTTCAACAGAGAAGACGTCAAAGCGATCCGTGAGACCGTCTTTGCTGCACTCGACGACCTCGATGCACGCACCGGCCTGACTGAAGAAGTCAAAGGCTACAAGAAAGTCATCATCAAGCCGAACCTCGTCAACGTTTACCACAAGGCCGGCTTCGCGGAGGAAGACTATCCGGAGACCACGGACCCCCGTGTCTTCGAAGCTGTCGTCAACTGGTTCCGCGACAGAAACGACCACGTCATCATCGCAGAGTCTTCGGGCAAACCGTTCCCGGCTTCCGCGTCGTTCGTCATCACCGGTTATGACCGCATCGCGAAACACTACGGCTGCGAACTCGTTCCGCTGGAGCGCCGTCCGGTCGTCCGCTACATGCTTCCGAAGGCAGAGGTCATGAAAGAGATCCTCATCCCCGATACCTTCGACGACATCGTCAACGGCGACGCTTTCTATGTCTCCGTCCCGAAGATGAAGACCAACATCTACACCGGCGTCACCCTGGGCTTCAAGAACGCCATGGGTACCATTCCGTACTTCCTTCGTGAGCGGAACCATACCCACGACATCAACAAGAAACTCGCCGATATGCTGTACCTCTTCAAGCCGAACTGCACCGTCATCGACGGCATCATCGGCGGCGAGGGCAACACCCCGGCTCCGGTCGACCCCGTTGACGTCCACATGATCGTCGCCTCCAACCAGTCCGTTGAGGCCGACCGTATCACCACCTATATGATGGGCTTCGACCCGGACGAGAACAAGCTCATCCAGGAAGCGGACAAGCGCGGCTTCGGCGACAAAGACGTCGAGATCATCGGCAACGTCCGTGTCACCCCGTTCCGCCCGGCCTGCCCGTCCCTGATGCGCGGCGAGCTGCATGAGAAATATCCGAACGTCGTCGCGGTCGCCGGCCACACCATCAACGGTGCTCCGGAGATCACCGACCCGAACAGCGTCACCCCGGACCAGGCGTTCGCTCTGGAACAGGCCTGCGTCGGCGGCTGCCTGTCCTCCGTCGGTTTCGGCTTCGCCTGTGACGACCAGTCCAAGACCTCTCACTACGACGTCAAGCTGATGGTCATCGAAGGCTCCGGTGTCCCGATCAACGGCACCCGTTACTGGTTCGACCGTGACGGCAAGCCC
>JAFRHS010000015.1 GCA_017433225.1 Clostridia bacterium
CTCATGGTTGTCGGTGTTGGCGGTGACCATCTGGGTGAGGCCCAGGTCGTCACAGCGCTTGCCGCTCATGGGCATGCAGATGAGGCCCTTCGCGTGGACCGCCATGAAGTTGATGTTCTCCGTGGTCGCGAACTCGGCGGCGCAGATGAGGTCGCCCTCGTTCTCCCGGTCGGGGTCATCCACACAGAGGATGAGCTTTCCCGCCCGCAGGTCTTCGACCGCCTGTTCGATGGTTGCAAACTCTTTTGCCATTGTGAATCCTTCTTTCTATAGTGGAAGCGTTGCGCTTAAAAACCGTATTCTCTCAAAAATGCTTCGGTGATGCCGGAGCTCGTTTCTTCCTGTGGCGATGGACCGCCCGACCCTCCATAGGGTCCCAGCAGCTTCTCCACGTACTTCCCGATGACGTCGCACTCGAGGTTCACGGTGCTCCCGACGCCCTTGGTCGAGAGGTTCGTGACGGCTCGCGTGTGCGGGATGATGGAGACCTTGAAACTGCGGTCGTCCACCGCCGCCACCGTGAGACTGATGCCGTCGATGCAGATGGAGCCCTTCTCCACGATGTACCGGAGCAGGTCCGGCGCCGCGGAGATGGTGTACCAGACGGCGTTGTCGTCCTGGCGGAGTTCCTTCACGGTCCCGGTGCCGTCGATGTGGCCGGAGACCATGTGACCGCCGAACCGGCCGTCCGCCGGCATGGCCCGCTCCAGGTTGACCGGACTTCCCGGGGAGAGATCTCCGAGAGAGCTGCGGGACAGGGTCTCGTGCATGACGTCCGCGGTGAAGTAGGTGGCGCCCAGTTCGGTGACGGTGAGACAGACGCCGTTCGTCATGATGCTGTCCCCCACCTTCGTGCCTTCGAGCACGGTCCGCGCGCCGATGGTCAACACGGCGCTGTTCGAGCCGCGGTGCACACCCTGCAGGGTGCCGACTTCCTCGACTAATCCTGTGAACATGGAGCCCCTCCTTTCTTCACCCGTCCGGTGATCAGTATGTCGTCTTCGAAGCGTTCCACTTCGATGTTCGTGAGTTCTGCGGCGTCCGCCATTCTGGCGGCGCCTTTTCCTTCGACCGGCGATTTACTGTCCGCACCTCCCACGAGCTTCGGCCCGAGGAACGCATAGACCCGGTCGACGAGTCCTGCTTCGAGGAAGCTCGCGTTGACCGTTCCGCCGCCCTCGATGAGGACACTGTCGATGTCCCGCTCCGCGAGGAGACCGAGAAGGTGCGAGGGGTCGATCCGCGAACGGTAGTCCGTCGTGCCGGCGTACCCGCACGGGATGACATCGACACCGAGCCGGTTCAGAGCCTCTGCCCGCTCGCGGCCTTTGGCGGACTGCAGCGTCTCTTCCGTCGTGAAGACCCAGGTCGGGATGTCCTTCGCGGTCTGCGCGAGCTGACTGTCCGGCGGCAGACGGAGCTGACTGTCTGCCACGAGCCGGACCGGGTCGACGCCCTCGTCCGTCCGGCAGTTCAGCATCGGGTCGTCCGCGAGCGCGGTGCCGATCCCGACGAGGATCGACGAGTACTTCTTCCGAAGTCCATGGACACAGGCCCGGGACTGCGGTCCCGTGATCCACTGCGAGTCCCCTGTATGACAGGCGATCTTGCCGTCTAAGGTCATCGCGTATTTCATCGCCACAAAGGGGCGGTGTGTTTCAAAGTAGTGGTAGAAGACCTCGTTGAGGTCGATCGCCTCCTGTTCGAGGATGCCGGTGGTCACCTCGATCCCGGCGTCTCTCAGCGCCTGTACGCCCTTTCCGGCCACCAGCGGGTTCACATCCAGGGCGGCGACGAAAACGCGTCCGATGCCCTTCTCGATGATGATCTCGGTGCACGGCGGCGTCCGTCCGTAGTGACAGCAGGGTTCGAGTGTCACGTAGAGGTCCGCGCCGGCGGGGTCCTCTTCACAGCGGAGAAGCGCATTGCGTTCCGCGTGGTACTCCCCGACTTTCTCGTGGTACCCCTCGCTGATGATGCGGCCGTCTTTGACCACGACGCAGCCGACCATCGGGTTCGGGCTCACATGCCCTTCCCCGCGCTTCGCCAGCTCCAGCGCTCGCCGCATATATTCTTCATGTTCCATAAAAAAGTCGTCGAAAAGCTTTTCCCTCCGTCGAAGGTCGGTGCGTCCGCTCAAGGTATTCACCATAAGAGGTATTCTTGGCAGCCCTCTATTCTCCTTCGGGAAAACTTTTCTCCTCCTTCCTTTTTAGATATGAGCTGAAAACTGTCTTCGAGCCAAAATCCGGCGTTTCCAAGTGAGGCTGCAACGCGCGTCAGCGCAGCGAAGCGAACCAAAGGGCTGTGGGCTTCGGGGGTTTTGGCGAGGAGACAGGTTTTCTGCATAACAAAAAGCCTGAAACGTAGAACGCTTCAGGCTTTGATTTCGTAAAACTTCGCGACAAAGAGCCCCGTCAAAGGGCTTGTCACGTCATCCTCTCTCATCCAGACTGTACTGTCGGTACCGGAATTCCACCGGTTCGTGCGAAATGCTTGCGGACTTTACCGCCGGTCGGGAAATGCTCCCTGCCTCGAAGACGTCGTATTCGGTTGTCTGTCATTCATTATAGGACCGGATGGGTTCCCGGTCAAGAGGGCACGGTCACTTTTTGTGTCACTCTTTCTGTTACATGTGGCCCCCGTCGTCCCAGAGGACGATCTCGCCGGTCTCCCGCGTGGCGGGCAGATCGATGAGGCGCTGGTTCGAAGAGCCGCGGAACCGGAGCGTGATGTCCTTGAGGTCCTCTTCAAAGCGGCCGTCGACGAGGACGTCACACAGCGAGAGCATCTCTTCGGACACCTCGGTGTGGCAGTAGGTGCCTTCCGTCAGCAGATCCTCATACAGGAAGCCCGTGAAGGCCCAGATGTCCTTGTCCGGATACTTCTCCCTCACTTCCCGCAAAAACGGCACGAGGGCTCTCTGGTTCGCCGGTTCGAAGGGGTCGCCGCCGAGGAGCGTGAGACCCTGGGTAAACACATGGGAGAGTTCCGTGAAGATGCGCTCTTTGGCAGAGTCGTCGAACTCCTGCCCGTAGTTGAAGTCCCAGGTCTGGGGCTGGAAACAGTTTTTGCACGCGTTGGTGCAGCCGGAGACGAACAGCGTCACCCGGACACCGGGTCCGTTGGCAATATCGTAGGTCTTGATCTCGCCGTAATGCATGGTTTCTGTGCCTCCTTTTGGCGATTTACGGATTCCAAGAAAAAGGCCGACGGGGATTCGTCGGCCTTTGTGATTCCTTTCGTGTAAAGCAGAGGAGCTTTACAGATGCAGGTCGTTCTTACAGGTGAAGGACGCGCTCCGCGATCTCCTGGGTACGGCCCTGGTTCCAGTACTGGGTACCGATGTAGCCGCAGGTACGGCGGGCAACGTGCATCTTGGACTGGTCGCGGTTACCGCACTTCGGGCACTCCCAGATGAGTTTGCCGGTGGCGTCTTTCTTGATCTGGATCTCGCCGTCGAAACCGCAGATGTCACAGAAGTCAGACTTCGTATTGAGCTCTGCGTAGAGGATGCAGTCATAGATGTGCTGCATGACCGCGATGACGGCGGGGATGTTGTCCTGCATGTTCGGGACTTCCACGTAGGAGATGGCGCCGCCGGGGCTGAGCTTCTGGAATTCGGCTTCCTTGGTCAGCTTGTCGAAGGCGTTGATGTCTTCGGTGACGTGGATGTGGTAAGAGTTGGTGATGTAGTTCTTGTCGGTGACACCGTCGATCTTACCGAAGCGCTTCTGCAGGCACTTCGCGAACTTGTAGGTGGTGGACTCCAGCGGAGTACCGTAGACGGAGTAGTCGATGTTCTCTTCGGCTTTCCACTTGGCACAGGCATCGTTCAGAGCCTGCATGACCTGAAGGCCGAACTCCTTGCCGCGGTCTGCGGTGTGGGACTCGCCGGTCATGTAGTAGACACACTCTGCCAGACCCGCGTAGCCGAGGGAGATGGTGGAGTAGCCGCCGTAGAGGAGCTTGTCGATGGTCTCGCCGGGTTTCAGACGGGCAAGGGCGCCATCCTGCCAGAGGATGGGAGCCACGTCGGACGGAGTGCCGAGGAGACGTTCATGACGGATGCGCAGCGCTCTGTGGCAGAGATCGAGACGCTCTTTCATGAGCTCCCAGAACTTGTCGATATCCTGTCCGGAGGAGCAGGCGATGTCGACGAGGTTCAGGGTGACGACGCCCTGGTTGAAGCGGCCGTAATACTTGTGGACACCCTCTTCGAAGTTCTCGGAGCGCTCCGGGTTGCCGTAGCCGTTGTCGGTGAAACGGTCCGGAGTCAGGAAGGAACGGCAGCCCATGCAGGGGTACACGTCGCCCTTCAGCTCGATCGCTTTCTTCTCGGAGATGTAGTCCGGCACCATGCGTTTCGCGGTGCAGCGGGCAGCCAGCTCGGTCAGTGCGAAATACTTGCTGCCTTCCGTGATGTTGTCATCCTGCAGGACGTAGATGAGCTTCGGGAACGCCGGAGTGATGTACGCGCCGGTCTTGTCCTTGACGCCCAGGATGCGCTGGTTCAGCATGACCTCGATGATGAGTGCGAGGTCGTCCCGGACCTGGCCTTCCGGCACTTCGTTCAGGTACAGGAAGACCGTGACGAAGGGAGCCTGGCCGTTGGTGGACTGCAGGGTGATCAGCTGATACTGGATGGTCTGACAACCGCTCTCGACTTCCTTGCGGACTTCCTTTTCCACAAGGGCGGAGAACTTGTCGTCGTCGAGACGGACACCGGCCTCTGCCAGTTCCTCGCCGAGACGGGCGCGGATCTTCTGACGGGTGACGTCGACGAACGGAGCCAGATGGCTCATGGTGATGGTCTGTCCGCCGTACTGGCTGGACGCGACCTGAGCGACGATCTGAGAAGCGACGGTGCAGGCAGTGGCAAAGCTGCGGGGACGGTCGATGTGGGTCCCGGAAATGCAGGTGCCGTTCTGGAGCATGTCCTCGAGGTTGACGAGGTCGCAGTTGTGCATGTGCTGCGCGAAGTAGTCCGCGTCGTGGAAGTGGATGATGCCCTCGCGATGTGCGTCGACGATGTCTTCCGGAAGCAGGTACTTCGAGGTGTAGTAGCGGCTCCACTCACCGGCCATGTAGTCTCTCTGGACCGAGAGGACGGTCGGGTTCTTGTTGGAGTTCTCCTGTTTGACCTCTTCATTGTCGCGCTCGACGACACCGGCGATCTTCTGGTCGATGTTGCTCATCTTACGCATTTCATTGTGTTTGTAACGGTAAGTGATGTAAAGTCTTGCGACTTTCGTCTTACCGGTGCCCATGAGGGCGTCTTCGACCTTGTCCTGGATCTCTTCGACGGACAGGTCACGACCGGCATTGCGGGCGTCTTTTTCGATTCCCGAGACGATCTCTTCGATCTGCTGCTCGGACAGGCGTTCCGAGAGGATACCCTCTTCGTTGTTCGCCTTGATGATGGCGGCGGCGATCTTATTGCCGTCGTATGGTACGCGTTCCCCCGAACGCTTCATGACACACACTTTGACGTCTTCCGTCTCCATGTTGCCATCGAGATGCTCATTATAGTACATCATGATGGTACTTCCTCCCTAACACACAACAAAAACCCTAGATATTGTGCAAATTTTTTCGTTCGCATTCCATTATACCGCAAGATATAGATTTCGCAAGAACAAATTTTAACTAAAATGCACAATATCTAGGGTCTCCCGACCACAATATGTTGTGTTTCACAAGGAAACAACACGCAACGACGCGGGTTTCACGCCATTATTAATAAGAAGAAAAATTTATATATTTGCAATATTTATTTTTTTTACATTTTAGAGTCATCGTAGATGGCTCTGGCGCCGCCCACATACTTGGGCCGCCGGCGGGCACAGATGAGAGGCGCTTCCCCGATATGGTCGACGGAGATGCGCAGGGGCACGACCACCGGATGGATGTGCATGCCGATGAGCGTGGCGCCGATGTCCATGCCGGCCGAAGCCTGCGCGCCGAGGTCCTCGACGACCACCGGGTGAGCCATGCGTTCATAGGCGACGGTCGCGAAGGCGCCGCCCGCGTGGTTCGGCTGCGGGATGGCGTTGACCTCTTCGAGCCGGTACGCGTCCGCGGTCTCCTGTTCGACGACGAGCGCGCGGTTCAGGTGCTCGCAGCACTGGGCGGCGAGGCGGATGCCCGCGGGCCCCAGAACGCTCACGATGCCCTCGTACAGTGCGCCGGCAATGTCCGTGTTGGTGTGAGTGCCGATCTTCTCTCCCATGACTTCGCTCGACGAGCAGCCGACAACGAACAGGTCGCCCGGAGCGAGACGTGCCGCTTCCAGGACTTCTGCCGCGGCAGAAGCTGCCGCTTTCCTGATTTCACCGAGTTCCATGAAAATGCCTCCCTCGTTCTTTCTTCCAGTATCTTACCACATAACGGCCGTTCGGTGCTACCTTAACGACCGTTCGTCGCGAATTTTCGACCGTTCGTCGAGTTCCTCTTCCCTTTTCCCGGAGAACCTCGTAAGATGAGAGCGCCCGAACCCGAACAAGGAGGAGAATCATGTTTGCGGAAACTCTGAAAGAACTCCGAAACGCGCAGGGGCTGACCCAGTCCGAACTTGCGAAGATCGTCGGAGTGAATCTGCGGACCCTGCAGAACTATGAACTGGGGGTCTGCCTTCCGAAAAGCCCCGTCACACTGAACCGCATTGCCGCCTATTTCAACGTGCCCCTGCAGAGCCTCGTCAAAAGTGAGGACTTTTACCGGCTGCTCGCCTCTGAGCAGAAGGAGACCGGCCGGGATCAGGACCGGATGGAACTGTACCGGCTCATGCAGGAGATCACTGCCCTCTTTGCCGGAGGACATCTCTCCGCGAGCGACCGGGAGCTGTTCCTGGACGCCATGACCGAACTGGTCCGCGAGTCGTATGACAGCTGACCGGGTCCGGGAGCTGAAGACGCTCATCGCCGACCTCAAAGACAAATACGGGTTCGATGACGACCGTCCCGATCCCGTTGCCCTGGCGGAGGCGATGCACGTCCGCGTCCGATACTTTCCGCTCGGGGACCTCAAAGGGTTCTACCTCGTGTTGAACGAGATCCCGTTCATCGCGATCGACCGGGACCTGCCGGAGGAGCTGCAAAGAATCGTCTGTGCCCACGAACTGGGACACCATCTGCTCCACCGCGAGGCGGCGTCGCGCGGTGTGTTCAACGACTACGAACTCTACCGGATGGAAAACCGGTTCGAGCGGGACGCGAACCTGTTCGCCAGTCTCCTGCTCATTCCTGAGCGGGCCGTCGAGGAGTTCTGCCGCCCCGAGAACCGGGGCCTCTCGATCAGAGAGGCAGCCCGGCTCCACGGAACGACGGAAGAACTCCTGTCGATCCGCCTTCAGGCAGAAGGCCTCGACACCGGAGTCCGGTTCAGCCGCTTCCCCGCTGAATGAGCGGTTCGTTCACGTGGACGAAATAGGCCGCGGCATCGTGGTCCCAGGCAAACGCCTGTGCTTCCTTCCGGAAGACTTCGAACTCCGCTTCGTTCATGCTCTTTTCCGTGAAGAGATAGATGACCGCGTAGTTCGGGTTGTCGAAGACGACGACCGAGGGGGCGTCCGGCCGGGGTTCCTTCCCCACCGCCAGCGCCTCATACCCCTGTTCCCGAAACCGGTCGACGAGTCTCAAACGCAGGTCTCCGGTCCGGGCTTCGAGGGTGGCACGCAGGACCGCTTCAATGGTCCGTTCTTCTTCGAGATACATGAGGTTTCCTTTCCAACACGCGCGTGTATTGGCTGGTTTCCCGGGTATCTCTATTATAAGCGTAAGATTCGTAAAAAACGGGTTGCCTGCCGCGAGCGGTCGATTTTGGCGACCGAACGGTCGTTATGGCAAAAAAAGATTCGTATGGTTTGCAGGAAACCATACGAATCGTTTTGTTTTGTTCAGGCGATGTGCAACAGCACCGTCGCCAGTTTGAAGTAGGTGACCAGCGCGATGGCGTCGACGAGCGTCGTGATGAAGGGGGATGCCATGACCGCCGGGTCGAGGCCTGCTTTGTCCGCGAGCATCGGCAGCGTACAGCCGATGATCTTCGCGACGAGGACCACGAGGACCAGCGTCAGGCAGACGACGAGAGCCACCGTGAGGACCAGCTTGTCGATCAGGAGCAGCTTGGCGAAATTCGCCAGCGCGAGGGTGAGGCCGCAGAGGACCGCGACGCGGATTTCTTTCCAAATGACGCGCAGTACATCGCGGAACTCCACATCGCCCAGGGACAGGGCACGGATGACGGAGACGCTCGCCTGGGAGCCGGAGTTACCGCCGGTGTCCATGAGCATCGGGATGTAGGCGGTCAGGACCACGAAGGTGGCGAGCGCGTTCTCGAACTTCGTGATGATGGCACCGGTAAAGGTCGCGGAAATCATGAGGAGCAGGAGCCAGGGCATCCGGGCCTTGTAGGTCTCGAAGATGCCGGTGCGGAGGTACGGTTTGTCGGTCGGCGTGATGGCGGCCATTTTTTCGATATCTTCCGTCGCCTCTTCCTGCAGGATGTCGATGACGTCGTCGACCGTGACGATGCCGACGAGGCGGTCTTCCTTGTCGACGACGGGTACGCTCAGAAGGTCGTAGTGTTTAACGACTTCGGCCACTTCTTCCTGGTCATCCATGGTCCGGACGAAGATGAGCTGTTTGTCGTCGTCCATGATGTCCCGGATGAGGGTGTCCGACGGGTGGTAGATGAGGTCCGCGAGTTCGATGGTCCCGATGAGGTGCCGGGTGGCATCGATGCAGTAGACCGTGTAGATGGAGACCTTGTCTTCACCGGTGGCGCGGATGTATCGGATGGCATCCCGCACGGTCATGCTGTCGTGCAGGGTGATCATCTCGTTCGTCATGATGCTGCCGGCGGAGTCCTCCGGGTAGTTCAGGAACGTATTGATCTCTTTGCGGGTGTCCGGGCTCGTGACCTTCAGGACTCGGGTGACGACATTGGCCGGTACTTCTTCGAGGAAGTCGACCACGTCATCGAGGTACAGGTCATCGACGAGGTTCCGCAGTTCCTTGTTCGTGATGCTCGCGACGATGCTCTCCTGGTTGTCCGCTTCGAGGTAGGAAAAGACCTCGGCGGAGATGTCCTTCGGGAGGATGCGGAACACCTTGATCATGTCTTTCGGTTCCAGTTCCTCGAGGAAATCGGCGATGTCGACTTCGTTCCATTCGGAGAGCTCTTTGCGCAGACCGGAGAAGTCCCCGGCCACCAGCATGGCGAGCTCTGCTTCATAGGTTCTTTCTTCCATAATAAATGCCCCCTGTCATCCGCACGCGCGAAGACAGAGGGCACTGTTTTTCCTGAGTGAGGTCAAGTGTCCTGACGGGCGCCGGATGCTGTTCTGTTGTTGACGGATGTGCACAAGTGATAGCTACTATCCGGAACGTCCATGCAGTTCACTTCCTTTCTTATTTTTTGAACTGGTAAAACCCAATTTTCTTCATGGCCTTGTTCAAGGTCTTCGAGGAGACATAGGTCGCCTTCTCGGCGCCTTCCTTCATGCACTGTTCGAGGTAGGCACGGTCGGAAGAGACGCGTTTGAACTCGGTCTGAAGCGGTTCGAGCGATGCGATGACGGCATCGGCCACCGCGTTCTTGAAGTCGCCATAGCCTTTGCCGGCGAATTCGTCTTCGATCTGCTCGTTGGTAAGGCCGGTAACGCAGGAGTAGATGGACATGAGGTTGTTGACCCCGTCCTTCCCTTCCGCATAGCGGACACAGGCTTCCGAGTCGGTGACGGCGGAACGGATCTTCTTCGCGATGACGTTCGGCTCGTCGAAGATGGAGACGTAGGACTTCGGGTTCGGGTCCGACTTGCTCATCTTCTTCGTCGGGTCGGTGAGGCTCATGATGCGGGCACCGGTGTCGCGGATCAGCGGCTCGGGGATGGTGAACACATCTCCATAGAGGCCGTTGAACCGGTTCGCGATGTCGCGGCAGATCTCCAGATGCTGTTTCTGGTCCGCGCCGACCGGCACGTAGTTGGCCTGGTAGAGCAGGATGTCTCCGGCCATGAGGGCGGGGTACGAGAACAGACCGACATTGACGTTGTCGGCATGCTGCTTCGACTTGTCCTTGAACTGGGTCATGCGGGACATCTCACCGAACTGGGTGTAGCAGTCGAGGATCCAGCCCATCTGGGCGTGGGTCGGGACCTGGCTCTGAACGAAGATGATGTTCTTCTCCGGTTTCAGATCGAGCGCCAGCAGCAGCGCGTACATGTCGCTGACCTGTTTGCGGAATTTCTGCGGGTCCTGGCGAACGGTGATGGCGTGCAGGTCGGCGACGCCGAAGGCACATTCGTACTCATCCGCGATGTCGCTCCAGTTCTTGAGAGCGCCGAGGTAGTTGCCGAGGGTCGGGATGCCGCTCGGCTGGATGAGGCTCAGGACGCGTTTCTGTTTTTCTTCCATTCGATTATTCTCCAATCATTTCCCGTGCGACTTCGCCGAGAAGTTTTAAGCCTTTCTCGATGTCCTCATCGGTGGGCGTCGAGAAGTTGAGGCGGATATACTGTGTGGTGCTCTCCGGGTCGGCGAGGAACGCGGTGCCCGGGACGACGGCGACTTTCTTTTCGACGGCTCTGGCACAGAAGTCCATCATCGGGAGCCGGTCGTCGAGTCTGCACCAGACGAAGAGGCCGCCTTCGGGACGGACGTACGTGACATAGTCGCCGAGTTCACTGTCGATGAGGTCGCACATGAGGTTGAGCTTTTTGCGGTAGATGCCGTGCATCTTTTCGACATGGGCTTCGAGGTCATATTCCTTCAGCCAGTGGTAGACGAGCAGCTGGGAGAACATGACGTTGTGGACGTCCTCCGTCTGCTTGCCGACCGTCATCTTGGCGAGGATGGGAGCCGGGCCGACCGCGTAGCCGACACGGATGCCGGGGGCGATGACTTTCGAGAACGTACCGGCATAGACGACCCGTCCCTCTTCATCGAAGCTCTTGATGCAGGGGAGGTCTTCGCCGGCGACCCGTAAATCGCCGTAGGGGTTGTCTTCCATCACGATGATGTCGTACTTGCAGGCGAGGTCGTACACCGCTTTTCTCTTTTCGAGCGACATGGTACAGCCCGCCGGGTTCTGGAAGTTCGGGATCGTGTAGAGGAAGCGGATCTTGTCGTCTGACTTCAGCGTCTCTTCGAGGGCTTCGATGTTGATGCCGTCGGCGTCGACGGGGACACCGCGCAGGTTGACGCCGTAGGAGCGGAACGCGTTGAGGGAACCGATGAAGGACGGGTCTTCGACGGCGATGGAGTCCCCCTCGTTGCAGAGGACCTTCGTGACGAGTTCCATGATCTGGGTGGCGCCGCTCGTGACAATGAGCGAATCGAAGTCTTTGCCGATGCAAAGGCGGCGCTTCACCATCGCCTTCAGCTCGTCGATCAGAGGCTGGTAGCCTTCGGTCACACCGTACTGCAGGGCAAGGATGGGCTCGTTGTCGAGGATCTCTTTGCCGATCTTCCGGATGTCCTCCACCGGGAACGCTTCGGGGGCAGGGTTGCCCGCCGCGAGCGAGATGACTTCAGGGTCGGACGTGGACTTCAGGATCTCGCGGACCGCACTGGGTTTGAGGCTCGCGATCTTGTCAGAAAATTTGTATTCCATTGGTAATGGTTCTCCCTTCCAGGGGTATTGTCAGATAAAGAGGACGTCGAACAGCATCCACATGGTGATCTCCATGGCGATGTACAGGTTCTGCGCGCTGCCGCCGCTGCCGGCGACGACCATGGCCGCATGCATGAGGCGGACGGTCTTCGAGTACCGCGGGACGATGCCCTTGTACATCTCTTCTTTCGACAGGTAGTTGTCGACGTCGATGATGTCCTCCGCGATCTCTTCGATCTCCTGCGGCAGCATGGCAGCAAGGCCCAGCATGGGGATCTGGTACTCTTTGCCGTACTTGCGTCCGCGGTCTTTGAGGAGTTCGTAGAGCCGGGTGAACCGCTCGCACTTTTCGTCCGGTGTGCCGTCTGCCAGAGACAGGACACGGCACAGAGCCTGCAGGCTCTTCGGGTCCAGCTGATGCTCCGAAAGCCGTTCGGCGCAGGCCTTGGCGTCGGCGGTCACCACTTCCCGCTCCCTGCCGGAACGGGCCAGGAGCAGCGAGAGCAGGATGTCCCCGCCGGACGTGAGGATGCGGTGCTTTTTCTTGAGTCCGTTATAGATGTCCGCTGCCTTGCGGGCCGTCTCCTCCCATTTGGTCTGGTCCTCTTCCTCATTGAGGACGATAGCGGCCAGGGCCACGTAGTCGGGAACGGGCGGGAAATAGCGGCGGACGAGGTCGCGGGCGTCTTTCAGCCGGTCGTACATCGCCTCCGGGTCCTCACTCATGGAGAGCAGGGAGATGATGACGAGGGCGGACGTCCCCGAAAAGTCGGAGAAAAGACCCGCCTTCTTGATGAGGATGCGCTCGCATTTTTTCAGTTTTTTGAGGTCCGGTTCCACGCCCCGTTCGACGAACAGTTCGGCGCAGATCGGATAGGCATACATGCTGAGCAGCGGCTGGACACGGGAGATCGTTTTCTGTGCGGAAACGAACTGTTCCGAAAGCTGTTCAAGAGACTGTTTCATCTGGTCAGTCACCTTCCTCGTGGTATTCTTCTGCCGGGGTCGGCAGGAGTCGATCGTCGAGACACTTCGGCGGTTCTTTGGAGAGTTCCGCCTGTCTGGCCGCCAGGAGCGATACCTTTTTGGCGACCCACCGTGCGAAGTCTTCGGGCGGGATGGGCCTTTCCTGAGAGAGCCAGAGTACGAAGTAGTCAAAACACATGTTGGAGATGTGCGAGATGTAGAAATGGAAGAGCTGCTCCCCTTCCAGGATGTCCTTGAAGTCCCGGGCAACGATGGGATGGATCTGCTCGATGCAGTAGCTGCGGAAACTGTGTTTCCCCTTGTAGAGGAACGCGTACAGATAGAACCGGCGGTCTTTGGCAAGCCCTTTGCAGAGCTCCGGGAAATAATCCCACACCGTCCAGTCCTCCGGCAGTTCCACGTTGACGACCGGGTCCCGGCGATAGATGGTGTCGATGACTTTGTACTTGTCGACAAAGTACCGGTAGAAATTCCGGCGGGAGATGCCGGCGTGGTCGCAGATGTCTGTGACGGAGATCTTGTCGATCGTCATCTGCCGCATCAGGTCTTTCGTGCTCTCGACGATGACCGTCTCGGTGGTGTTGCTGGCAGCCATGCGGAGCACCCCTTTCCCGGAAAATCTTTTACACATTATTGTATAATATATAAAGACGGTTTGACAAGGAGAAAATAGACAGGTAGAATGCGCATGTAGGGGTCCGAACCCCAAAGACCAACGAGAGGAGACATACTCATGTCAGAAGAAAAACGCCCCCTTCCGGAAGAAGAGCTGCCGGAGACTTCCGTCCTGTCCGATGAACAGCTGTCGGAAAAAGCCAAACGCAACCGGGAGATCCTGAGAAAGACCGCCATCATCGAGCGCGCTGTCCTTCTGGCGCTGACCGCCGCATTCATGGTCGCGATCATCGTCATGGCGATCCGCTTTCTGTAAATCGCAAAAAAATATCTTAAAAAATCCTTAAATTATCGAACAATCACATCGTTAATTGTACGTGTATAGTCGTTTCGTACAAAAAACAAAGTGTATTTTTGTCGTTTCCCCTAATGACAGAGAAAACCGTCTCCGTTTATAATATCGATGAATTCGATAGGAGAATTCAGATAGGGGAAACAGAAACAAGGCAGACGAGCAATCGTCTGCCTTGTTTCTCTTTTTGTGTGATGTTTTGAGAAAGGAGTTGGAAGGATCTGTCAATCGATCGTAATGCTCTTTTTACTGTCGACTTCCTGGATCTGCTTCTTCGGAAGTTCCAGGGTCAGGACGCCGTCGACATACTTTGCAGTGATCTTGTCGTCGTCCACTTCAGAGAGGTCGAAGGACCGCTTGTACGAACCGTAGGTCCGTTCTCTGCGGATGTATCTTCCCTTCTTGTCCTGGTCTTCCGTCTCTTCGTTGCGTTCGGCCGAGATCGTAAGGATCCCGTTATCGACGTCGATCTGGATGTCATCTTTCTTGAAGCCTGGAAGGTCTGCTGTCAGTTTATAGAAGTCCCCTTCGTCGGTCACGTCCGTGCCGAAAGCGGCAACGGCGGTCGTGGCATTCGAGAAGAAGGGATCTCCGAAAAAGACTTTGTCCAGTTTCTGGAACGGGTCGAACGGGTCATACGTGGTAAGCCAATTGCAGTTTCTGTTCATCATAGCTGTTACCTCCAAGTCTGTCGTAGACTGTAAAACTTCTGGCCCATGTGGGGATGAGCTCGGTTTCGGGTCAGTGAAAACCGGAGGGGTTTGTCAGTGGCTGTACTCTTTTTTCCTTCTGACATCTACTATTATAATCATTATTCTCATGAATGTGTGAATAAACTGTTAAGTTTTAGCACTTCTTTTATCGGAGTGCTAATCGTGGCGTTATTATTCTGTTTTGGAACATAGCAACTGTTCATAATTTCCACTTTTTTTCTGACCCGCTCCCTCGTATAATAAATACGCATTTTTAAAGAATTCCCGAAACAGGTGACATAGATCGTGAACAAGAAACTACTCTCCATTATACTGGCACTGACCCTCGCTTTCGCCGCCGTCATCGCTGCGGCATGCGCAAGGACCGAAGAAACCGAGATCAACACCGTGACCGCCACGGCAGAGGACTTCGAGTACACTCTGCAGGCGAAAGGGTTCGAGTTCAACGGCGCTACCCTCTCCCCTGACGCCCCCTTCGACGTCACGCTCTCCATCGAATACACGGGAGACCAGGAGACCATCGACCTCTGGTGCGTCGACGACCTCGGCTCCATCAGTATGGAAGACGAGAACGGACAGGCGATGCTCTCCGACGAGTTCCATTCCCGCGCCACGAGCCGTGTCACCCTGAAAAAGGGAGAACCGTACGTCATCCGTTGGACCGGAGCCGATGAGTACAAAGAGTACGACGGCATCCCCGCCGGCAACTACAAAGTGGTCGCCTACATCAACTTCTCCACCGACCAGAACTACGAGTCCATCCAGGAAAACACGCTGGATCTGACCCTTACGGTGAAATAAATCGCCCAGGACAAAACAAAAGACCTCCGAAGAGATTCGGAGGTCTTTTTTCGTGCGTCAGGAATGACGCTCTTTGATGATGGAGAAAGCTTCATCGGCGATCTCGATGGTCTCCTTGATGTCCTCGTCGGAGAGAGACGCGTTGATGAAATGGTTGTGGTGGTTCGTGATGAAGATGCCGCGTTTGACACATTCTGCGACCCACTCCTGGTGGAGCATGAGGCTCAGGTCATCGGCGATCCGCAGGTAGAAGAGTGACGGGATGCCGGTGACATGGAGGTCGTAGTCGTACTTCTTCGCGGTCGCGAGAAGGCCGTCTTTCAGCATCTGTCCCTTGTCGATGAGCAGCTGCGGGCAGTTGATCCGTTTCATCTTCTCGATGCAGGCGATGCCTGCCGCAAAGGGAACGGCGCTCATCCAGTAGGAACCGGTGAAAGCGAGGGAGCTCATCGCGTTCATCATATGCTTCTTGCCGCAGATGGCGGAGACATTGTAGCCGTTCGCCAACGCTTTACAGAAGCAGATGAGGTCGGCTTCGAAGCCGAAGTAGTGGTCGGAGCCCGCGAGATCCATCCGGAACCCTGCACGGACGTCGTCCACGATGAGGACGGTGCCGGCGTTGTCGCAGAGTTTGCGGACCTTTGCCCAGAAGTCCTTCGCCGGGAAGGTGTTGTCGGCAAAGTTTCCGTGCATGTAGGGCTGGGCGATGACCGCGGCGATCTCGTCCTTGTTGTCCTCGAACGCCTGAGCGAGCTGGTCATAGTTGTTCCAGTCGACATAGATGTTGTTTTCCACGTCTTCCGGAATGACGCCGGCGTAGTCGATCTTCTGGGTCCAGGGCGATACACCGTGGTAATAGCCCTTGAAGAAGACGATCTTCTTGCGGTGGGTGTGCGCTCTCGCGCACATGACCGCACCGGAGGTGGCGTCGTTGCCGTTCTTGGCGAAGAACGCCCAGTCGGCGGAGGCGACGGTGTCGACCAAGAGGTCGGCGAAATCGATCATGATGGGGTTCGGCAGCGTGGTGCAGTCCGAGATGGCCCTCTGTCTTGCCGCGGCCTCATCGACATCGGGGTCGTTGTACCCGAGGATGTTGGGGCCGTACGCGCACATGTAATCGATGAACCGGTTGCCGTCGAGGTCCCAGAGATAGCTCCCCTGAGCTTTCTGGGAATAGAGCGGGAACGCTTCGATGGGGATGTAGCATCCTTCCGCGGGACCCTGGTGGCCGTAAATGCCGGAGGGGATCACTTCGCAGGCATGAGCGAACGCTTCCCGGCTCTTCGGGAATTCATAAACTTTATGCATGATCTCTCCTCCTTTACGTCAAATAGAGTGCGACTCTGTCGAGGATGCGGTTGACGTTGTCCACCTGGGAGATCATACCGCGGATGCGGACTTTCCCCTGGCCGATCGATGCGACCGCATTGATGTTGCCGTCGAACAGGTCTCTTGCGACACGGATGTCCTTGAACTCCATGCAGCTCGTGTAGTTGTCGCCCGGGTCCTCGTGGATCGCCTTCAGCACGTGGTTCTTCGCATCGATGGCAGCGGCGGGGCCGTCGCCGATCGCGACTTTGATGGCGCCGTCCGTGATGTAGCTCGCAGAGAACTTGCCGATGTCATCGTGGTTGCCGATCTGAGCCAGAGCTTCCACGATGAGGTGGAACATGAGGATGGTGCTGGTCTCAAAGAACTTCGGGTCCTTCAGCGCGGAGGGTTCCGGCTGGAGATAATTGGTCAGGATATCGGTGAGCTTCGTGAAATTCTTCAGAAGGAAGCCGATCTTGGTGAATCCTTTGGACGGGATGGGCGTCGTCGTGCCGTCGATGAGTCCGTTGAACTTCTCGGGAGAAGAGAACGGGAGCTTGACGTCACAGTTGTTGACGCCTTCGACGAAGGAGCATTTCCCGTCTTTGAAGACGAGGGTGGCGGCGGGGCCGTCTTTCACATCGAATCCGATAGAGACATCTTTTCCCTCGATCAGTTTCTTTGCCTCGGGCACCATCTCACAGAGACGCGGGATAGAACCGAGGATCGCGTTCAGATTGATATACGCTAACGTTTTTGCATCCATATCTTATCCTCACTTGGCATAGCCGCCGACATGCATCATCATGTCGCCGATCTGGACGCCGAATTCCGGGCCGCCTTCCATGATCAGCTGCGAATTGGCGGTCATGTCGAACATGTCACCGATGTCGAGCAGGATGAGAAGAGCGGATTTCGGGGTGTCGAATTTCATCGTAAAGAAGGGTTTTGCTCTCGGATATGCACCGCGACCGGCCTTGGACTTCCCTTCCTTGACGCGAAGGTAAGCGGTCGTTTCGGGATACCCTTCGACGGTCCACTGGTAGCAGCGGTCCGGAGAGGCTTTGACCCATTCGCTGATCTTCGGCTCGCCCATCTTGTTGAGGGCGGAGATGCCGGAGGACAGGAGATAGAAGTAAAGCTTGCAGAGCAGGACCTGAGTCTTCTCGTCTTCCGGCGGCTGCTCCATGTTGAGCAGCGAAGACATCTTGAGCAGGACCTGCATGAACAGGACGAACTTCTTGAAGTTGCCGATCTTGAAGGCCGGCAGTTTCATCATGTCGCCCTTCATGAAGGCGTTCATCTTCTCCATCGAGGAGAACGCGAGTTCGGCGTCGATCTTCTGGTCGCCGCTGTAGGGCTCCAGATGGACCTTGGTCCACTCGCCGTTTTCCACATGGAAGTGGACTGCCGCAAGGCCGTCGTCCGTCTTGGCGGAGACCTGGTAGATCGCGTCAACGCCCTTGAACTGTTTGTGCAGGGACGGGACATCCGTCGCGATGACTTTCAGGAGCGGAAGTGCCGCTGCCTGGAAGACTTTGTTGGTATACAGAGTTTCATTGCTGGGCATGCTGGTCGCTCCTTCCTTAATATTCATCTTTCCAGCTGAGGTCGGTGTCGAAGTCGACGTCGATCAGCTTGGAGATCGTGTTGGTGATGCCGTTCGCGTCGATCCCCGCGATGGCCAGAAGGTCTTCCTGGAGGCCGATCGTGGAGAACGAGTTGTCGTGGCCGAGCATCTTGAACTTGCAGGGCTTGCCGTAGTCCGCGATGACTTCGGCGACGGCAGAACCGAGACCGCCCTGAGTCACGTGGTCTTCCGCGGTGACGATGACGCCGGTCTCATCGATGGCTTTGATGACGGCCTCTTTGTCAAGCGGCTTGATGGTGTGCATGTTGAGGACCCGGACGTTGAGACCGGCATCCGCCTTGATCATGCGGGCTGCCTGCATAGATTCGAAGACACAGGAACCGCAGGCGATGATGGTGAGGTCGTTGCCCTCTTTCATCGTGGTCGCTTTGTCCCACTCGAAGGGAACGTCCTGGACGTTCGGATAGATGACCTGGTCGAAACCGCGGTTGATCCGGATGTAGACCGGGCCGGGGATATCGTATGCCGCCTTGACCGCGTGGAAGGTCTCCGCGCCGTCGCAGGGGTTGATGACGGTGAAGTTCGGCAGGGACCGCATGACCGCGAGGTCGATGATGCAGTGGTGGGTGGAACCCGCCTGGCCGAACGAGGTGCCGGCATGGGTGCCGATGATCTTGACCGGGACATTCATGTAAGCGATGTCCGTGTGGATCTGGTCCAGAGACCGGGCCGCCGCAAAGATGGCAAAGGTGGAAGCGAAGGGCACGAGGCCGTTTTTCGCAAGACCTGCAGCGATGCCGAACATGTTCTGTTCCGCGATACCGACATTGTAGAAGCGGTCCGGGAATTCTTTTCCGAATACGCCGATCTTCGTGGACTTGGCAAGGTCAGCCGTGAGGCCGACGACTTCCGGATGCTCTTTGCCGAGTTCGACAAGAGCCAGACCGTAACACTCCGCCGTGGAGAGTTTGGTCGTATCGAGGCTTGTGTATACCATTCCTCCCATAACTTAACCCTCCTTTTCCGCGCGGGCGACACGTCTCTGATAGTATTCGTCGAGAGACGCATGCGCTTTTTCAAACATTTCATCAGAGAAGGAACCGTAGTGCCAGGTGTAGTCCCCGGCGATGAAGTCGATGCCTTCGCCTTTGACGGTGTCCATGATGATGGCGGTCGGTTTCGTTCCGCCGTTCTGATGGTTCTTGATCGCCGCTTCGATCGCGCCGTTCAATTCTTTCATGTTGTGGCCGTCGACGCGAAGGACGTCGAAGCCGAACGCTTTGAACTTGTCATCGACAGGCTCGATGTTCATTTCATCTTTGACAGCGCCGTCGATCATCAGTTTGTTGTTGTCGACGAGGACGACGACGTTGGAGAGCTGGAACTGAGCGGCAGCCATAGCGCCTTCCCAGTTGGAGCCTTCGTTGAGCTCTCCGTCACCGGTCATACAGTAGACCATGTAGTCTTTTTTGTTCTGACGGCCCGCGAGCGCAAGACCGACGGCGAGGGACAGACCATGTCCGAGAGAACCGGTGGAAACGTCACAGCCGCGGACCTTGTTGCAGTCAAGGTGCATGCCGATCTTCGCGCCGGTCAGGTTGAAGATGTGGAGCTCCTCCTCCGGCATGTAGCCGAAATCCACGAGGACAGGAGCATAGGCGATGGCGGCATGGCCCTTCGAGAGGACGAACCGGTCACGATCCGGCCAGTCGGGGTCCTTCGGATCGAGTTTCATGAAACGGTGATAGAGGATGGTCAGCGCGTCCAGCGCGGACATGCCTCCTCCGATGTGCCCGGACCCGCCCCAGGAGACCGTCTTGACGGTCAGATGACGCAGATCGTTCGCTTTCTTTTCGAGACGAAGCCATTCCTGTTTGTCGAACGGCTTGTAGTCAGCTGGCATAAGATTTCATTCTCCTTTCTTTCGATTGCTCAAATATGTTCGAACCACTTTAAGTGTAGTGCATAAAAACTTATTCCGTCAAGATAAGATTTTGTTTAATATGTTTATAAAAGGACGGGAACTCTCCTCTTCATAACATATGTGCTTTTGACAGAAAAAGACCTCCCCTGTATACTGGCTTCAAAGAAGCCTGTACAGAGGAGGTTTTTGCATGCAGCTGGAGACGAAACGGCTCATCCTGCGCCCCTGGGAGAAGTCCGATGCGGAAGCGCTCTTCGAGATCGCGCGCGACCCGAACGTCGGGCCGAGAGCCGGTTGGAAGCCTCATCAGAATCTGGCCGAGAGCTACAGAGTCATCGGCGATATACTGATCGCGCCTGAGAACTATGCCGTCACGTTGAAAGAGACCGGAGAACTCATGGGTTCCTGCGGCTACCAGTTCCCTGGCCAGAGCAACCTGCCCCTGCAGAAAGACGAGGCGGAACTCGGCATCTGGCTCGGTGCCCCTTACTGGGGGAACGGGTACGGTTTCGAAGCGTCACAGGCGGCCATCCACCACGGGTTTACGGAACTCGGTCTGACCCGGATCTATGTTGTCTCCTTCACCAATAACGACCGGTCGGAACGACTGCAGCTGAAGCAGGGGTTCCGGTACCGATGCACGAAAGAAAACCATTACTGCCCGCAGCTGGATGAGTACCGGCCGGTGAATGTGCGGGTGCTGGTGAACCCGGAGCTGGAGATATAGGATTCTTTGTGACACCTCGCCCCAAACAGGGCTCGACGTGCTTTCGCTTCGCAACTACCTCGCGCCCCAAACAGGGCTCGACGTGCTTTCGCTTCGCAGCCACTTCGCGCCCCAAACAGGGCTCGACGTGCTTTCGCTTTGCGAAACCACACCGAGTTGCTGCCGCAACTCCCGCACCTACAAACATGCCACCGGCATGTTTGCTTTACGGCGCGGCC
>JAFRHS010000016.1 GCA_017433225.1 Clostridia bacterium
GGTTGTCCAAGCCTGCTTGGAAAGCTTTTCCGGATGCATGCCACAAACTTGAGAGGATCGCGCTAGAGCAGAGAGCACTTCTGGAAGCGGCATGACCTGACACATCCCTGAAGGAATTTACACACAAATATGGACTTGACTCTTTCTTCCTCATTCGCCTCAAGAAACGACAACCACATTTGCCAGATACGCATAATGTGGTTGAATATTGAACTGACCAATAGTTTTAAAAGGAGTAAAACCGTGGAAAATCTTCATTCAACCCATCGACAGCAAGCATTAGTAAAACTAATCGAAGAAAAACGCCGGCGACTTAGCAAAGCCCCTGTCGGTTCGTTAAGAATCGTTACGGCACATGGAAAAGCTCGGTACTATCACGTGGCTCCTGGAGACCGTTCAGGAGGCACCTACCTCGACAACGCCCATCTCGACATCGCAAAAGCCCTCGCCCAAAAATCCTACGACAAAAAAGTGCTCCACGCCGCCGAGCTCGAACTCCAGGCCTGGAAACTCCTCGCCAGCCACTTTCCAAACACCACCGTAGAGGAGGTCTACGAAACGCTTTCCCCCGCCAGGCAAAAACTCGTCACGCCCGTCATCCCGACCGACGACCAGTACCGCAAGCAATGGGAGGAAGTCACCTACGAGCCGGGATGGTTCAAAGCAGATGCTGCGGTGTACATCACGGACCGCGGGGAACGAGTCCGGTCCAAGTCGGAGCAGCTCATTGCCAACCTCCTCTACCGGCTTCACATTCCCTATCGCTACGAATACCCCATCGAAGTAGTCGTGAATGGCCACAAGAAAACCTGGCGCCCGGACTTCACGATCCTCGACGTCAAGAACCGACGCGAACTGTACCTGGAGCACTTCGGCAAACTGGACGACCAGGAAGAGGACGGCAACTACGCACGCAACGCGTTCGAGAAAATGAAGATCTACGAAGAAAACGGCATGTATGACGGCGGTTGCATGATCTACAGCTTCGAAACAAACAAAGCCCCGCTCGACATCAAATACGTGGAACGGAAAGTACGCCGCGCACTGGGCATCTAGCCCTTGGGCGATGTACCGCTCGTCCTCATCAACTCAAACAACTCCATAAAACAAAGCCGCTGAGCCCAACGCTCAGCGGCTTTCTCTTTTCTATTCCTGTTACAGCGAATCCACCTGCCAGGTGGCGCTGACGCCATAGTCAAGGTAGATGATCTGCCCGCTCATGTAGTTGAACATCTTCGAGCCGATGGCGGCCAGCGGCCAGCCCATCTGCTCGGGCGAAGCCCAGTAGCCGTCCCAGGAGTCGAGGAACAGGGACTCGATGATCTCGAGGCCTTCCTCCACGTTCCCGCTCGGCGATGTGCCGGCGCCAAAGTCCTCTTTCAGCCCGGTGTCGGTGTTGCCGGGCGCGATGAGGTTGAGGCGGATCTTGCGGTCGATGTACATGGGCTCGTGGCACATCGCCCGGACGTAGGTGTTGAGACACTGCTTCGAGAAGACGTACCCGCTGGCGATCTCCGCCGGGTGCGCCTCGTACCAGGCCAGCGCGTCCTCGTAGGTCGCGGCCTCGATGACTTCCATGCAGTTCTCGAAGGACGTCTCCCAGTCGAAGCCGCCGGCGGAACCGATGATGCTCACCGAACCACAGTCCACGACTTTGTCGATGACCTTCTCGAGGAGATACTTGTGCCCGAGGAAGTTCACCTTCTGGACGTCCAGCGTGTTGCTGCCGTCGGAGTTCAGGGCAATGCCGTGGCACAGGAACAGCGCGTCGATGTGCGCCGGCAGCTCCTCCGCCAGTTTGTCGATATCTTCCTTCACGCCGAAGTCCGCACGGAACTCGCCCGCGACCGGGAAGTCCAGGTCACTGTGCCGCCCGTTCCGCCGGCAGATGGTATACACCTCCGCGCCCAGCTCGGACAGCAGCTTCGCGGCCGCGCGGCCCATGCCCGAGTACGCGCCGGACACGACGACGGTCTTGCCTTCATAATCAAACAATGTGTTGAGGTCCATAAAGCTTCTCCTTTCGGCGATTTACAGCTGTTCCACAAACGTGAACGCGGTCTGTCCGCCATCGGCCAGGATGTCGATGCCGGAGACGAACCCGGCTCCCGGGGAGACCAGGAAGCCGATGAGTTCAGCGATCTCATACGGGTGGCCCCAGCGGCCCTTCGGGATGAGGTCGAGCTGACACTCTGCGGTGTCCGGCTCGAGGTCGATGAGCAGCTGGTGCATCGGCGTCAGGTACGAGCCGGGCGACACGGACAGAATGCGCGTGTCCTTCTCGGCGAACCGGCCGACGTTCTTCTGCGTGTAGTAGATGACGAAGCGCTTGATGATGGCGTAGCAGGTGCCGGCATACGCGAAGTCGTCGCCCTGGAACGGCGCCACGAGTTCGAGCAGCTGGTCGTAGAAGTCCTCGTCCTCACAGTTGTCAAAGACGTCATACCACTCCTCCTGCGGCTCGAGCGTATACGCCGCGACCGAGCCGAAGTTGATCATGACGCCGCCTCCGGCCATGACCGGGTAGAACGCTTCGGTCATGTACATGGTGCCGAGGCCGTTGATCTTCAGCACATCGTCTGCCTTCGTGTTCGTGGGCGATACACCGGCTGTATGAATGACATTCTTCACTTCTCCAAGGGACGCAGCGTAGTCGGCGAGCTTCTGAACGCTCGCCTGCTCCGCAATGTCCACAACGAACGTGTGTGCCGTGATGCCAAGCGCGGTCAGTTCCTCGACCGCTTTGGCAAGCGCCTCTTCCGAGCGATCGGCCAGCACGAGGTCGTACTCGGGGCCGATCTTCTTCGCGATGGCCCGGCCCATACCGCCGGCGCCACCGGTGATGACAGTCAGTTTCTTCATAAGAGTGTTCCCTTCTTGCAAACAGTTTTCTCCACTCTCATTCTACCCGCCGCACGCCTCTCATCACACCCGCATAGCAACGGGAAACCGCCACCCTCCACACGACAAATATGACGGGCAACACAAAAGCCGCCGAGCGTCAGCTCAGCGGCTTCTTTTTTCAAATCAATCCAGCACGGTCACGGCCGCCATAAAGGAGTCGGCGAACCTCCATCGTCCGAGAACTATCTGGTTCGTGGATCACCACATAATAAATGACATAATTCTCGACGTAGATTCTGTAATAAGGCCATTCCCTTTCTTTCAAAGATTGGTATGGTTCAAATGCTTCCGGGCATTCGAGCCTTTTCAGGATAGCCTTTTCCACCTTGTCAATCAGGGTTGATGCAGCATAAGGATTTCCCAACGAATAGGAAACATATTGTACTGTTTCATTTAAATCATTATAGAAGTCCGGCAAATATGTTAAACCGTACTTTTTAGCCATCTGCTGACCCTTTCAAGTTCTCTCGAACTGACGAAAAGACTTCCTGATGCGAAAGCCGGGTCGGGTCAGCCTTTGCGTGTTTTTCCGCTTCATCAAGTGCTCTCTCAAGCTTTATTCTTTCGGCCCACCTTTGTTTTTGAGTTTCGACCAAAAGCCGAATATCTCGCTTTGTCGTTTGATAAGGGAGACCTGCGTTTTTAAAAGTCATCTCCATTAGAACCTCCAGCTTGGAAACTTCAAAAAATTGTCTGAGCTGTATGACCCTTTCTTCATGGTCCCTTGTTTCTTTGACATACCCCTCCTGCGCAAGTTTCTGGTAAGGAAACTGGCGAGCTATTTCATACTCCTTTTCGATTTCTTTCTGATGTTCGATTTGAACCAGTTTTTCCCGATAAATTGCTTCCAGATTGTTCCAGAATCTTGCCGGGATACCAAACACCATTTCCAGACGATATGCCACTTCAGGAGTCAGCTGCACGGTGCCATTGATCAGATGGCTGACATGTTTCTGGGAAAGATCTATCCGGGCGGCAAATTCTTTTTGCGTCATTTGTCGCTGCTCCAACTGTTCTTTAATAGTGGCTCCGGGTGGAATCGCTACCATTGTTTTCTCTGTCATTTCCTGCCCTCCTGTCATTAACCTTTCAGGTAAATTCATTATACTGCACAACCCCTTTTGCATCAACTGTAAATTTACCTTTTAGGTAAACACAAAAGCCGCCGGGCAAACGCCCGACGGCTTTCGTTTAGATGATGTATCAGGAAAAAGGTTATTCAGTTACTAAAGGTTTCCGCGTCCAGGGGTTCTTGCCTTCATGCTTGAACTGTCTGTACAGCAGGACGATGTACGTGACATCGAAGATCATGCAGCCGATGACCAGGAACTTCATGAGCGGCATGAACGCCGGCTTCAGGAAGTCGCCGACGGAAATGCCGTACGCCAGCATGCAGGTAATGGCGCCCATGGCGCTGGGTGCCACCGTTCCGAAGAATTTCAAGATGGCGATGTACATGGACTGTCCGTCCGTGCTGCCCTTGCGGTAGAGCATCTGGACATACAGCGAAGAGATGAAGATGTTCTGCAGGTAAGCGGCATATGCGCCCTGATGGTCGTTCAACTCGACAGAAATGGTGTAGACGCCGAGGAAGGACAGGAAGATGATCAGGCACAGGTACGGCTTGAACAGCTTTTCGCCGAAGCCCGGGAGAGCCTTGTGGTACTCATCGCGGCCGTACTTGAACTTCAGGTACACGATGACGCAGTCGAAGAGGAACCACATGCAGTCCATCGCCCGCTGCACCACGGTCTGTCCGGCAATGGCATAGTAGCTGTCCGCCGACAGGAAGGGCGGGCCCGCGAAAGCAAACAGGAATTCCCAGGAAATGTTCAGGCCGAGGACGAGGAGCGGCATGCCCGCCGTCTTGTCCTTAAAGCCCCGGTAGATGATGTTGATGTACGCCAGCGTCCAGAAGATGCCCGAGATGAGCGTCAGGATGACATAGAGGGCACCGTCGGGGATGGCGATCTGCGAAATGGTAAGGTCGGGAATGGGACCGTGAAGGACTGTATTCATTCGTCGTTACCTCCTTCATCGTCTTTGTCTCCGGCATAGCCTGCGTACTTGAACGCAAGGATCGGAGCAATGATGACCAGCGCCAGTTCGATCCACAGCGTGACTAACAGGAACATACACATTCTCCTTTCAAAAATCTCTTTTCACACTGTCATTTCTCTTGTTATAATGGACCTTGAGAGACGTATTCCGATACACGAATCGGATACATGTACCCCAATCAACCTTATTGTATAACCATTCCAGCAAAAAAGCAACAGGAGCTTAACATATGGCAAAACCAAAAAACACGGAAGAACGGAACCGCATCGAGCGGATCGCCTTCCGCATCCTGACAGACAAGGGCGTCAGCAGCACGTCGTTCGCGGACATCGCCTCGCGTGCCGGGGTCACCCGCTCCCTCGTCCAGCACTACTTCCCCAAAAAAGACATTTTCATCGAAGACTTCATCCGCCGCTGCCTGAACGAGATCTCCTCGATCGTGGAAGACAGCCCCTACATCGACGCGGCGAACCCCATTGAACGTCTCTATGCCGTCGGTTACATCCAGTTCGAGTTCCTCCTCTACAACCGTCAGATGGAGAACCTCAAGCAGGACATCCTGCGGACCCGCGACAACACGATGCTCATTGTGGACGACGTCATCATGTGGGCGATGGACTACCTCGAGGAGGAAGACGACCGTCTGAAAGACAGCGTTGCGGAAGCCATCCGTTATTCCATGGGCGGCGCCTTCGAGCAGATCTACGCCTGCCTCGAGA
The DNA here is from genome assembly GCA_017433225.1 of Clostridia bacterium. Taxonomy (GTDB): domain Bacteria; phylum Bacillota; class Clostridia; order Oscillospirales; family Acutalibacteraceae; genus RUG420. Next base: position 5,685 of record JAFRHS010000016.1, read on the forward strand.
AGGGCTGGCCCATCGACGGCGACCGCATCTCTGAGCAGGTCATCCGCATGATGAACGCAAGCCTCGGGTATACCTCGGAAGACGCCATCTCCGTCCCCCGGAAGTTCCCGAAAGACTGGGTCGCCGAACAGGTGCAGGCCCTGAACCAAAAACTCCTTGGATAACACAAAAGCCGCCGGCTCTTTCGAGTCGGCGGCAATTTGTTTCTCGTTTAGTCAAACAGCTGTCCCGGCAGTTTCAACTTCTGCTTCGGTGGAAAGTCTTTGTCGAACTCGTCGACATCGGCGTCATCCACATAGTACCCCTGCGGGGTCTGGTACACCCCGGTGACCTCGTCGAGGTACCCTGGGACCAGTTCCTTGCAGAGGAAGAAGGATGCGTCCGCTTCCTCCGGCAGGTCGTGGTACCGGATACCAAACTTGCTGGCATAGTCGAACCCGCTCTTGCCGTAGAAGTCGATGTTGCCTTCAAACAGGACCGCTCCGAAGCCCAGTTCCGCTGCCTTCTCCAGCGAGAAGTCCAGCAGAGCTTTGCCGTAACCCTTGCGTTTCAGGTCCGGGATGATGCCGATCGGTCCCATGGTAAGGACCGGGACTTCTCTCCCGTCATCGGCTTCGATGACGGTCTTCATGAACATGTTCTGGCCGATCAACCGGCCACCCTGTTCCATGACGAAGTCCAGTTCCTTCACGAACGCCGGGTCATCCCGTAACACATGGATGACATAGTGCTCGCTGCACCCCGGCCGGTACACGTTCCAGAACGCCTCTCTGACGAGGTCCTCAACGTCTCTGTGCTCTTCGGATCTTTCTAAACGAATGGTGTAGTCATTCTTATTCATTGTTTTACCTCCTGAAAACTTGTGACTGAAAGTTGCTTTCCAGCGGGAGGTTTGTCTGACTGTCTGCAAACCTCCCGGTCAGCCGACAATCTCCAGTGTGTAGTTCTGTCTCAAACAGCACTCTCCTAAAAATAATAATATTTGGCGATTCGCCACTTCCAGTATACCACATGGTATAATGTCCTCAGCAACACATCCCAGGGAGGGGCACTATGAAACAGGATTACATCATGCGGGACCTCATGAAAAAGCCGTTGCCGGAAATGCCGGCGGACATCCGGGCGCAGCTCGACGCGGGCAACGTGACTCCGGTCCCCTTTGCGGAGAAGGACCGGTTCATCGCCGACGACAGTCTCATCTATGAGGTCGGGTACAAAAGATTCCCGAACGGCAACTACTATTGCGCGATGTACTGCCCCATGCCCGGCATCACCCTCGAGATGCTCCAGTGGTGGTTCTGGTGGCACGCGAAAGCGTCCGAACGCTACCGGGTCTGGTTCCCGGGCGAGCACTTCGCCATCTCGTATGCGCGGAAGGACCAGGACTTCTTCCGCCAGCCGAAGCAGCCGCCCTTCCGCGCGAACACGCACTTCCCCATCGAGAAGATCGGCAAGATCGCGCTTCCGCTGAAGATCGCCTTCGAGACGCCGGAAGACTTCGGTTTCGACCCGAAGCTCATGGAAGAGCACAACGTCCCCTGGGTGGTGAACGGCCACGTCGGCGCGGTCTACGGCCTCGTCTCCCACACGGAGATGGCCCACATCTTCAAAGTCGTCGACGGCACGCCCGTCCTCATCAGCCGCTTCTGGATCGGCGAGACCCTGAAACTCCCGCTCATCCGCAAAGCCATGCTGAACGACGACACCGCCCGCGGCATGGTCACCCACTGTTGCATCGAATACCGCAACCTCGCCGCCATCCTCCCGACCCTCTACGAAGCCTACGGAAGCTAACAACAAAACATAAAGCCGCCGGCTCTTTCGAGTCGGCGGCCATTTGTTTTTCGTTTAGTCAAACAGCTGTCCCGCAACACATGGATCACATAATGCTCGCTGCACCCCGGCCGGTAGACATTCCAGAACGCCTCCCGGACAGCCGACAATCTCCAGTGTCTAGTTCTGTCTCAAACAGCACTCTCCTAAAAAATATTATCAAGCCTTGCGGCTCAATTCCTTTGGCAGAATGACATATTATGCGGACTGAAGTGGGACAATCGATTCCAGCTCGGAACCGATTTGCATTTTTGCGTTCCTGATGTCGATGTCATTCTGTAAGTTCAAAAAATAGGTCTCGGAAACGCCGAAATACCTCCCCAATCGGAGAGAGGTATCTGCAGTGATCCCCCGCCGGTCGTGAAGAATATCCTGCACACGCGACACCGGCACATGTGTCTCTTTCGCAAGTTTGTAGGCAGAAATACCCAAGGGCTCCATAAACTCTTCCCACAGGACCTCGCTGATTTTCGGAGTCATGATTCTCTCAGCCATATCAACACCTTCTTTAGTGATAATCGATAATCTCAACATCGATTGCGGAAGTTTTTTTGAAAACTCCTGGCGATAGATTCTCTCTGTCTCCTTGTCAGCAAATGTCTTGATCATTTGAATTATACCTGTTTTCCGTGTACACGTCAATCATGCATATCATCGCATAAAACAAGGGCAAGCACTCCATCCCTTTTCGGGATAGAATCACTTGCCCATTGATTGACACTATTATAGCATCTCGGTGCGGGGTGTCAACCTCGATTTTTCTTATAACTATGCGGTTTATACGTATTTCTCTTTCGCATTTTGAGCGATTCACTGCCTCCTGTACAACACAAAGCCAATTTCTGTCTTGCCGAGAACTGTTATCGCTTTTAGAATAAAAGTAAGCCGGCCGCCAGGTAAATGCGGCCATCATATTGAAGAAAGGGGAAGTACAATGAAGAAAGTTCAAAAGCTGAGCATCGCCATGGTGTTGATGATGCTCCTGACAACCATCCTCGCAGTCCCGTCCTCCGCCATCACCTACCTGCCTGACAATGTGATGGCCACGGTAGAAAAGGTGCTGCCGCACGTCATTCTACCGGTCGTCTCTCTGGGACTGGCCATCATGATCGCGCACGCGTGCTACCTGCTGGGGTGGAAAAACGCAGCGAAGTTCTTCGGCTTCGGGTATGTGATCGCCTGGATCTTTGAAGAGATCAGCGTCCACACCGGCCTCATCTTCGGCCTCTACTACTTCCCGCCGATGATGGGCGCGAAGCTGGACGTCATTCCTTTTGAAGTCCCGATGTTCTGGATTATGTGCTTCTACATCTCCTGGTACATCACCAACCTCATTTTGGACAATTCTCCCATCCCCACCAACTGGAGCACCGGGCGCATCATCGCCGGTGCGCTCATCGGCGGCGGCATCCTGACGACCCTGGATCTTTCCACCGACCCCTTCGCTACCGCGAACGGTTTCTGGGTCTGGCCGAATGGCGGAACGTTCTTCAACGAGCCGATCCATAACTTTGTCGGATGGTGGGTGACCGGCGCCATCACGTTCATCATCCACGGTCTCATCCTGAGAAGGGACAACGACCGGGAGCCGATCATCCTCGGCACAAAGGCCAAGCGCATCCTGACCGTCATAGCCGTTCTCGTATATGCCTTCATGTGCATTGGCTTCACGGCGATGAACGTCCACGAGTCCTTAGGTCTTCCCACTGCTTTGGCGATGGGCATCCCCGCGCTCGCCGCGCTCTGGAAATGGATCAACTGGTACCGCGACACGGAAGTCGCCCCGGACGAATACACCCTGCCGGAAGGCTACGGGTACGTCTTCGAACCGGATTACAAAGACAAAGAAGAATAACTACAAAGCCGCTGAGCGTCTGCTCAGCGGCTTCTCTTTTGGGCGAATTGCGCCTTCATATTTCTTTACTTTGCGCGCTGGACCACGATCTCCAGGTCGGAAGTCGGATAGCTACAGCAGGGGTGGATGAAGCCAAAGTGCTGGTCCATTTTGCGAACGCCGTGCTCGTCGGTGGCAAACTCGTAGGTGCCAGAGACGACATAGGCGCGGCAGAAGCCACAGATACCACTACGGCAGTAGACCGCCGGTTTCAGGCCTGCTTTTTCGATCGCCACCAAAATGGTTTCTGAGGCGAGCGCTTCTGTCTGGTAGGTCTCACCGCCCATGTGGATGGTCAGCTTGTAAGAGCCCTTCTTGTCGGTGTGGAAACCACCGTCGCCATTCATCGAAATGCGGATGCGTTTCTTCGGCAGGTTCAGTGGAGCGAGTTCTTTCTTCATGGCCGCCATCATGGGAGGCGGGCCAGAGATGAAGAACGTCGCGGTGTCGACATCGGCATACTTCTTCATAATGTCGAGGGTAATGAAGCCACGTTCACAGCCTTCGACATCTTCGTTCGCAATGACTCGGACCAGTTTGAACTTACCGTTTGAAGCTTTTTCAAGGTCCGCCCACTCATCGTTAAAGAGCAATTCGTCTTTCGTGTTTGCCCCGTAGAACAGCGTCAGGTTGTGGTCATTGTCACCGTCGACAACTGCCTTCGCCATCGAATAGAACGGAGTGATTCCGACACCACCTGCCAGAGCAACGATGTTCTGTCCATCGCGAAGCTTGTTATAAACTTCTGCTACCATCGGGGAGCCGAATTTCACTTTGTCCCCGACCTTCCAGTTCTCAATGATGAACGTGGAAATGTAGTTGCCGGCAGACCGCTTCACCGCGATCTTATAGGTGCCTTTCAACGCCTCTTTCGGTGAGGAGCAGAGGGAGTACGGGCGCTCGACCACATTGCCGTCCAGCTCTACGAAAACAGGGATATAGGACCCCGCCTCATAATAGGCAAGCTCTTTGTTCTCTGCGGACTTCAGAGCATAGAGCTTTGTCGTCTCATTCAGCTCGACCACATCCGTAATGACCAGGTTCTGGTAATCCGGATGCAGGAGTTTTGACAGTCTCAAAGTGTTAGGGATGTTGTTCATATCACTTACCTCCCTTGATCTTCTTCGCAAGCTTCATGCCGCGACGGTACCCGAAGTTCATGTTCATGTAGCCGATGTTACCGGCAAACTGGCCGGAGAACTTCAGCCCTTTGATGTACTGGTTCATCGCGAGAGAAAGCGCACGGATCAGTACGAACTGGATGGTGCTCAGGTAGTTGCCGAGAGCACCCTTCTGCGATGCACTGTAACGGGTAAAGGTCGACGGAGAAGCCACTTCCATCTCTTCAATATGGCTGATGAGGTCGATGTCCATATACTCCTCGACCTTACGGATGATCTTCTCCGCATAGTCATATTTGAACTTGATATAATCCTTCTGGTCAAGGTTGTCCATGACGTTGCTCATGACCGGGATCGAGATGGAGACAATGGAGGTTCCTTCCGGAGAGACTTCGTCGACAATGAGGTTCGGGCACATGAAGCCGATAGTCTTCGGTGCATCCAGGTCGAACATGTCATCCCAGAGGTCGTTCGGGTCGAGTTCCTCGTTGATGATGACGTGGGGGACTTTGATGCCGAGCTCTTCCGGGCTCGCATCGAGACCCATGTAGACCATGAAGAACGTGAAGTTCTCCTTGAGTTTGTCCTCGGCCTTCATGACCAGTTTCTGGAACTTCTCAGCGCCTTTCATCAGCTGACCGACCGCGATTCGCGGGTCAAGAGTCGTAATGACGTGGTCTGCCTGGATGAAGTCGCCCTGAGACGTCTTGATACCTTCCAGCTTGCGGTCTTTCACGCAGAATTCGGTAACCGCAGTATTGTAGAGAATATCGCCGCCGTTGTCGCGGATCATCTTTTCCAATTCCGCGAGGTAGCTGTGCGCCGTATTCTTGACGTAGGCATAGGGGAAGTCGAAGTCGGTCGTACCGAAGCTCAGAATGGCGGGCACGTCTGTCAGTCGTGCGCCGATGTACCACCAGTACATTGAAATGAACGTCCGGAGATAATCCGGGACCTTGAACTGGTCATAAATGTTGCTGGTGTGGCGAAGGCCGTACTTCAGAAGGTTCGGGTACTTTGCCACAGTCTCCAACGCATACTGTCCCATGTCCAGCAGAGAGGCTTCTTTGCCCTTCTTATTGCGCAAATAACCGAGCAGGTTCAGCACCCGGATGGTGCCGGTGCGGACATCGCTGATAATGGGATGCAATTCATCAAAGATGGCACCCATCCCCTGGCCGGGGTACTTCTCATCAAGCTGCTGACCGATATCTTTGGTGTAGTCGTAAAGGTCGCGATGGATCTCTCCATTTTGCTTTGTGATGATCTCCACATCCAGAGGATAGAGCGGGAACTCTGTTTCCAGTTTCAGGGTGTTCCATGCCATGTCCTTCATGTTATCCAGGATATGTCCGTGCAAAGTCGCGTCGAACTCAAACCGCCCACGTACGAAGCTGGTAGCAAGACCGCCGGGCATGTTGTGCTTCTCAACAACGAGTGTTTTTACGCCGTTCTTAGCCAGTGCAGCCGCAGTAAATAGACCGGCGTTTCCGGCGCCGACGACTACTGCGTCATACTTTTTCATATAAATACCTCCTTACACTGTTCTTAGATTCACTTTTTTTGACACCTTCAGTATAGCAAGAGAAACTCAACATTTCAAGTAGACTTTAGAGTATACTCTAAAATATTTTCTAAAAATCTCTCTCCTTTCCTTGCGAAGCACTTCCGAAACTCTTATAATTTCAGTAAGACAACCTCTCAAGAAAAGGAGTTCCCATGGAACAACGCAGAATGACAAAGCAACAGAAAGCTTCGAAAGAGAAGAAGCAGCGGATCTTCTCCAACGCGCTGGAGCTGTTTCAGAAATACGGGTATGACAACGTGACCGTCGCCGAGATCGCTGAAAAGAGCGAAATCAGCGAAGGTTCCATCTATAATTTCTTTGGTTCGAAAGCCGGCATCCTTTCGGACACGATCAACTATGTTCTGGGTTCGACCTATGACTACATCACAGTCACGGAAGAGCATCTGGCCGACCCGAAAAACACCATGATGGAATACATGCTTGCCCAGGGAAAGATCTTTGAGCGCCTTGGCTGGGAACTCTCCCAGAAGTTCTACTCCGTTGCGATGCAGAACGGACAAGTCCCCTATGACTCTTCCTATGCAAGCGTCATGGCCTCCCTCAACCCGGACATGGTCGAGTTCGTTCAGGCAGCGAAAGAGAAAGGCACCCTCAAAACCGACTATTCCGCCGAAGAGATCGTCGCCGTCTCCCTCGTCCTCCGCTATGGTCTGGTCTTGACCTGGACACAGTGTTCCGGCTCCTACAACCTCCTGGAAGCTTCCGAAACTGCTTTCAACATGGAGTTCCGGGCACTGGGCATCAACTGACTTTCCAAAACAAACAAAAGCCGCCGGGCACACGCCCGACGGCTTCTTTCATATCTCTTTCTTATGCATCCAGTGAATCCCGATGTGCCCGATGCCGAGGATCAGCACGGCAGCTCCCAGGACCGGGTTCTTTCCGTAAATCGCCAACAGCAGGAAGGCCAGCACCGGAAGCGTAGCCCCCGCCACCGGTATGCCGAGCAGGCTCGAGTAGAAGCTCTGCATGGTCTTTTCCCCACGGAAATACCGCACCCAGAAGACTTCGTACAGCACCATCAGGACGAAGGCGCCGACCAGCCACCAGGACCAGGCGGCCCAAGGCTTCCAGTTGAAGTCCGCGAAGACGAGCGCCGCGGCCGACACCAGGACTTCCCCGACTCGCTCGAACGCGAGCAGGACCTTGTTCTCGTTGCCGACATACTTCTCGTAGTCCTTCGGCTTATGCTTTGTCCACAGCAGGTTCGGCACCATCAGCATGATCAGGAACACCAGCCCCACATAGGAAAACCCAAACTGCATTCTCTTCCCTCCCTTGGGCGATTTACTGTCTCCAGTATAACACAAAGCCACTCGGATGGCTTTCCTATACGAAACCTGGAGTTAGTCACTATGCAGAGAAACGAGACATGATTTTTAGGCACTTTACCGCTTTAATCTGTTTTATCAATCACCCTATAATGATGATGTAGGCAGGAAATGGTATTTATGTGAGAAGGAGGTATCTGTATGGATCTACCCCATACCTTTACAGAAGGCGAAAAGAAGTGTTTGGAAGAATACTGGGCGACGTGCAGCAAAACGCCCCGTAAGAACCTGATCAAACTGATTCGCCATGTCAACATCTTCAACCCGAACCCCACGAAGAAGTCCTGGGAATACATCTTCTGGGACCGGCAGCTGACGGATGAAATGATCGACTTTGCGCTCAGCATGAAACTGCGCAAAGACTACTACATCACGGACCTCGCGAAGAAAAACAACATGACCGTTGAACACGCCGCTCAGCTGGGTGACGAAATGGTCCACGTCGGTCTTCTTCAGTACGCCAGCGATGACGACGGCGTCGACATGCTCAAGCTGGACGTGTTCGCGCCCGGCACCATGGAGCTTGCCATCATGACCGAGGAACAGTCTCAGAAGTTCCCCGAGATGGCCCCGGCGTTCTGCAACTATGTTCTGGACCTGCAGAAGATCGGCTCGTTTGCTTTCACCATGGGCGATGCACTGTTCCGCGTCGTCCCGGTCACGAAGGCGATCGAAAACGAGACCAGAAAATGCTCCTTTGAAGAAGCGGAATACTTCATCCGCCAGGCAGGCGAAAGCATTGCCGTCGCGCCCTGTGAATGCCGCAAGATGCGCCGCATGATGGACCAGGGCACCGCGGATCTGGAAGGCGAATGGTGCATCAACCTCGGCAAGTACGCCGAGAGCTGCATCCGCGTCGGCAAGGCGCGCCGCATCAGCCAGGAAGAAGCTATCGAGAAACTCCGCCGGGCGGAAGAGTTGGGCTACGTACACCAGATCTCCAACATCGACGGCAAAGACTACTCCATCTTCATCTGCAACTGCAGCTGGGACAACTGCATGGGTCTGAAGCTTTCGTGGTACACCAACTCCCCCAACATGTCCCGCTCCAACTTCGTCGCCACCGTCAACAAGAACAACTGTGTGGCGTGCGGCATGTGCACCGAGGTCTGCCCGGTGAACGCAGTCAAGATCGGTCAGAAACTGCTTCAGCAGAACCCGGTCGAAGTCAAGGACAAAGACACGGCGGACGACCACATCTTCTATCTCCCCAACAAATGGGAAAAAGACTTCATGTACAACCGGAAGAACGTCATTCCCGAAACCGGCACATCGCCCTGCAAGACAGAGTGCCCCGCGCACATTGCGGTCCAGGGCTATCTGAAACTGGCCGGCGAAGGACGTTACATGGAAGCATTAGAACTCATCAAGCATGAGAACCCCTTCCCCGCCATGTGTGGCCGCGTGTGTGCCCGCTACTGCGAAGAGGTCTGTACCCGCGGCACGCTGGATGCTCCGGTGGCGATCGACGAGGTGAAGAAGTGGATCGCCGACCAGGAACTCAAAGAGACCAGCCGGTACATTCCGAAGAAGCTGTTCGACAAGGGCCACAAGATTGCCGTCATCGGTTCCGGTCCTGCAGGCCTGTCCTGCGCCTACTACCTTGCCGTCTACGGCCACGAGGTCACGGTTTTCGAGAAAGACGCGAGACCCGGCGGCATGATGACCTATGGCATGCCGAACTTCCGCCTTGAGAAAGACGTTGTTCAGGCGGAGATCGACATCGTGAAAGCCCTCGGAGTTGAAATCAGGTGCGGTGTGGAAGTCGGCAAAGACGTGACCATCCGGCAGCTCCGCGACGAAGGCTACAAAGGGTTCTATCTCGCCATCGGCGCGCAGGGCGGCCGGAAACTCGGCATCCCCGGCGAGGACGCGAAAGAAGTCCTGTCCGGCGTCGAGTTCCTGAAAGACGTGGCGGACGAGAAGCTGCAGAAGCTCAAAGGCAATGTCGTCGTCATCGGCGGCGGCAACGTTGCCGTCGACGTCGCGAGAACCGCAGTACGTACCGGCGCAGACTCTGTGGCGATGTACTGCCTCGAGTCCAGGGACATCCTTCCTGCAGCGGACGATGAAGTCGCGGAAGCGGAAGAGGAGTCCATCACATTGAACTGTGGATGGGGACCCAAAGAGATCGTCCTCAAAGACGGGAAAGTCTCCAAAGTCATCTTCAAGAAGTGCACTTCCGTTTTCAACGCAGCAGGCAAGTTCGACCCGAAGTATGACGAGAACGACACTATGGAAGTGAAGGCAGACTATGTCCTCGCGGCCATCGGTCAGTCGATCGTATGGGGCGACCTCCTCAAGGGTGAAAACGTCACCCTGAACCCGAACCAGACAGTGAAGGCGGATGACTGGACGTATGCCACTTCCGCGAAGGACATCTTCGCGGGCGGCGATGTCGTCACCGGTCCGAAGTTTGCCATCGATGCCATTGCGGCAGGTAAGCAGGGCGCAGAATCTCTTCACCGTGCCGTCTGGGACGGCCATGACCTCATCCTGGGCCGGATCCCCCGCAACAACTTCAAGGAGATCGACAAAGACAACCTGGTCATTTCAAGCTACGACCACTCCACGAGACAGGTCCCCGGCAAGGACGCGAAGAAAGTCAAATCGTTCTCTGACGAACGCCTGACCCTTACGGAAGAGCAGGTCAAAGTGGAAGCCGCACGGTGCCTGTCCTGCGGCGCCGCCCACGTCGACCAGAAAATGTGTATCGGATGCGGCCTCTGTACCACACGCTGCAAGTTTGACGCGATCCATCTCCACAAGGAGTTCGATGAATACGGCGATGTCTATGAGAAGCTGATCTTCAACATCCTCAAAAAAGACATCAAGAAGTGGAATGGCATCATGATCGACCGGGCGAAATCCGCCCTTGGGAAGTAACAAGTCTGTATAACACAAAGCCGCCGAGCGTCAGCTCAGCGGCTTATTCTTTTCGAAATTCAGTACTCTTCCCCCGCAAAGTCGTCCAGGCCGAAAGAGTCGTCGAACTCATCGCGGAACATGTCATCGTCCAGGCCGTCCCCGAACAGGGCGTCGGCGAGGTCCCCTTCCGTGTCGTCCGGGAACAGGTCGTCGTCGAGCTCGGCAAGCAGGGCGGCATCGGGGTCCAATTCGTCATTTGTCATTTCGTCGAACAGCCAGGCTTCTGTGGCCAGGTCGAATGCGTCCTTCTCCGATAACGGTTTCGTCAAATCCGGGAAAAAGTCCATGCTGACACCTCTCTTTCAGCGCTACGGTGTTTCTCTCTCCATACTCTCAGTATAGTGTCTCTCTCCGTACATCGCAAGGCAATTTACTTCTCCTTCACATCACGAAGGTTTTTGGATGAGAGCGGGCGGGCGCCCGACTCGATCTCCTTGATGATGGCGGTCAGGCTGTCGTTGACCGGCGTCGGGACGCCGAGTTCCCGGCCCTTCGCCGAGATGTACCCGTTCATGATGTCCACTTCCGTCGGCTTGCCCTTCTCCAGCGACTGGAGCGTCGACGGGCGCACGCTGCCGGTGCCAACCAGAACGACTTTCATGTTCCGCTCCTCCTTTACAGTCCAACTGCCTTCAGTATAACACATAGGCATTTACAAACAGCCAAAAACGTGCTAATACTGGAATTGAGGAAACCATTCCTCCGGACTCACCGTCCCCAAGCTTTGAGTGAAAGGAGAAGGATTTATGTCTGCATTGAACCTGCCTCCGTTTTATCTGTTCTGCGACATCATGTCCGGGCTGTTCTGGTCCCTGACATACATCTTCATCATCCATCGCGGACACATCGATAAAGCGCACGGCATGCCGCTCTGGGCCCTGGCCCTGAACTTCGCGTGGGAATTCAACTATTCGTTCATCACACCGTGTCCGTTCCCGCAGCGGGCGATCAACATCGTCTGGTGCCTCCTGGACATCGTCATCCTGTACCACTTCCTGAAATTCTGCAAGGTGGACTACCCGACCCTGACCAAGAAGACCATGTATCCGCTGGTGGCTGTGGCATTCGTACTCTGCTGGCTGATCGTCGTCATGTGCCAGTACGAGTTCTGGCCCTCCGCGCCGGCTGACTATCCGCTCGGCATGGGCCGCGCCTACTCCGCCTGGGGTATGGACCTCTCCATGTCCATTCTGTTCATCTACTTCATCATCCGCCGGAACGACATGCGCGGCCAGAGCATCTGGATCGCCATCTTCATGTTCATCGGCAACCTGTTCGCCGCCATCCCGTTCATCGTGTATCAGGGCAAGGGCGTGCCCGGCGTTCCGGAGCTCGGCTACTTCTATCCGCTGGTCTTCGTGTTCGCGCTGTCCTTCAACATCGTGTACATCTGCGAATGCTACTGGTACAGCAAACGAGACGGCATCAATCCATGGAAACGCTGGTGAACGCCTGCGTATTCCGGGCAAATCAACAAAAAAGGACCGTGCGTCAGGCACGGTCCTTTCTTTGGCGATGAGCCGATCGCCGTCGGGGCGAGAAACAACCCCCCGCCGGGCGTCCCGGCGGGGGTTGTATTTGTATCAGGAGAATTGGTTTTACCAAACCGGTTTCTTTCCGTTCGGGAGGACTTCGTCTCTCTTCGGAAGTTTGGCGCATTTGTAGAGGTTGTAGGCCGCGAGGGCACTCATCGCGATACCGCCTGCGTAGTACCATACGGTATGCAGGAACGGAGTCAGGGCGAGGTACCAGGACAGGCCGGGGATCCACATGAGGGAGATCTGGATGAGGATGACGATGTGCAGGGCCATGGACTGATACTTGCGGGTGCCGGTCTCGGCCGCGCGGGTCTCCCAGAACCGCCAGGTCCAAAGGGCGAACACGTAGTTGGTGAACGGCCAGATGATGAAGATGGCGCAGTTCTTGATGCCGCCCAGCATGGACAGAGCATACATGTTGACGAAGAAGCTGACGGCGATGGTCCCGTAGCACCAGAAGCGCGCCTGCTGCTCGGTGACCACTTCGCCCTTCTTCACGAGTCTGCCGAAGTTCTGCTCGCGGGCGACAGCGCTCTTGATGTCGTGGTGGATGCTGCGGGCTTCCATGGAGATCCACACCGGAAGTCCGATGGAGAAGAAGAGAAACACCCAGGCGCCGTTCATGAGCTGTTCCGGCGTGTGATAGAGATAGAGCAGTCGCCAGAAGGTCATGGTACCGATGGTGTCGATGGTGATCATCCAGCAGTGCAGGTAGACCGGGTACGGGTCGAGGTCTTCGCGTTTACGCATGCGGCCGGCCACGGTGTACAGCAGGTAGCCGAAGGTGCAGCAGAGGCACATCGCGATGATGTTCATGATGTGGCCCTTCTCAAACGACATGTTCTGCATGATCTGCAGCGGGAAGTCCTGGAGGTAGTCCAGGTAGTTGGGAACGAGGAACTGATAACCCATAAAGACTCTCCTTTCTCTTTTGTATTCATCCGATGGGTTGGTTTCCACCCTCAACATACCCTGTTTTCTTGCGTTATGGTACCCACAGAAGTATAATAATGTAGGAGAGTCCAACATTTTATAAACATTGTAGGAATTCGGAGGCGATCGACCATGGCAAATCGGACCAAACAGTGGATCGCGCAGAACATGCGGGAACTCATGGCGCAGAAGTCCGTGGAGAAGATCCGCATCAAGGAGATCTGCGAGGCGGCGGACATCGACCGCTCGACGTTCTATTATCATTTTCAGGACAAGTATGACCTGTTGGCCTGGATGTTCTACAACACCGCCTTCCAGACGGACATCCGCTCGGTCGAGTCCGCCGCGGAGGCCATCGCCCGCGTCAAGAAGGAGTACAACTTCTTTCGGACGGCCTACGAAGACAGTTCCCAGTACGCCCTCTGGAGTTACATTCTGGAATACTTCGTGGACCGGTATGTGCAGGAGGCGGAACAGGCGCTCGGACCGGACGCCATCGATGAACAGTTGCGGTACTCCATCCGCATGTTCACCTACGGCGGCGTCGGAATGTCCCGCGAGTGGCTCGTCAGCGGCGGCAAGATGCCGCCCGAGCGGGTCGCGGAACTCATGTTCCAGTCCATGCCCGAAAACATGCGCGTCATCTTCCTCCCGGAAGGATGAAAAGGACATGACAAAACCCCCGCCGGGGCGTCCCGGCGGGGATTTCTGTGCGAGTTTTGAGTTTTTGGGAGAAGCCGTATCAGGCAGCTTTGGCAGCTTTTTTCGCAGCTTTCTTCGCAGCGGAGCGCTCCCAGCTGTCGTCCTTGGGTTTCTTGTAAACGGTGACCCATGCCCAGATGGTGTACGCGGTCATGATCAGACCGGACAGGTACCACCAGTAATGGTCAAAGAACGGGGACGCCGTGGTCCACCAACCGAAGTTCGCGGGCAGGAAGTTCGTGAAGGCGATGAGCACGCTATTGGTGTAGAAGCCCATCTCGTACTTCGTGCGGGTCTCGCGGCGCAGGCCGAAGAGCGGCGGGATGGTGACGGCCAGGATGTTGCAGATGGTGAAGTTCATCAGCATGACTTCGTCACCGGTCCAGTTGCGGATGAGGTTGATGATGCAAAGGCTGACGGCGTAGACCATGAGAGCGACGACCGCCATCTGTTTCGGGTCTTTCACGCCCCGAATGAAATCCTTCTGCTCATACTTGAGCGCCATGCGGACACAGAAGATCTCGAAGGCCACCCAGATGAACATGCCGATGCAGAACAGCCAGTAGAACCAGAAGTTGTCATACTTCCGGGCCGCCAGGAAAAAGACGACGGCAGCGGTGGTGTCATCGGCAGCGAAGAAGCAGTGCATCCAGATGGGGCCTAAGGACTTGTGCTCCTTGAGCAGGATGATGGTCTGGAACACGTAGTAGATGTACCCGACCGCAATGGCCACGATGGCCGCGGGGATCATCCAGGGGTTCGTATGCCACGCGTTGATCTGATCAGACGCGATCGTGTTGGCGATGGAACCCATGACTTGCAGTTCGTTCATGATTGTTCCTCCTTAATAATTTCACGGGACTTTGTCCACCCTCACCATAGCATTTTTGGCCGTTTGACTAAAGAGCCAAAACGTCGGGAAACGGGAACTAGTTCTCACTTTTCCCTTTTTTGTTGTTTTTCTGTTATAATAACCTTATCATTTGGCGCGGAGAGGAGGACGCTGCATGGACCGACGCGTGGAGCGCACGAAGCGCAACATCTACCTTGCCTTCTTTGAGCTCATGAAGAAAAAGGCGATGGACGACATCACCATCACCGAACTGGCGGCCGCGGCCGACATCGACCGGCGGACGTTCTACAAACACTACAGCACCGTCATCGACGTGTACGAGGAATTCATGCGGCAGATGCAGGAGCAGCTGATCGCCTACCTGGAGGCCTGCGACCGAGGGGACCGCTTCGACTTCGAACAGTTCTTCAGCCTGCTGGAGGAGATGCTCGGCAGCCAGCGGGACTTCTTCGAAAAGCTTTCCAAGGACAAGGCGTCCATGTTCCTGCGCTACGACTGCAAAGACGCCCTGGAGAACGCGCTGAAACAGTACTACCGCGGCCGCTTTCCCGGGACGCCCGCCGAGTCGGACATGTACGTCCGCATCCTGGCCTACACGATCACCGGCCTGGGCTCCGACTTTTTGACGGACAAACACGACCTCTCCTTTTCCGACTTCTTCTCCCTGGCCACCCCCAGCCTCGAAAAACTCTGGGTGCCCCGCACAAACTGAACAGACAAAAAAAGGACCGCGCGTCATGCACGGTCCTTTCCTTTTGGCGATTTATTCCACAATGGTGTATCCCTCCGCAGCCAGCACCTCCAGTGCCTCGGTGAAGTTCTCTTCCTTGACAAGAATGTAGTCCGTGTTGTACGTAGACACGGCAAACAGGCCGATCTCATGCTCCGCCAGAATGCCGGACAGTTTCGACAGAATGCCGATCATCGAAAACTCCAGCACTCCCTCTATGCGGAAACCCTTCCACCCGTCGTCACGTTCCGTCGTGTCCTCAGGTGTGTCCTCTGTCCTGCAGACCAGCGACAACTCTTCATCGGTTTTTCCGAGGAAGAAGAACTCGGTGTTCAGGTCGACGTCCGCAAGAGACGCCACTTTGCAGACCGTCAGGTCATACGGCAGTTTTTTGAGTTTCATGCGTATCACTCTCCATACTTTCAGTATAGAGTCTGGATTGGCTCATCGCAAGGCTTTGCGTTCATCTTCAACTTATCTACATCTGCGAGTGCTACTGGTACAGCAAACGAGACGGCATCAACCCATGGGAACGCTGGTAAGTCGTTTGGCGATTTACCCCAGTTCAAGCAAAAAGCCGCTGGCACCCGCCAGCGGCTTTTATTCTTGATCAACCTGTCCTGCTAGTATGACAGGTTGTATAAATGACCTGATATTTTCGCGAAATATCTTTCATGAAGTCAAGCCCACATTCCAGTTTCTCATCATCGAGGTTCACAAATGGATCATCGAAAATCAAGAATGGCTTTTCTTCTTCGTACATAGCATCAACCATGGCCATGCGTCTGCATAAGCCGACCAAGTCTTTATATCCTTCGCTCAGCAAATCCACATTTCGCAGTTTGCCATTGGCACGCTTTGAGATATTAAGTTGTGCATCCAGTTCATAAACATCCGTGTTTTCGCCGGAAAGAAGTTCAAAGTATTGATCAAATGCGTTTTGCATAGGCGCTAAATATTTCTTCAGGAAATTATTCTTTGCCTCTACTAGATACTCAGCTGTTTTGTTTACAATCGTCTGACGCCAGGCCAAGGCTTTTTCCTGTTCTTGTAACAGCTTCAGTTCTTCTTCTGCCTCTTCTATTTCCTGAAGACTGGCTGCCAACTTCTCTTCATTTTCAGCCGACTCCCTCATGGCAGATGATAGCCTGCGTAACGCCTCGTTGGCTTCTTGTTTTGTCTCTTTGACAGACTCCAAATCGGTCTCTTCATAATCTTCAAGCAAACGGATTGCTTGCATATCATGCTCTGCCTCGAAACTGTCAACCGCATCCTTGCGATTTTCAAAAGCTTTTCTCGCGTTCTCTAATGCAATTACATCATCCCTGATACCGGTCAAATCCACTTTTTCAACTTCTGCTCCAAACGCATATTGTTTCAGGAAATTTTGAATGACCAACTGTTCGCTCTCTAGTTTGTTTCTTGTTTTCCTTTGTTTGCTCACTGTTCCGCTTTATTGATATATGCTTCGTCAAGCTTTTTATCGGCTACATTCTTCGCAACTTTTCCCATGACAAGTAAGGCAGGGCCTGCAACTATACCTCCTAGAACGGCCATTCCACCGGCGACCCCAAGCCCCCCGGCAGCAAGAGATCCTCCGCCAAAGAAAGCAAGTGTGGCATTCGTAGCTGCCGCACCACTCAAAGTTGAGATTGCGGTTCCTGTCGATGCAGTCGCCAATGCGGATGCCGCTCCATAAGCACCAAAAGCTGTCAAAGCACCTCCCGCCGTGCCAGCCAAAGCGCCTCCGGCAAGAGCTGATGCAAATTCCTTCATTTCGCCTAAATCTTCAAATGTCTTTTCATCTATTACATAATCTTTCATCTCCAACAAGTTCTCTACCTGATGGAAATCGACATTTTTGATTTTTCGAAAACTATCAAGAAAATCCGCGATACTACTGTTCAAGATAAAAAGCTTTTCTTCTCCTAAGTGGTCCAACGATTTCCCGCAAGCCGTTCTCTGTTTGTCCAGTTCATCGCGTGCTTCTTCAACTATATCGGTAGCCTTTTCGTTGATCTGCTTTGCCTCTTTAGTCTCTTCACCTGCTTTGACTGCAGACTTGACACCTTTTATGCCTGTTACGACTGCTGCGCCGATAAACAATTCCGTTAACATATTGGTAAGATCTTCTAACAATGGATTTTTCATATGCCACCTCTATAACTGCAAAACGTCGTCTGAGTCCATAAACTCATCGAATTCCGCTTGTGTACTAAATTGTACTTCCTGCTTTCCGAAGGCTTCCTGAATGTAGCGGTTCCCTTGCAGGAACTTGTCGATATCATCCTCGGCTATCGCCTGATCAACGACAGAGAACCCAGTCTGGACTGTCTCCAGTTTTTCGGCGATATATGCCGTCACAAGTTTTTCCAGTTCTGCGCGATATGCGATGATCAGTTCAATGTCGATCTGGGTTTTTGCCTCCACCAGCAGTCGTTTTTCGTGGATGAGTTGCGCTTCTTTCTTCTCGTTGGACAATTCCTTCCCGACGGCCACAACTGCACGTCCCGCTCCGACATAGTTAAACCGGCACGCGAACTTGCCGCTGAAGAGAACGAAGTTGCCACCGGATTCGATGGCGGATCTGACAGCGGCATCTGCCGTGTCAGCGAACGAGAACGTGAGGCTTGAGACCGTGATCATCTGGTCGACTGTTCTGTTGTTGAACGGCAAAACAGCTTTCCAGTTCACGTCATCAAAGGTGGCCTTGTTACTCAGCTCTTTTTGAAGCCTCCGGACAAAGAATAAGGTTCTGACAAACAACTCGTTGAGTGCAACAGGAAGCATTTGTTTTTCTGCGGCTTTGAAATATGCGAGCTCTTTTCGAAGATTGAATCGATATTCCTTGGACTCATAGAACTCGTTCAAGACTCCGATCAGACCGGTTTTATTGATCCCGGGTATTGCAGCGATTTCATACATAAGGGAAAGGAATACACCGGGAATTCCCATTCCCGCTCCTGCGCTTTGCTTTGAGCCGGCCATATCGCTGACCAAATGACCAAACCAATTAGTTGCACAGCTCAACACTTCAAGTAATAAAGGTGTTGTGGCAATCAGACGAATCAGTTTCCAAAGTGCTTCCGGCATTTCTTTGTTGCGCTCAGCTAAGTTGTCTTTGTCATCTTTAGTACCTCATTTTCTTTAGACCTCTTACGAATGGAAAACTCCTCCGGCAAGCATCTTCTGCCGGAGGAGTTTTTCGTCCCAAAATCTTCTGACAGAAGATTTTTTGAGAAAAACGTCTTCTCTCAGAAGATTTCCAAAGGGAAACGTCTTCTCGCAGAAGATATTTGACTGGAATGTCTTCTCTCGGAAGACGAAAAATGTCCCCCGCCAGGCAACCAAAAATCATCATTTTCTGATATGATAAGAGTGTACATAGCATTTGAGCAGAAAGCAGGTTAATATGGATCAGCTTCAGTCGAATTACTTGGAAGCCAAGGTGGCTTCTCAAGCGGAACTGGAAGAGAAGATAGCAGATGTGAATTCTCGTCTGGAACGTTATTCAAGTACGATTACACAACATGACTACGCCCTTGCCATTGCAAGTGGTGTGCTTTGTGGCGCAATCGATTCTTTGTACGTTGGGGAATTGTCGGTAACAAGCAAAGACATTGGCGATGCCCACAAGCAGGTCAACCAGTTTGTTGAAAGTTTTGCCAGAAAAACAAATTGGGATGGCAAAGGTCGATTGAAAGGTGCGGTTAAGCATCTGGAGGAAACGTTCCAAGTTGCTCAGGATAATGCCTTTAGTGGGGCTGGGATAGATGTTACTACTTATAACCATCATCTAGCTGACCTTGCACACCATCCAACACCGGTGGGTCTGATGTCTGCTATCGTTGTCCAATTTCTTCGCGTAGGGACATTTGTCAATAAAAACGGCGAATGGCATTTTGTTTCTGTTGACAAAATGCCTCAGGAGTTTGCAAAAAACATTGCACTGGCATGGATGCCTGCAGTTGTTTCCGGACTGTTAAATTGGCTCGTTACATTGGCAAATAAAAAGAAAGGAAGTAAACAACAATGACTAAAACCCACAAGTCGTTGTTACACCGTCAGTATACTCGGAATTTGGAAGGTGTAAACCCCATGAATGGGACAGTACATCGCCGCCGGTGTCCGATAAATGGACTTGTGTTTTTGGGATAAATGAATATGATAGAAGCAACCTATAAAGAGTGCGTGAGAGACAAGCTCTGTGACCGCACAGCAACCTGCGTTTCGCAAGGTGCTAAAGCTTGAACGATAGGGGGTGAAACGATGAGACGCGAGACTTTGCCGCCTCTGCGGAAGGATTACTTCGAGCTGGACCGACATATACACTTTGTTGACATTACGGACTCTGCCGTCCGGCGGGTGGTCGTGGAACTGCTGGAAGCCTACGGGTATGAGCCATATCGTGCCGACCTGCGTGACTCCATCATCGGCACGTTCCTGCCGTTGACGGTGTATACGGATAAAAAGATGTACGACTGCGCCGGCAACGTCACGTGCGCGGCAGCCGCAGCGACTCGACAGATGGTCCTGGACCTCGAGGAGTTCCTGGTCATTCTGGACCGTGACATACTGAAAAAGTAAATCGCCAAAAAGAGAAGGACGGCCCATACGGGTCGTCCTTTGGTTGTGTATGGTCTATGCCAGGCCGAGCCAGCCGGCGACATCCTGGAAAGACCAGCCGGCGAGGTGGCAGAAGAAGGCGATCATGGCGGCGAAGAGCACCAGTGTGAAAAGTGTGTACAACGTCGTGGCAAGGCAGCCCATGCGCTTGCCGCCGTCTTCGTAATAACCCTGAAACGGTTCGACCGGCTGGTTCGTCAGCTGCTCCGGACGGGTCCGGATGAACTGACGTTTGCCGCAATAAGGGCAGTATTCAACATTGTCGGGGATGCGTCCTCCGCATACGATGGCGATTTTAAGATCTATGTCGCCTAATGAAAGTCTTAGGTTTGAAGTGCCAGGTTCGCATCAAGAAATATCGTTCTTACAAGGGCGAAATTGGGAAAATAGCACCAAACTTGATTAACAGGGACTTCCATGCCGAGGCACCAAACCAGAAGTGGACAA
>JAFRHS010000017.1 GCA_017433225.1 Clostridia bacterium
AACGGCTTGGTGCTCGTTTTGTAGTCCTTTTTTCGCTGGAGGAACTTTGCCGGGCTGCTCTCTTTTCCTAAAAAGGGACTACAAACGGCTCGGCGCTCGTTTTGTAGTCCTTTTTTCGCTGGAGGAACTTTGCCGGGCTGCTCTCTTTTCCTAAAAAGGGACTACAAACGGCTCGGCGCTCGTTTTGTAGTCCTTTTTGGCTATCAGCCATGAACGATTCTCCCGGGGTTCCCCAAACAGCTTATGGAAACGGTTTTCTGACCTATCTTTCTGCCACCTTGCGGGGGCGGTTTTGACTGGTGTATGATGGGGTTGAAAACAGCTGTTATTGGAGAGAAAGCACCATAAAGACTTTATTCAAGAACGGCAAAGTGTATGACGGCACCGGAGCAGAGCCATTCGTCGGCGATGTGCTCATCGAAGACGACCGCGTCGTCGCGGTCGGCAAAGACCTCGACGCGGACGCACTGAAGACGACCGGACGGGCGGTGCGCTGCTGAGGTAAATCGCCAACTGAGACAGAAAGGAGTGGACCCCATGGCAAAGAAACGCAAGCTCTATGACAAAGAAGAATGGGTCAAACTGAACGGAAACAAACAGAACATCCGCATCTATACCTATGACAAGAATGCGCCCGTGCTGCTGTTCCTGCACGGCGGGCCCGGCGTCTGCGACCGCCACTGGGTACTGCACTTCCAGAAGGCGCTGGCGGACAAGTACACGATGGTCCTCTGGGACCAGCGCGGGTCCGGCAAGAGCTACCAGTACTTCAAGACGAAGCGGGCTGACCTGCACGTGCCCATGTATGTGGAAGACGCGCGCGAGCTGATCGAGTACCTGTGCAAGAAATTCAAGAAGGACAAGGTCGTCGTCTTCGGCCATTCCTGGGGCACGGTCCTCGGGACGCCGCTGTGTTATAAGTACCCGGAGCACATCGCCGCGTATGTCGGCCAGGGCCAGGTCGTCGAGGGCGAGGCGAACGAGGCCATCTCCTACAAATTCGTCATGGACGAGGCCACGAAGGCCGGCGACAAGAAGACCATCAAGGCCATCAAGGACCACCCGCCGGTGAAAGGCGTCTACGACAGCCACGACGCCATGATGGCACAGCGGAACGCTCTTTCCAAGTACGGCGGCGAGGAGTGGAAGAACCGGGGCGGCATGGTCCAGACCCTGCTCATCCCGTTCCTGAAGTATAACGGTTACAAGCCGTGGGAGCTGCCGCGCTACGCGTTCGGCGCTCTGTACCTGACCGACGTCCTCTGGCCGGAAGTCATCTCCTGCAATTTCCTGCGCGATGTACCCGAACTCAAAATGCCGGTCCTCATGACCATCGGACGCCACGACTACAACACGCCGTTCGAAGTGGCCGAGCAGTGGTACGACGGCCTGAAAGCGCCGCGCAAAGAGTGGGTCTGGTTTGAAGACTCCGCGCACTCCCCCATCAAGGAAGAGCCCGAGAAGTGGGGCGCCGAGGTCCGCAAATTCCTGGACAGCCTCGACCTGAAGTAACGCGCGGATCGGAACGAACAGAAAAGAGAGAAGCTTATGAATGAAACCGGAAAACTGATCACAAAGATTGTCGGCAGCATCCTGCTGGTGGTCATCGTCTACCTGCTGTTCTCGTACCTGGCCGCGGCGATCATCAGCCACACGGTCTACGTGTTCGAGCCACAGGACCTCGCCGTGCCTCTGGTGCTCGGCCTCGTCGTTGAGTACATGGACATCGTGAAGCTGGTGAAGCTTCTGCGCGGGAAGGGAGACAAGTAGACGCGCCGGCAAGACGGCAAAACGGAAAGACGGCAAGACGGCAAGACAGCAAACCGGCAAGACGGTAAACCAATATAAAAAGGACGACTCTGCGAGGAGTCGTCCTTTTTTATTTGTTCATTTGAGTTCGTTTCGCAGCTTTATTTCGTGGCGTTGTAGTCCATGAAGATGCGGACGAGCGGGCCCTTGAGACCGCGCTGCCGCAGGCGGGCAAACGCCTCGGTGTGGTTCATGAAGTCGAGGGCTTTGCTGGTGGTGGAGACGACAGGTTTCCAGGGGCTGGCCGTTTTCGGAAGCGCGTTGGCGTTGAACGCGTTCGCATCCGCCGCGCGTGCCTTGCGGGAGACGCCGCTGTTCACGACATGAACGGTCGCGTCTTCCCCAGCGCGGTCTTTTCCATCAATGTAGTAGTCCGCAGTCACATCGGAGGTGCCGATGCCATAATAGCGCTGATCGTGCGCGCCGGCACGGACAGTGCCGTTGAAGAAGTCACCGACAGCCTTTCCGCCGAAGGGGATGTCCCAGTCGAGGAGGGCACCCTTGAGCTTGAAGGTCATGGTCGTCAGTTTGACGTCGACACGCATGACTTCCTTCCTACCGGCCATAAACTCTTTGACCGAGTTGAAGGCATCTGATTTGTGCGGCAGGAACGGGAAAAGGTGTTCCCCATTTTGGATGGTGTCGAGCCAGACGAGCGGCATCTCGTCGAGTTCGCCGGACGCGACGGCGGCTTCGTCGGCAGCCTTGTAGGCGTCATAGGCGCGGACGCCGTAGCGGTAGTCCACGAGGTGGTCCTTCGTGCCGAAGCAGATGAGGACCGGACCGCGGTACCTGCTGATGATGGAAAACGGTTCCATGTCCCGGACATCCAACATGTACTGGCGTCCGAGGATGATCGGTCCGCAGAAGAAGCGTTCCGGGATATTGTTCGGGTCGAACCTCGCAAAGAGCGCCTCTCCGCTGCGGGAGTCGTCCGGAACGGACAGTGCCGGATAAAACAGGATGAGCTTCTTGACGAAGTCCGCGCCGAGTTCTGCCGCCACAAGAGCGGAGGCAAAACCACCCAGAGAGCAACCCATCAGATGGAAGCGGTCCATGTCTGTGTAGGGCTGTTTGCCGGCATAGTCGATGACGGCTTTGATGTCCGCCGCCTCGGTCAGCACGGTCATGTCGGTCGTCTTGCCTTCGGACTGGCTGATGGGTCCGCCTCCGTTGAAGTCAAAGCAGAATGCCGCATAGCCCATGCGGGCGAACCCAATGGCATACCGCAGGGTCGTGAGACGGTTCATGAGCAGCTCGTGGCTGATCACGATGGTCGGGAACGGCCCGTTCCCCTTTGGGCGAAACATGGAACCACGGATCTTCAGTCCGTCACGGTAACAGGAGAACTCTTCGTGGACGATGCCCATCAAACTCATTGTCATCACCTATAAAAATGTTTTTTATAAAAACAGCCAGTAGAACAGCGCCAGCTGCACGGCCAGCATGGCCGGGACGCCGTAAGCGAACTTCGGCTTGCGGGTCTTGTGGCGGAACGTGTACATGCCGAAGAGCGCGCCGACGGCTCCGCAGCAGGCGGCGATCGTCAGCAAGGTCGCCTCGGGGATGCGCCATTCGTCCGCGATGGCCCGTTTCTTGTCGATGCCGTACATCGCGAACGCCGCGACATTGATGGCGATGAGTACCGCGTAGATGACGCGGATCGCCACCGGGGGAAGCAGTTCGATCAGCATAGGAAACTCCTTATTGTCGATCCTCCAAACATTTCGTCCGGTATTGTACGTTCCTCAACCGGCCCGTTGTGTTATGGTACATGCCGGAGAGAATATCAGACAGAGAGGAAATGGAATATGAAAGTGACGTTCTTTGGAACAACGACGCTGTTGTTCGACGACGGGAAGGACGCCGTCCTGTTCGACGGGTTCTTCACCCGCCCGCTCCTGCCGCTGTACCGGGTCGGCACGGTAACGACCGATACCGCTCTGGCGGATGACCTCATGTCCCGCTACGACTTCAGCAGACTGAGGGCGATCTTCGTGTCGCACACACACCCGGACCACGTCATGGACGTGCCGTACATCGCCAACCGGACCGGAGCTCAGGTGTTCGGCTCCAACTCCTGCCGGAATGTCTGTCTCGGGGGCGATGTACCGGAAGACCGCATCCACCTCTTCCGTACCGGCGAGGCGGAGACCTTCGGAGACTTTTCCATTACGGTCATCCCGTCCCTCCACTCGGACCCGACCCGTGTGAACAACGACATCGGAAAAACCATCGACGAGCCGCTTCGCCAGCCGGCGCGGCTCACGCAGTACAAAGAGGGCGGTTCGTTCGACTTCCTCGTGGAGCACGGCGAAAAGACCTATCTCATCCGCCCCAGTTTCAATTATATCGAGGGGCAGCTCGACGGCATCAAAGCGGATGTCCTCTTCCTCGGAATCGGGACCATGGCAAAAGCCTCCGACAAAAAACTGGAAACATTCTTTGCGGAGACTTTGGATAAGGTGCTGCCGGAGAAGGTGATCCCGCTCCACTGGGACGACTTCTTCCTCCCGCTGACCATGCGCATCCGGAACATGCCGCTCATTGCGGACAACACGCCGAAAAACTTTGACACGGTGGCGCGTGCCTGCGCCTCGCGGGGCATGGAATTCATCGTCCAGTACCCGCTGGTCACGCTGGAGGCCTAGTCAGGCGCCCGTTACGAATCCACGAACTTTTTGATGAAGTTCCAGACGCGCATGTTGTTCTCCATGCACTGGCCCTCCGCCCAGTTGAACATGAAGCAGTGGTTCTGCAGCGGGTTGGTGCTGTGGTACTCCTCGTAGGGGATGCCGAACCCGTCGAGCAGCTTCATGAGGTTCTGGGTCTGGCCGTAGCAGAGGGCGTCCCACTTCGAGTAGCTGAGGAACAGCGTGCGCGGGAAGTCCTTGTTCACGTAGTTGATCGGACTGATGAGCTCCTTGTCCGGGCTCTTCTCAAAGGTCCGCTTACCGTAGCCCATGGTGTCGTAAGTGAGCACGCCGGAGACCGGAGCCACTGGGAGCGTGTGCAGCATTTTCCGCAGGTCGTACATGCCGCAGTTGAGGTAGGCCGCGTTCGGCTTCAGGCGCAGTGCCGGGATGCCGAGTTCCTCATGCAGGGTCGCGTTTGTCGCGAGGTCGAGCAGGTAGAGCGCGCACCAGCCGCCGGAGGAGTCGCCGCCGACCATGACTTTCGAGAGGTCGAAGTTGTACTCGTCCGCGTGGTCCACGACCCAGTTCGCCGCCTCGACGATCATGTGCAGGGTCTCTTTGAATGTGAACCGGGGCGATAAACCGAAGTCGACATTCACGACGCAAATGCCGGTCTTGGCCATCCAGGTCGCCATGCCGCGGCGGTGGTATCTCCGTCCCGCGTCAAAGCCGCCGCCATGGGTGTAAAAGAGCACCGGCTGCGGCGTCTCGCTCGCCTTGCGGTAGAGGTCCAGCCCGCAGTACTTCTGCCAGGCCTTGTTTTCGGTGTACTGGATGTCCTTTGTCACCGAGATCTCGTTCTCGGTGTCATAGAGCATCTCTTTCTCGTTCTGCGCTTTGTCCAGGACGAGGTCCACCGCCCGGAAGATGAGGTACCCGGGGGCGATGTGGTTGTAGATTTCTTTGAACGGCTGCGTATATCTCAGTTTCGTTTCGGTCATCTCCTGACGTTCGATTTTCATGTCCGGGACCATTATACCACAAGGTGCCGGAGAGTGCTTTTGTATGCTGCTTCGTTCGTATGAAAAACGGCTTTTCGTCACTTCGGTGTGTTTTGTATTATATCTGCCCTATGCGATCTAATACAGTATATGCAAATAGCACAAACGGCACACGACTGTCAACGCGGTTCTTTGTGCATCCCGCAGAATCGCAAAAAAGGGCTATACAACGCGGTTTTTGCCGTGTACAATGGGGCTGAAATCGAGATCCGCACCGTGTTAGGGAACCAGCGGACCTCACACAGCAAGCCAAAAAATGACGTAAAAAATGTCGTAAAAAATGAAAATCGAACACTTGGAGGTGCAACCATCATGGCTCAAGCTGCTGTCAAAGAAAGTCCCAAAGCGTCTCTCGGCAAGAAGAGAGAAAAGGACCCCGACTCTCTCGGGTCCCGGGCATTCGCTTATGCCCAGCAGATCGGAAAGTCTCTCTTCCTGCCGATCGCCATCCTTCCCTTCGCCGGCATCCTGCTCGGCATCGGGAGCTCGTTCACGAATGCCACGACGATCGCCGCGTACGGTCTCGAAGGCATCCTTCACCCCGGTTCTCTGCTCTACAGCATCATGATGATGCTCGCCGGCGCCGGCAACATCATCTTCGGGAACCTCGCATTCATCTTCGCGCTTGCCGTCGGTATGGGCATGGCGAAGAAGGAGAAAGCTGTCGCGGCCCTCTCCTCCGGTATCTTCTACCTCATCATGCTGATCACCATCAGCATCCTCTCCCAGGTGAACGGCGACTTCACATTGGTCGACGGTTCCATGACTCTCGCAAACCACGTACGTCAGGGCGCGTACACCACGATGCTCGGCATCCCGACCATGCAGATGGGCGTCTTCGGAGGCATCCTCTCCGGCCTGGTCGGCGCGGTCCTGACCAATCGTTTCTATAAGATCCAGCTGCCCAACGCCCTCGCGTTCTTCGGCGGCACCCGCTTTGTTCCGATCGCCGCCATGGCTTCCGCCATCGTCGCCGGCGGCTGCATGTACTTCATCTGGCCGATGGTCCAGGCGGGCATCTTCGCGCTCGGCGCCCTGGTCCAGAAGTCCGGCTACGCGGGCACGTTCCTCTACGGCATGATGGAGCGCGCGCTCATCCCGTTCGGCCTGCACCACATCTTCTACCTGCCCTTCTGGCAGACCGGTGTCGGCGGATCCATGATGATCGACGGCCACATGATCGAAGGCGCGCAGAACATCTTCTTCGCCCAGCTGGCCGACCCGAACACCACCCACTTCTCCGCAGACGCCTGCCGCTTCCTCACCGGTAAATATCCGTTCATGATGGGCGGCCTTCCCGGCGCTGCCCTGGCGATGTACTCCTGTGCCAAACCCGAAAAGAAAAAGATCGCAGGTTCCCTTCTCTTCTCCGTCGCCATCACTTCGTTCCTGACCGGCATCACCGAGCCGATCGAATTCACGTTCCTGTTCCTCGCTCCGGCCCTGTTCGGCATCCATGTCGTCTTTGCCGGCCTCTCCTTCATGATCTGCCACATCCTGCAGATCTGCGTCGGTACGACCTTCTCCGACGGTCTCATCGACCTCATCCTCTACGGCGTCCTTCCGGGACAGTCCAAGACCAACTGGCTCATGCTCATCCCGGTCATCGCCGCCTACTTTGCTCTCTACTTCGTCGTCTTCCGTTTCTTCATCCAGAAGAAGAACCTGAAGACCCCCGGCCGTGAAGCCGAAGGCGAAGAGACCAAAATGATCACCAAAGACGAATACAGAAAGGCCACCGGTGTCGGCGTTGCCGGCGGAAAATCCGCGGACCTTCCTGCTGAATACGATGAGCGCTCTGCCGCCATCGCAAAGGGCTGCGGCGGTGTCGCCAACGTCCGCGACATCGACTGCTGCGCCACCCGCCTGCGCCTGACCCTGGCCGACGGCTCTCTCGTCGACGAAGCCCTCCTCAAGTCCACCGGTGCGTCCGGTGTCGTCTGCAAGGGCTCCGGCATCCAGATCATCTACGGCCCGAGCGTCACCATCGTCAAATCCGACTTTGAAGAGTTCGTCGAAGCCGTCCGCGACGGCCGCATCGACAAAGCACTCCTCGAGGACAAACCGGTCGAGGAACCCGTCGAGAAGAAAGAACCGCACATCGCCTCTGTGAAAGCCGTCGTGGCCGCACCGGCAGAAGCCAAAGCGAAAGATGCCACTTTCGGCGCCCACATGAACGGCACCATGCTGCTCATGAACGAGGTCGACGACCCGGTCTTCTCTCAGTCCATCCTCGGTGAAGGCGTCGCCATCGAGCCCTCCGAAGGCATGCTCTATGCCCCGGCAGACGGCGAAGTCTCCACCCTCTTCGAGACCGGCCACGCCATCGGTCTCATGACCGAGGACGAGACCGACATCCTGCTCCACATCGGCATCGACACCGTCCAGCTGAACGGTCTCTACTTCCACCCGCTGGTCAAACAGGGCGACCACGTCAAGAAGGGCCAGCCCCTCATCCGCTTCGACATCGATGACATCCGGAACGCCGGCTTCAAAGTCACCACCCCGATGATCATCTGCAACACCGACGACTACTCCACCATCCGCCCGGTCCATTCCGGTCTCGTCTCCGCAGGGAACGACCTCCTGGAAGTCCGCGCGTGACCCCCTTGCCAACTTCAGCTGGTTCCCTAAACCGCTGGTTGTCCATACATACATGCGAAAAGCTCCGACCGTATGGCCGGAGCTTTTTGCTGTCTTCAAGTTTGTTTTACAGTGCCCAGGCGGCTTCGAGGCCGGCTCTGGTGGCATGGACGATCTTGCCGGGTTTGTCCGCGTCGCCGATGGCGATGACTTTGTCGGCGATGGACTTCGCTGCGGCTTCGAGGTCCTTGACGGAGCGGACGCCCAGGGACAGGACGACGCAGTCGACGTCGATGACCTTGAGGTTTCCGTCCGCGGTCTCCAGGAAGACGCTCTTGTCAGAGACTCTGGTCAGCTTGTGGCTCGGCAGCAGGTTGGCGCCCGCCTTGTCGAGGTTCGGGACGATATCCCAGTAGTGCTGGGTCCAGATGCCGGGGCCGATCTTGTCCGCCATCTCGACGACGGTGACCGTGTTGCCCTTTTCGACCAGGAGTTCGGCCGTCTCAAGACCGGTGAGACCGGAACCGATGACCGCGACCTTCTTGCCTTCGATGTTGACCTTGCCGGAGAGGACGTCCGCGACGGTGCAGACGTTGTCGCCGTCGAGGCCCGGGATCTTCGGGACGATCGGCGTGCCGCCGGAGGCGAGGATGACCGCGTAAGGTTTGAGCGCCTTCAGGTTCTCTTCCGTGGCGGCCGTGCCGAGGCGGATCTCCACGCCGGCATTCTTCGCGCCCTGGGTCAGGTCGTCGATCGCCCACTGCATCCGGTCCTTGTTCGGGGGCATCTTCGCAAGGTTCAGCTGGCCGCCGGGCTCGTTCTCTTTCTCGAAGAGGACCGTCTTGAAGCCGCGTTTCGCCGCTTCTCTGGCTGCCGTCAGACCGGCGGGGCCGGCACCGACGACCGCGACCGTGAGGCCGTTGCCGTCCTTCTTGATCGTGTTCTCGTTATACTGGATCTCTCTGCAGCAGTAGGGGTTCATCGCGCACTCGCAGGGCTCGCCCTTCAGGGCGTTGCCCTCGTCGGTCTCGAAGCAGGTGACGCAGGAGATGCAGCGCTGGATGTCCTGGGGACGGCCGGCGGCCGCTTTTTCGACCCAGTGCGGGTCGGCGAGCATCGGACGGCCGAGGGTGATGAAGTCCTGGTTGCCGCTCTCGAGGAGCGCTTCCGCCTGATCCGGAGTCCGGATGACACCGACGCCGGCGACGGGGACAGAGACGGCTTCCTTGACCGCTTTGGCCAGGTACGTCCGCCAGCCGGGCTGGAAACTCATGGGCTCGATGAGCGTGTTGAGGGTCTCGTAGTTGCCGCAGGAGACGTTGATGAGGTCCGCGCCGGCCTCTTCGACCTTCTTCGCCATCTGGACGCCTTCCGCCAGCTGGATGCCGCGGTTTTCATAGCCGAGCAGATCGTAGAACTCGTCGACCGTCAGACGGACCGAGACCGGGAAGTCCTCGCCGCACTCTTTTTTGATGCCCTTCAGGATGTTCAGAAGGAAGCGCATGCGGTTGTCGAGGCTGCCGCCGTACATGTCCTTGCGGTTATTGGTGTAGGGGGACAGGAACTGCTGGATGAGATAGCCGTGGGCCGCGTGGAGTTCGACGCCATCACCGCCGGCTTTCTGGACGCGTTTTGCCGCGGCGATGAACTGCTTCTCGAGACGATGGATCTCGGGGATGGTCAGGGCGCGCGTCGGCTGTCCTTTGATGATGGAGGCGCCAAGGCCGGTCGGGATATTGCCGGAGCTGACGACCGGAGGCATGAACTTCATCATCTTCATGACGCGCGGGTCTTCGAGCATGGCTGTGTCGACGTATTTGCCCATGCCATAGGTAATGTCCCAGAAATGCGGGATGATCTTGCCGACCTTGGACAGCAGGTTCCAGGAATAGGCCAGCGCGGACAGGTTCTGTCTGCCCGGATGGTGCAGCTGGACGAAGATCTTCGTGCCGTGGGAGTGGATCTTGTCCACCATCTTCGAGAACGGCTCGATCATGTCGTCGCTGGCCATCGAGAGCTGACCGCCCAGTGCCAGACCATGGTAGTTGTTGACACGGGTGACTTCCGTGATGATGAGGCCGACACCGCCTTTTGCCCGCTCCTCATAGTAGTCTGAGACTCGTGGGCCGGCTTTGCCGTCCGGTTCCGCGCAGTCGACGCCCATCGCCGCCATGATGACACGGTTCTTGAGGGTCAGGCTGCCGATTTTTCCTTCACTCAACAGTTTTTCATACATATTTCGTTTCCTCCCTAAAAAATCGCTTCCAATTGCAATCTTTTGCCAAAAACTACTGTACCATCTTGCGGCAGACAGTTTCAACAAAAGGTCGATTATGTATAGAAAAACGAGATATAAAAATGGAAAAGAACCGCTCCCCTAAGCGGCTCTTTTCCTGTGTACAGTATGTATCGAATGGAGGCGATGGGATGTCGCCTGAAGGAGTTTTCTTGGCATAAGAGTAACAGGATAGACCCCCCGCGTTCCATAGCGTTTTTTCGAATAGTGTTCGTTAACGACCGCAGTGTATATGCTTTGTCGAACAGTTATGCTAAACTTGTCATAGAACAGTCCAAACGGAAAGGAGAGACCTGTTTTGAAGACCGACCGCCGTGTTCTCAAAACCGAACAGGCGCTGGAATCCGCGCTTCTGAAACTCATGCACGGCAAGTCCATCGACCAGATCACGACCACGGAGTTGTGCCGGGTAGCTGGCATCAATCGCAACACGTTCTATGCGCATTACCCGAACCCCACGAGCCTGCTGGAACGCATCGAAGACGAGTTCATCAAGGTCATCGTGGACCTCATCGACGACACCGTAAAAGAGAACGGCTATTCCATGCTCCTCCAGAGAGTCTTCGAAGCGATCATCGAACACAAGGCCCTCTCCCTCGTCCTGCTCTCCCGCAACGGAGACCCGAACTACCAGCGGAGGATCATCGAGAAGGCCCGGGGACCCGTCATCGCGTACTGGCGGGAGCTCGGCACGGAGCTCCCTCAGGAAGACCTCGATACCCTGTTCACATTCCTCTCCCACGGGTCCAAGCAGGTCATCCTTCTCTGGACGGAGAACGGCTTTGACAAGACACCGGAAGAACTGGCACAGAAAGTCGGCAACATCGTGGACAATGCGGTGGCGAACCTCCTTCCGAAAACAGAGATCTGACGGAACAACATTCCAAAGCAACGAACGGCAAGGGGCCCTGCCCTTTGCCGTTTTTTCATGGAGTTTTCTCCGAAGAGAAATTGTTCTATAATGAGACCAGCACCTTCTCCAAAGGAGGACCCCCATCATGAAATTACTGTTTGCATCGGACTCGTTCAAGGGAACCCTGTCCAGCGAAAAAACCATTGAGCTTTTGACAAAGGCGGCGCACGACGTCTTCGGCGAATGTGAATGCTCCGGCGTCCCGGTGGCGGACGGCGGGGAAGGCACGGTCGAAGCAGTCGTGAAGGCGCGCGGCGGAAGACTCATCTCCGTCCCGGTCCACGGCCCGCGCATGGAGGACCGGACCGCCACGTACGGCGTGCTCTCCGACACGGAAGCCATCCTCGAGATGGCAGCGGCCTCCGGACTGACTCTTGTCCCGGAGGAGCAGCGCGACCCGACGCGCACCACCACCTGCGGGACCGGTGAACTCGTGAAAGCCGTGCTGGACGCCGGGTACACGGACCTGTCCATCGCCATCGGCGGGTCCGCCACCAACGACGGCGGCATGGGTTTCGCCGCGGCCCTCGGCGTGAAGTTCTACGACGCCGACGGGAACGAACTCATCGGACGGGGCGAGGACCTCGCCAAAGTCGTCCGCATGGACTGCTCCGGCCTCGACCCGCGCGTCAAAAACGCGAAGTTCACGGTCATGTGCGACGTCACGAATCCGCTCACCGGGCCGGACGGCGCCACCTACACGTTCGGCGCGCAGAAAGGCGCCACGCCGGAGATGCAGGCCGCTTTGGAGGACGGCATGCAGAACTACCGCCGTCTGCTCATCGAGGAGTTCGGCAGGGACCCGAACGAGACACCCGGTACAGGCGCCGCCGGAGGACTCGGCGCGGCACTGCTCCTGTTCTGCGACGCCGAGATGAAGTCCGGCATCCACACGGTCCTCGACCTCATCGGATTCGACGAGCGCCTCGAAGGCGTCGATCTGGTCGTCACCGGCGAGGGCCGCACCGACTGGCAGAGCGCCTTCGGCAAAGTCCTGCAGGGCGTCGGGGAACGCTGCAAAGCGAAAGGCGTGCCCGCCGTCGCGCTCGTCGGCAGCCTCGGCAAAGACTATGAGAAGATCTACGACTGCGGCATCCAGTCCCTCCTGACCACCGTCGACGGATGCATCCCGCTGTCCGAGGCCATGGAGCGCGCCGAAGAACTCTACTACCGCGGCGCCGTCCGGCTGTTCCGGTTCTTCCTGTAAAGGAAAAAATGTGATAAACTAGATACACTCTATTGAAATCTTTGCGAAAGTAGGTTTTAACGTGAACGCATTCAAAACCGTCGTCCAGAAATGGAAAGACATGAACGCGATCCTGCGGATCCTCATCGGTCTCGCCATCGGTATCGTGCTCGGTCTCACCGTGCCGAATCTGCCGGTCATCGGCCTTCTCGGATCCATCTTCGTCGGGTCCTTGAAAGGCATTGCTCCCATCCTGGTCTTCGTGCTCATCATGAGCTCCCTCGCGAATTCCAGCACGGGCATCGGCGCCCGTTTCCGGACCGTCATCTTCCTCTACATGACCAGTACGCTCGTCGCGTCGATCGTCGCCGTCATCACCTCGTATCTGTTCCCGGTCACCATGAAACTGACCGGCGACGCAGCGGAGCAGGCGGCTCCCACAGGCGTCGGCGAAGTCTGGACGAACCTCCTCAACAACATGGTCACGAACCCCGTGTCCGCGCTGGCGAATGCCAACTACATCGGCATCCTGTTCTGGGCGGTCCTGTTCGGCCTTGCCCTGAAAGCGATCGGCTCTGAGAAGACCAACAACATCATCGCCGAGATCGCCGACATGATCAACAAGGTCGTCACCTGGATCATCCTGCTCGCCCCCTTCGGTGTCATGGGCCTCGTTTTCAACGCCATCTCCGAGAACGGTCTTGCCATCTTCACGGTCTACGGCAAACTGGTCGCTGCCCTCGTCGGCTCCATGCTGTTCGTCACGCTGGTCACCGACCCGTTCATCGCCGCCCTGTTCCTGAAACGGAACCCCTACCCGCTTACCTGGACCGCTCTGAAAGAGTCCGGCCTCACTGCGTTCTTCACCCGCAGCTCCGCGGCGAACATCCCGGTCAACATGAAGACCTGCGAAAAACTGGGTCTCGAGAAAGATTTCTACTCGGTGTCCATCCCGCTCGGCGCCACCATCAACATGGACGGCGCGGCTGCCGTTATCACCATCATGTCTCTGTCCGTCGCGCGGACTATGGGCGTGGAGGTCTCCATCCCCACTGCCATCGCGCTGAGTTTCCTGTCCACCCTCGCCGCCTGCGGCGCTTCCGGTGTGGCCGGCGGCTCCCTGCTGCTCATCCCGATGGCCTGCTCGTTCTTCGGCATCTCGAACGATATCGCCATGCAGGCGGTCGAAGTCGGTTTCATCATCGGCGTCATCCAGGACTCCGTCGAGACCGCTCTGAACTCTTCGGGCGACGTCGTTTTCTCCGCCACTTCCGAGTACTATACCCGCCGCAAGAGAGGCGAAGACATGCGCTTCCTCGGCGAGTACGCAAAGAAGAAAAAGAAAGACGCTCCGGCCGAAGGCTGAACCTCTGCCTTGTGTGGCAGGACGAAAACTTGATCAAGACAACAAAAAGAGAGACTCGTTTCGAGTCTCTCTTTTCTTTGCCATTATCTATGTCTTGCTTTGCAGACACTCTTCTAACGCTC
Source organism: Clostridia bacterium (assembly GCA_017433225.1). GTDB lineage: Bacteria > Bacillota > Clostridia > Oscillospirales > Acutalibacteraceae > RUG420. The sequence goes on from JAFRHS010000017.1 coordinate 13,973, forward strand.
TCCTGCGGGTCCTTCCCTCAGATGAGTGCCGTTGCGATCAGTGCCGCAGCCGCTCCATTCCCGGACGGGAGAATGAAGAGGACATAGACCACCGCGGCCAGAGCGATGGCGGCGACCAGGCCCGCCAGACCGAGCATCGCGCGGCCGGCCCGCTGTTCGTTCGGGTCGTCTTTCCGCACGCCCCGGATGCCGATGATGAGCATGGCAACGGGAACCGCGACGAGCATGGCGACCGTGAACCAGAAGACGAGCGGCGAACTCGTCATACGCGCAAAAGATGTATACATGTCATTTCCTCCTGTGGGTCAGTCTTTCACTTTCTCGAACCGGTACTTCTGTTTGATGTCCGGGTACTTCTCGCGGTCCACTTCGGACAGGAACATGTCGTACGGTCTCGCGTAAAGCTGATAGTCGTCGTAGAGCGCCTGGTAAACCATGAGCGGTTCGCGGCTCTCGGAGTGGATCGCCACCCCGACGATCTGGTACAGGTACTGCGTGGAGTTCGGGTCCACCAGCTCCCGTTTGAAGTGCTGCACCCGGTCTCCCGGATGGAACGTTCTGTCATTGTTTCCCATGGCGATGCGCGCCTCCTTTTGGAAAGTTCTTCCTTATTATACACTACCTTCCCCGGAAATAAATAGAAAAGACCTGCAGAGGACTCTGCAGGTCTTTTGTGTCAGTTGTTTGTGCTGGGTCTCAGCGATCCGCTCAGATGCGGGCGACGCCGGACTTGCGGGCAGCTTCGGCAACAGCCTTGGCGACGGCGGGGCCGACGCGCGGGTCGAATGCCTTCGGGATGATGTAGTCTTCGGACAGTTCATCGTCAGAGATGAGGCCAGCCAGCGCCAGGGACGCAGCCATCTTCATATCTTCGTTGATGTCGGAAGCACGGACATCGAAGGTGCCGCGGAAGATGCCGGGGAATGCCAGAACGTTGTTGATCTGGTTCGGGAAGTCGGAACGGCCGGTGGAGACGACGCGGGCGCCGGCAGCTTTGGCCTCGTCCGGGAAGATCTCCGGAGTCGGGTTCGCGCAGGCGAAGACGATGGCGTCATCGGCCATGGATTCGACCATTTCCTTGGTGACGGTGCCGGGGCCGGAGACGCCGATGAAGACGTCCGCGCCGACGAGCATGTCAGCCAGAGAACCTTCTTTGTGGTCAAGGTTCGTGACTTCCGCCATTTCTTCCTTGATCCAGTTCAGACCGTCGCGGCCTTTATAGATGGCGCCTCTGCGGTCACACATGGTGACGTCTTTCGCGCCGTAGGACATCAGAAGTTTGACGATGGCGATGGCGGCGGAGCCGGCACCGGACGTAACGATCTTGATGTCCTCGATGTTCTTGCCGACGAGTTTCAGCGCGTTGATGAGACCGGCCAGAGTGATGACGGCCGTACCGTGCTGGTCATCGTGGAAGATCGGGATGTCGCATTTCTCTTTCAGTTTGCGCTCGATCTCGAAGCAGCGGGGAGCCGCGATGTCTTCGAGGTTGACGCCGCCGAAGGAACCGGAGATCATGTAGATGGTCTCAACGATGGTATCGACATCTTTAGACTTGATGCAGAGCGGGAACGCGTCTACATCGCCAAAGTTCTTGAACAGAACGCATTTGCCTTCCATGACAGGCATGCCGGCTTCGGGGCCGATGTCGCCAAGACCGAGGACTGCGGTGCCGTCGGTGACGACGAGACACATGTTGTGTCTGCGGGTCAGCTCATAGCTCTTTTCGAGGTCCTTCTGGATCTCAAGGCAGGGCGCAGCGACGCCGGGGGTGTACGCCAGAGAAAGGTCGTCTTCATTTTCGGTCGGGACGGTCGAAACGACTTCGATCTTACCTTTCCACTCTCCGTGCAGTCTGAGGGATTCTTTTGCGTAATCCATGGGAACTCCTTCCTTTCGTAAAAAAGCTCTTAACTTTTCTTTATTCTCAAAAAGGGAGCCGGTCTCGGGTTAGAGCCGGCTCCCAGAATGCCGCTATGATATGGACTTAGTCTTCCCAGGGGAACTTGTACTGCGTCAGGCCAAGCTCGTCACGGACAGCGACGATCTCTTTCTGAACGGGCTCCGTGATCGGGACACCCTTGTCTTTTCTTTCCAGCCAGACGTCCCACTCTTTTTCGTTGGCGGTGTAGATGCGGTCGGCACCCGGAGCCTTCGTGGAGTTACGGACGGAGCGGATGATCTCGCCGGCTTTCTTTCTCGCGAGCTCTTCACCGAGGAAGTGGTCGGTGTCGATGGCGATGAAGAAGTGGCCGAGATGATAGGGAACGAGGTTGCCGTTCTCATCTTTACCGTCGAGCATCTTGCCGTAGTTGCCGTCCTGAAGGATGGCGGAAAGCAGTTCGACGACCATGGCATAGCCGTAGCCCTTGTAGCCGCCGAGCGCTTCGCCGGCGCCACCGAGGGTGGTGAGGGCAGCGGTGCCCTGGCGGATCATCTTGAGGCCTTCGCCTGCGTCGCCGCAGAACTCTTCGCCGTCTCTGGTGATGACGGTGCCTTTGTGGACGTTCTCGCCGATGCGCTCATAGTACTCGATCTTACCGTTCTGGGTGATGGAGGTGGCGCAGTCGATGACGAAATCGAAATCTTCATCGGTGGGGATGCCGATGGTCAGCGGGTTGGTACCGAACATGCCGTCGACGCCCCAGGTCGGAGCAACAGACGGACGGGCGTTGGTACCGGTGATGCCGATGCAGCCCTGCTTTGCAGCCTGGGAAGCATAGTAACCGGCGATGCCGTAGTGGCAGGAGTTGCGAACAACGACCATGCCCATGCCATACTTTTTCGCCTTGTCGATGGCCATCTGCATGGACTTGTAGCCGATGACCTGACCCATTCCGTCGTGTCCGTCGACAACAGCGGTGGTCTCGGTCTCTTTGACGATCTCGAAGTTGGTGACAGGCTGCTGGATACCAGCTTTGATTCTGTCAAGATAGATGGGTTTGAAGCGGTTGCAGCCGTGGCTCTCGATGCCGCGCTTGTCGGACTCGAGGAGAACGTCGGTGCAGATCTTTGCATCTTCTTCCGGAATGCCGTAACCGATGAATGCGTCAGTTACGAACGGGGTGATGAGGTCCCAGGGACAAAAAACTCTAGGCATGATTTCTACAACTCCTTAAACAATAGTGCTGATACTGAAATTCCTTATCTTTATACGGAAATTTCACCACATACAATTGTACCGTTTTGTCTGTTTTTTATCAATAACATTTTGTAAACTTGTATCAAAAAAGAACATATGAAAAAAGCCTCCCGTAAAGGAGGCTTTTTGTGTATTCTGTTGGCGATTTACGGCATCAGGCCAGAAACGACGGCAGATACTCGTAGAGGGCGTTCCCGAACAGAGACAGGAACACGACCCGGGGCATCATGCCGGCCATGGAGATGCCGAGGTATTTCAGGAAATTGTAATGCGCACTCCCGTAGAACATGGAGATGGCATTGACAGAAAAGAACGGGATGAACCGCAGGAAGAACATGACGATCGTACTGTCTCTCGAATCGTCTTCGAGGTATTCCCTGCCCCGTTTCATCTTGTCGAGCTGACGGGAGACGAACTCGCCGCCGAGGAAGAATCCCATGAAATAGGACGTCGTCAGCTCCACGACGACACCGGCGATGTTGACGAGCAGACCGATGACCGGCGTGAACGCCACACCGACACCCACGTTGACGAGGGACGCCGGCACGACGAGGACGATGGACTTGATGGCGAACAGCGCCATGACCACCAGGAACCCCTTCCAGGGAGACCCGGCCCGGCGGACCATCTGCTCAACATCGAGGTGACGGAGCGTATCGAAGTTCAGGGCGATGAACGTGAGCAGGAGGACAACGATGAAGATCCGTAAGATGTCCTGCCAGTGTTCTTTCCAGTACTCTTTCAGGTTGAAATCTTTCATAGGCATCAGAACAGGAATGCACAGCCGGCGAGCATCATACGAGACATGAAGTTGAGGATCCGGGAAAGAGCTCGGAAAGAACGCGTCTCGAACCGGTCCGGGCGGCTGTAGCGAAGTGCGATCATCAGGACCGACAGAGCAAACAGCGTATCCGCGATGGAAACGAACGTGGCGTGCTGTGGATCCTGACTGTACATCCAGAATGCATAGACCGCGATCGCCCCAAACAGGGCACTCGTCAGAAGGATGTAAAACAACCCAATGATGAAGATCTTCGTGGAGAGCTCCGGGATCCTGAACTGAGCCAGCATCCCGCCGATAACGGCGAACAGGATGGGAAGCAGGGACAACAGGAGGAACGGGACGGCATACTCCTGTACATCGCCGTGGATGCCTTTGACAAAAGCGACCAGTTCAAAGAAAAACGAGACGATGAACAGGACCCCGACCACTCCGAACGTCAGATTGTAGATCGTCACATGATCCAGCGACATTTTTTCAAACAACGCTTTACTGGAACCATCGTATTTAAGCTGCATGGTCGCGAGAGCCATGTCACCAACAAAAGCGAAAAACAGACCGGTCATGAACAACACGCTGGCCTCAGAGACCGGATGTCCTTCTTCCCGGGAATAGATCAGGATGAGGGCCAGGCCGTAGAGAAGAATCGTCGTAGACGCGGCGCCTTTCAGGATGTAGCCTTTGAGATCGGTCGTGTCACGGCAAACATACAGGAAGGCACCCAGAGTGATGATCTCCACGATCCAGCACACCGCTCCCACGGTGAACATCATATTCATTTATTTCCCCTCCTCAATGTGTTCTCTGCCCGTTTCTATAATGGAACGGACATGATCGTCATCGAGGGAGTAGTAGACCATCTTCCCGTCCCGGCGGGACTTGACCAGCTTGTTCTGCTTCAGCGTGCGCAGCTGGTGGGAAATGGCGGACTGAGTCATCTCCAGGGTCTCTGCCAGGTCCGCGACGCAGATCTCGCCCTTATCGATCAGGACGCAGAGGATTCGCAGGCGGGTGGAGTCCCCAAAAACCTTGAAGAGGTCCGCAAGGTCATAAAGAGTATTTTCATTCATGTTACGGTATCTCCCCGTTGACGTTCTTTTTCACTCAAAGCTTCTTCACGAACAGACAACGGATGGCATTGAGGACGCAGAGCACCATGACGCCGACGTCGGCGAAGATGGCGATCCACATGTTCGCGATGCCAAGTGCGCCAAGGATGAGGCACGCGAACTTCACGCCGATCGCAAACCAGATGTTGGTCTTCACGATGCGCATGCACTTGCGCGCGATGCGGACCGCTTTCGAGATCTTCAACGGGTCATCGTCCATGAGGACCACGTCTGCCGCCTCGATGGCGGCGTCAGAACCGAGAGCGCCCATCGCGATCCCAAGATCGGCACGAGCCAAAACAGGGGCGTCGTTCATTCCATCACCCACGAATGCCAGCGCCTCACGTTTGTCCTGTTTTTGAAGAAGTCTTTCTACTATTGTAACCTTATCTGCAGGGAGAAGTCCAGCATGAACTTCATTTACATTGATGTACTCGGCGATTTGCTTTGCGGCAGCCTCATTGTCGCCCGTCAGCATGACGGTTTTCCGGATGCCGGCCTCTTTCAGTCGGGCGATCGCCTCTTTCGAATGCTCTTTCAGTTCATCCGAAATGACGATGTGTCCGGCGTACTCACCGTCGATCGCCACATGGACGATGGTGCCGATGCTGTGGCAGTCATGGAACGGGATGCCCAGGCTCGTCATAAGGCGGTTGTTGCCGGCAGCGACCTCGTGCCCGTCCACCGTCGCGGTGACGCCGTGTCCGCTGATCTCTCTGACATCGGAGACCAGAGAGGGGTCGAGTTCTTTGCCGTAAGCCGCCATGATGCTCTTCGCAATGGGGTGCGGAGAATGGCTCTCCGCGTGGGCGGCCAGGCGGAGGAGTTCCTCGTCTTCGAGTTCGCTGTGGTGGACGCCGGTGACCGCGAAGTTCCCGCGGGTCAGCGTGCCGGTCTTGTCAAAGACGACCGTCCTGATGTTGGCGAGGGTCTCCATGTAGTTGGAGCCCTTGATGAGGATGCCCGCGTTGGACGCGCCGCCGATGCCGCCGAAGAAGCTCAGGGGCACGGAGACGACGATGGCGCAGGGACAGCTGATGACGAGGAAGGTGAGCGCCCGGTAGACCCACTGGGTCCAGAGCGGGTCGAGGCTCATCGCCAGACGGGCCAGAGGCGGCGCCAGCGCCAGAAGCACCGCGGCCGCGACGACGGCGGGCGTGTAGTACTTCGCGAACTTCGTAATGAAGTTCTCCGCCTTCGCTTTGCGGGAACCGGCGTTTTCCACGAGTTCGAGGATCTTGGACGCCGTGGACTCGCCGAAGGCCTTCGTGGTGCGGACTTTCAGGACGCCGGAGAGGTTGATGCCGCCGGAGTTGACGGGGCTGTCCGGGCCGACGTCCACCGGCAGAGACTCGCCGGTCAGAGCGCTGTTGTTGAGGCTCGACTCGCCCTCGATGACGACGCCGTCGATCGGGATGCGTTCGCCGGGCTCCACCACGATGACCGAGCCGGGTTCGAGCGTGTCAGGGTCCACCTGCACGAGTTTCCCGTCTTCCTCGATATTCGCGTAGTCCGGGCGGATATCCATGAGGTCCGCGATGTTCTTACGGCTCTTCCCAACGGCGATCGACTGGAACAGTTCGCCGATCTGGTAGAACAGCATGACGGCGACGCCCTCCGTGTACTCCTGAAGGACGATGGCGCCGATGGTGGCAAAGGCCATCAGGAAGTTCTCGTCGAACACCTGGCCACGGCCGATGCCCTTGACGGCCTTCCATAAAACGTCATAGCCCACCACGAGGTACGGGACCATGTAGAGGGCGAACAGGACGTATTCATGGATGTTGGTAAAGTGAGACACGAGGCCCAGGACGACCATCAGCACAGCGGCGACGATGATGCGGATGAGGGCCTTTTTCTGCTTTCTTCTCATAACGTGCTCCTTCGCTCCGTGGGCGATTTAGAACTCGATCTCGATATCGTCGTCGACTTTCCGGGCGTTCTTCAAGGCCTTTTTCATGACCTTCTTTTCATCGGCGCCCTCTTCGAACTCGACGTTCATCTTGAGTGCCATGAAGTTGACGGTGGCATCGGCGATGCCCTCCGTCTTCCTGACCGCTTCTTCCATTTTGGCGGCACAGTTGGCACAGTCGACATAGATTTTATAGCTCTTCATAACCGTTCCTGCTTTCCTGGGGTACATCGCCCCAATCAATATGATAGTTCGTTCGAACATATGAGCATATGTTCATATGACACCTTCATTATATGGGGCAGACAGGAGCTTGTCAACACCTTTCCTCAAATAAAGGAAAAAGGCTCCCCAAACGGGAAGCCTTATGAAAAACTTGACGGACCTTATGACGGAGACGGAGACAGCGTTCTGTTCCGCGTTCTCCTCGCGATGTGCCTTCGCAGGAAGGACGGCCGCGTGAGCAGCGGGACGGTCAGGAACAGGAACGTGTTCATGTTCAGCTCGAGGAGCCGCGGCTCGACGAAGCAGTAGATGAAGATGATGCCGTAGAGGAAGCACTTGTGGTACTCCCCTTTCCGTCCGAGCCGTACGCTGACCCAGAACATGGCGAACAGCATGCCGAGGAAGACGAGCACGCCGAAGTACAGAAGGATGTACACGTACGCGCAGTCGACGAAGTTGTAGGTCTTTTCGATGTCGGAGATGTCGGTCCGGGCACCGAACCCGACCCACTCGATGTCGTTGCCGAGCAGGTGGATGCCGTACTTCTGGACGCCGACATAGGCGTAGTAGATGCGGTTCGACAGGATGTAGTCCGTCTTCTGGGCGAGGCCCGACAGCGGGAACGCGAACAGGAGCGCGAGGTAGCCGCAGAGCAGTTCGGGCAGCAGGGCCCATCCCCAGCGGATGACCGGTCCGAGGACCCGGACCGCCATCAGTTTGTCGACGAAGCGGTGGAGCGGCGCCCGCCACTTCTCGACGCTGCGGACGAATTCGACCGCGATGAGGAACGTGTTGACCATGAGGCCGAGACGGGCGTCGGTCAAGAGGTAGAGGAGCAGGTTGAGCCCCTCCAGCAGCGCGACGGACGTCGGTTTCAACGGTTTCTTCCGCGTCCAGAACAGAAGAAGCAGGACGAAGAAGTAGTAGGACATGATGTAACTCGGGAACCAGTACCCGAGGGCGTGCCGGTTGAAGACCCCGCCCCGTTCGAAGCGCAGGTCGATGATGAACCCGACCGCGGCGGACAGGAACACGAACGCCGCGAGGAACGCCTGCATCCACAGGGTCACGCGGAAGATCTTGCTGGCCTGAACGCCTCTCGCCGACAGCAGGATGACCAGCAGGAACGCCAGCGACCGCTCATCGGCGGTAATGGAGACGGCCACGACGAGGGCCGACATCAACACATATTTGATGACGACAGAGACCCAGTCAAGGAGTTTCTCCCGCTGGCCGTTCACCCGCGTCAGGTCTCCGTAGAGGTCCAGGAGCACCTTGAACGCCGCCACGACGAACGCAAAGTACCGCATGGCGATGAACAGCTGCGGGATGTACCGCATCTCCGTATACATGGTCGTCTGCAGGACGGTCGCGACCATGAAGACCACGTAGGCGAAGAAGAACAGCGGTTCCGCCAGCTTCTCTCTATTCAGTTTCTTCACAGCCACACCTCCTTTCAGACGTTTGCTGTCTGTTTAGTCTTTTCTGGCGTCTTCCAGATCTTTGAGCATTTTCTGGAAATCGTCTTTGATGCTTTCCGCGTTCACGTCCGGTTCGACCGGTTCCGCGGGGGCCGGGCGCTCCAGCGTCTCGCCGGTGAAGCTCTCATAGATGTTCAGGCCCGCGGTGTCCTGGGAGATGGTCGGCGTGGTCTCGTCGATCACGGTCTCCGCCTCTGCCAGATTCCGTTCCGACATGGCCTTGTATTTTCTCCGGACTTTTCTCTGTTTCCGGATCTCTTTCTTGTGCTTGTTGAACACGCGCAGCGCCACGAGGATGATGCCCGCGATGGCCAGCAGCACGATGGCGATGATCAGGAGGATCTGCCAGATGGGAGTATGGACCTGGTCGACTTCCTCGCCAAGTTCGAGCGCATCGATGCTCTCCTGGAGGTTATAGCGGGTCTCGTCCATCTGACGCAGAGATACCGCGCCCTTCGAAGAGATGGTCTCGGCATCTGTGAGCGTCTTCTCGAGGGTCTTGCCGGTCTCTTTCGAGAACTTGTCTGTGTTCAGGGTCTGGGCCTGGGTGATGAGCGAAGAGAGCTCGGTGCGGTAAGCCTCGATGTCCTTGATGTAGGAGGACAGCTCTTTCGGATAGTCGGTCTCGATGATGCTGTAGCCGGCCTCGATGAGTTCCTGCCAGCCTTCGATGCGGTCCACATGCTCACCGGACATGGCAAACGTGGTGGCGCTGACCATGCCGCGGCCGGCATCTTCGAACCGTTTGGTCGTGGAGCTCTTGAAGATGGCAGAGTAGTCTTTGTCGGTGGCCAGGTTGACGGCGTCCGCGCCGGCTTCCAGGGTCTCCTTGATGAAGTTCCGCGGGGCGCCTTCGGTGGTGCCGTCCACGAAATTGGAAGTGATGTGACAGATGGGAGTGCCGGTGTGGTCGACGAAGATCTTGATGTCGTCGGCAGAGGTGGCACCGCCCAGGATGACGACGTCACAGGCGTTCAGGCCCTTCGCGACATCGTTGATGGTCTCGGCATACTGGAACCCGTTCGTGATGTAGAGCATGACCGAATTGCGGGTGAGCTCGAGGGCGTCGTGCAGGCCGGGGACCGTTTCCTTGGTCGCCTTCTTGCCGCTGCCGCCGTGGCCGTCCCGCAGATAGAAGTTGTTCTGCAGCTCTTCGAGCGTATAGGTAGAGACCTTGCCCTCGCCGGACTCGCCGGTGGAGCGGTCGACCAGCATGCGGTCGATGGTGGCATCTTCCAGAAGGACAAGACCTTTGTCTCTGGTCTGCTGGACCGTGACGGAGATGATGTCCACGCCGTTTTCCACGCAGTAACGGAGACCCGTCAGGGAGTCTTCCGGGTAGAGGCGGGGATAGCCCGCTTTGGCTGCGCTCAGGACACGGCCGTTATTGTTGTTGTAGCTCGTGATGATCTCGTCGACGGCGCGCGTCTCGTCCTCTTCCTCGTCTTCGCCGCCCTCCGCGGTGGCGCGGGCAATGGCTTCGTCCGAGGTGTCTTTGGACGTCGTGACACGGGTCGTGGTCGTTGCCGCCTCGGTCGTCTCATCCTCCGGTGCCGCGAAGGCGGGGACCGAAAGACTGAGCGCCATGACGAGAGCAACGAGGACTGCCAGTAATTTCTGTTTCATGATTCGAAAAACTCCTTTTATTGGTGCAGGAAGAAGACGCCGAAGCAGCCTTTTCCGCCGTGTGCAAAAATGACGGTTCCGACATCGTTGACGATGACGTTCTTGAACTTGTACTTCTTCTTGAGGACCGAGACCGCCTTGTCGAGGATGGCCTGGTCGACCATGCCGTTCGAGATGCAGACGTACTCGTCATCGTACGCGACGCCGTCCGCAAACCGGTCGTCGAGGTACTGGAAGTAGGCGTCCTCGTCCCGGCCGCGGTACTTCTTGTCGGTGCTCATGGAGCCGCCGTCCATGTTGATCATGGGCTTGAGCTTCAGAAGGTTCGCGCCGAGGGCTGCCAGCGTGGAGCATCGGCCGCCGTGCTTCAGGAAGTCGAGGTTCGTGATCATGAAGGAACTGTCGAGTTTCGTGACGAGCTCTTTCAGGGCCGCGACGATCTCCTCCGCCGACTTGTCCTGCTCCGCCATGTCGAGGCCTTTGTAGACGAGGATGGACGTCGCCTGGCTCAGCGCGAGACTGTCGATGACATAGACTTTGCCGAGGTCCTCAAGGTCCTCTGCGGCGATACACGCATTCTGGTATGTGGACGAGATGCCGGAGGAAATGGACACGTGGATGACGGTCTTGCCGGCTTCCAGGAAGGGCCGGAACAGGTCCTGATAGTCTCCGACGGAGACGGCCGAGGTGCTCGGCAGCGCCTTGCGGGCCTGGAAGATGTCGTAGACCTCCCGGTTCGAGAGGTCGCCGTCTTTGTACTCCCTGTCCTCGAGATGGACCTGGAGTCCGACGGTCGCGATGTTTCTCTCTTTGCGGATCTCCTCCGGGATATCCGCGGAGAGTTCTGCCGTAAACTGGATCTTGTCATTCATAGGGGAAACCTCCGTTTACAGGTCGATATCGAGTTCGACCGGACAGTGGTCGGACCCGTAGATGTCGTTGTGGATGATGACGTCTTTGATGTCCTCCTTCACGCGGTCGGAAACGACGAAGTAGTCGATGCGCCATCCCGCGTTGTTGGCCCGCGCGTTGAAGCGGTAGGACCACCAGGAGTAGACACCGGTGACGTCGGGGTACAGATAGCGGAACGAGTCGGTGAAGCCCGCTCCGAGCAGCTCTGTGAACTTGGCCCGCTCCTCGTCGGAGAAGCCGGCATTGCCCCGGTTGGTCTTGGGGTTCTTGAGGTCGATCTCCTCGTGGGCGACGTTTAAATCGCCGCAGTAGAAGACCGGTTTCGTCTGGTCGAGGTCCGCGAGGTACGCCCGCAGTTTGTCCTCCCAGTCCATGCGGTAGTCGAGGCGTTTGAGCCCGTCCTGCGCGTTCGGGACATAGGCGGTCACAAAGTAGTAGTCGGGGTACTCGAGGGTGATGGCGCGCCCTTCACAGTCGTGTTCCGGGCTGCCGATGCCGAGGGTGACCGACAGTGGTTCTTCCTTCGCGAAGACCGCCGTGCCGGAGTAGCCCTTCTTTTCGGCATAGTTCCAGTACTGGTGGTAACCGGGCAGGTCGAGGTCGAGCTGACCCTCCTGCATCTTGGTCTCCTGCAGCGCGAAGATGTCGGCGTCGAGGGCGGCGAAGCTCTCTTCAAAGCCCTTCTTCACACAGGCGCGGATGCCGTTGACGTTCCAGGTGACGAATCTCTTCATAGACACTCCTTACCCGGCCGCTTTCGTGGTGGCGGTGCCGCCGGCTTTGCCTTCCGCGATGAGCTGGTTCCACTGCGACTGATGTCCGCTCAGGGTCTCGTTGTAGTAGTAGTTCCAGTCGTTGTCGGTGAAGAAGTAGTAGTACTTGCTCTCCGCCGGGTTCAGCGCCGCTTCGATGGCGGCTTTGCCCATATTGCAGATGGGGCCGGCCGGGAGTCCTGCCGTCTTGTGGGTGTAGGAGTCGTTCGTGCAGTAGGCGCCGAAGAGGGTGTCATAGTCCATGCCCTGTGCTTCGATGTACGCCTTCATCTTCCGCTCGATGTAGTGGCGGGTGACATCGGAACCGAGGTAGCCGAAGCCGGAGCCCGGTTTGAGGCGATTTGCGAAGACGCTCGAGACCATCGGCATGTTCTTCGGGTCGGAGGCCTCGGACTGGATGATGGACGCCAGCGTCAGGGCCTGGTCGAGGGTGTAGCCCATCGAATTGACCTTCGCGAGGTCTTCATCGGTGATCTGCTTGTTCATGGCGTCGAGGAAGCGTTTGACGGCCTTGTCGGCGCCCTCTTCCTTGTAGAACTCGTAGGTGCTCGGGAACAGGTAGCCTTCGAGGACGAAGACCTTGTTGTCCGTCGTCACATCGGCGAACAGGCGGTCATAGCCTTCGGGGACTTTCGTGCAGACCGCTTCGAACTCGTCGGCGGTGCAGACCTTGTTCTCTTCGAGTTTCTGCGCGATGTCGAGGACGGTGGAGCCTTCCGGGAACGTGACTTTCACGATGCGTTCCTGCAGGGCCTTCTCCGCGGCCTCCTGGCGGGCCTGCCGCCGGTGGTTGCGCACGACGACCGCCGCGCCGGCCAGGATGGCGATCAGCAGAGCGGCGACGATGGCGAGGGTGATGACCCGTCTCGTGCGGGTCGCTTTCTTGTACTGTTTACGGGCAGACGTTCGGGCCATGGGAACACTCCTTTACATTCTCTCCGGGACGCTCACCTTCAGCATGGTGAGAACGTTGGCAAGGGTCGTCTTGACGCACATGCACAGGTACAGACGCGCTTTGCTCAGCGCCTCGTCTTCGACGTTGACGCGGCAGGCGTTGTAGAACTTGTGGAAGAGCGTCGCGAGTTCGGTGCAGTAGCGGGTCATGCGCGCCGGGTCGTAATGGTCGGCCGCCGTGATGACTTCCGCGGGCAGGTTCGACAGGTGACGGATGAGCTCCCGCTCCTCGGTCTCCTTCAAAAGGACCAGTTCGTCCGCCGTCGCCCCTTCGAAGGTCTTCCCCTCCTCCTGCATCTTGCGCAGGATGCTGCAGATGCGGGCGTGGGCGTACTGGCAGTAGTAGACCGGGTTCTGGGCGCTCTGCTCGATGGCGAGGTCCATGTCGAACTCCATCTCGGAGCCGGCTTCTCTCGTGTTGAAGAGGAAGCGGGACGCGTCGATGGGGATATCGTCGAGCAGGTCGACGAGAGTGATGGCGTTGCCGGTCCGCTTGGAGATCTTGACCGGTTCACCGTCCGAGGTCAGCTTGACGAGCTGCATGAGGACCACGTCCAGTTTGTCGCCGCCGATGCCGAGGGCCTCGAGAGCACCCTTCATGCGGGCGACATGGCCGTGGTGGTCGGCACCCCAGACGTCGACGGCTTTGTCGAAGCCGCGGACGACCAGCTTGTTGCGGTGGTACGCGATGTCCGCCGCGAAGTAGGTCGGGTTGCCGTTGGCACGGATGAGGACGTCATCTTTGAGCTCGAGCTTGTCGATGTCCTTCTGAGACTTGCCCGCTTTCTGCAGGATCTCGGTCTGGACGTCGATGTTTTTATACCAGAGGGCGCCGTCCTGTTCATAGGTCAGGCCCTTCTTCGTCAGTTCGTCGATGGTCTCCATGACCTGACCGCTCTCATGGAGGGTGCTCTCATAGAACCAGGTGTCGTAGTGGATGCGGTACTTGTCCATGGCGGCCTGCATGCCGGAGATGTTCTTCGGCAGCGCATAGCCGACGAGAGCTTTGCGGCGCTCCTCTTCGGACGCGTCTTTGTACTGCTCTCCCGTTTCGGCGATGAACGCCTCGGCGAGTTCGACGATATCTTTGCCGTGGTAGGAGTCCTCGGGCAGCGGGACCGCCTCTTCGCCTTCGAAGTGCTGGCGGTAGCGGACGTCGAGGGACAGCGCGAACTTGTCGATCTGGTTGCCGGCGTCGTTGATGTAGAACTCCCGGGACACGTCGTAGCCGGCCCACTCGAGGACCGCCGCGAGACAGTCGCCGAGGGCGCCGCCGCGGGCGTTGCCCATGTGGATGGGGCCGGTCGGGTTGGCGGAGACGAATTCGACGTTCACCTTCGTGCCGTTGCCGTAGTCGGAGCGGCCGTAGGCGTCGCCCTCCGCGCCGATGTCGAGCAGGATGTCGGCATAGTACCGGTCGTTCAGGTAGAAGTTCATGAAACCGGGGCCGGCCACTTCGGCACGGGTGTAGTAAGTGCCGTCGAGGTCCATGGCGTCCACGATCATGGCGGCCGCTTTGGCGGGAGGCATGCGGAACACCTTCGCGTTCACCATGGCGACGTTCGCGGAGAAGTCACCGTTCCTGCGGTCGGCCGGAACTTCGATGTTGAAGTCCCTCAGCTCGCCCGCCGGAAGGTCTCCCTTCGCGGTCAGCGCCCCGATGGCGGCCGTGACAGCCGCTTTCAGTTGTGTTTTTGCAGTTTCAGCAGTGTTTGCCATTCTTAAAAAGTCTCCTTCACTGTGAGGTGGAGTGTGTTGCGGGAGACGAAGTCTCCGTCAAAGTCGATGGTGTAGGCGAATTCGAGGTAGCCCCCGGTCTCCGCCATATGGGAGTCGACGGTCTCGGCATAGACGCCCATGAGCACGTCGCCGTACTCCGTGGAGTACAGGCAGCTGTGGCGCCGCCCCTTCTCCATGATGAGTTCGGTCTGGAACGGACCGGTGCGGTGGATGCTGACTTCATTCCCGCGGCAGGTAATGGCCGTCGTGCAGCCCGCGAGGTCTCCGGCCTCGTCCCGGTACGTGATGGTGTAGGCGTCCTTGTCGAAGACGAGGTCTCCGAAGAGGTACATGGTGGCGTCCGCCGTTTCCACTTCGTACTCGTGTTTGTCCTGGAGACGGATCATGTATTTGTGCTTTTTCGTCAAAGTCTCAGCTCCACTTCTCTTCCGCGAGCTGCAGCAGCCGGTCGCAGAGTTCCGCATAGGGGACGCCGGCGGCCTCCATCATCTTCGGGTACATGGAGATGCTGGTGAAGCCCGGAATGGTGTTGATCTCGTTGAACAGGACGCGGCCCGTCTCCTTCTCGACGAAGAAGTCGACCCGGGAGAACCCGGTGCCGCCGAGCGCGTGGAAGACCTGCTTCGCGGCCTCCGCCACCTCGTCCCGTTTTTCCGCGGAGACCTCGGCGGGGATGCGCAGAAGGCTCGCGGCGTTCGCGTACTTGGCGTCGTAGTCGTAGAACTCGTTGGCGGGGAGGATCTGTCCCACGATGCCGGTCTCGAGTTCGTCGTTGCCGAGGACGGCACATTCGACTTCGTAGCCGTCGATGAATTCCTCAAAGAGGATGCGGGTGTCATGCTGCAGGGCCAGTTCCATGGCGGCCTCCAGCTCCGCTCTGTCGTGGGCCTTGGTGATGCCGACGGACGAGCCCGCGTTGGCCGGCTTGACGAAGATCGGGTAACCGAGCGTTTCGGCGACCTCGTCGAGGGTCTTCGCGCCGGTCTCGAACTCGTATGCCGTGATGCTGTCCCAGGCGGCCTGCGGCACGCCGTTGGCATCGGCGACGGTGTTCGTGAAGACCTTGTCCATGGACACGGCGCTCGACGTCATGTCACAGCCGACGAAGGGGATGCCCGCCAGCTGGAACAGGCCCTGGATGGTGCCGTCCTCGCCGTTCTTGCCGTGGAGGACCGGGAACGCGATGTCGATGCGGATGTTCTCGCAGCCGTCCTCGCGGAGCACGGTGATGCC
The DNA here is from genome assembly GCA_017433225.1 of Clostridia bacterium. Lineage (GTDB taxonomy): Bacteria > Bacillota > Clostridia > Oscillospirales > Acutalibacteraceae > RUG420. Next base: position 29,861 of record JAFRHS010000017.1, read on the forward strand.
GTGGATGCCGCGGTCGGGCGAGACGAAGGCCGGGGTACGTGTTCCGGAGGTCAGCCACCCGTCGTCGGGCAGGTCGTCTGCATCGCCCTCATAGAGGTACCACTGTCCCTCTTTCGTGATGCCCATCATGTAGATGGCGTACTTCTCCGCCGGGATGTGCTTCAGCACAGAGCTTGCGGAGACGGTGGAGACGTCGTGTTCACTGGAAGCGCCGCCGAACAGAACCAGAACGTTTTTCATAAGGCCTATTTCCCCTTTTAAAAATCTACTATAAATGTATTCATAACAGTATATCACAGGGGAAAGAGTTCCTCAACGAAAATTAGGATGACAAAGCGGGGCGGGTATGGTAGAATTATCGTGTTTTATTCCGCTCTTTTGTAGGCAGTTCGCACAACTGCGGACTGCCGGGAACGAAGGAGCCACATCATTTCCGCAAAGGATGATCACAATTATGGCAGATAAAAAAGCGGCTCTCCAGAGCCTTTACAAGCAGCTCGAAGGCACCATGAACGCCGCCGGACTGAAGGCCGCCGACAAGGCCGTCATCACCTCCGACGAGACCATGGATGTCATCCGCTATACCGGAGACGCGGGCGATGTACGGCTCGAGTACAAACTCGGCGCCCTCGACATCCTCGCCACCAACGAGGAAGAGGGCAAGTTCCAGAACCTCGGCACGCTCCTGTTCGAAGCGGAGAGCGACGACTGGGGCGCGAAGGACATCCGTTCCGCAGCCAACGAAGTGGCTGAGACCATCGCCGAATTCTTCGGCACCACGTTCGTGACCGCCGGTTCTTCCGAGAAGGCCCAGCAGAAGCAGAAGAACGCGAAGTCGAACGACAAGGCGCCGGCACCCGTCCCGAAAAAGAAAAAGGCCAAGAAGTCCGACAACTATGAGCCGGTCGACCTCGCCTACCGTCTCGAGGCCATCTACCCCGAGTACGCCGGCAAGGCCATGGCCAACGAGGAAGAGTTCGGCATGTTCCTGCCGGAAGAGTACTTCCAGCAGAACCCGAAACTCGTCGAAGACATCCTCCTCGACATCCGCATGGAGGACCGTCAGCAGTGCAAGAAGCTCTTCAAGACCTTCAACAACTACTATGACGACGGCGAAAAGGACACCCAGAGCCTCATCGCGGTCACGCTGCTCGGCATGGCTGCCGCCAAAGAGGAAGGCCTCCTCTCCGTCATCGAGAACTACGCTTCGGAAGATCTCATGAAGATCGTCAACAACATCGCGAACTACCTGAACACCGGCGCCGGCAAACGCGCCCTCAAGAAGTACGACGACCCGAAGCCGTACAAAGAGAGCCTCAAAGAGCGCTGGGGCAAACAGGGCCTCGAGCAGGCCCAGGGCCAGATGCTCGACGCAAGTTCTCTCAACAAGTAACGCCCGCGCGGCGTTCATCGCCAAAAAAAGAAAGCCCTCTGACGAAACGTCAGAGGGCTTGTTTTTGCGCTTAATATTCGCGGCCTTCGGGGAAGAACTCGGCGTGGACGGCGGAAACCGCGCGGTCGGCCATCTCCTGGTCGACGAGGACGGAGATCTTGATCTCGGACGTGGAGATCATCTCGATGTTGATGCCGGCGGAATAGAGGGCATCGAACATGCGGGACGCGGTGCCCGGGTGGGTCTCCATGCCGGCGCCGACGATCGACACTTTCGCGATGCTCTTGTCGACGATGACGTTCTCGGGGTCGATCTCGGGGAAGCAGTCCATGATGCACTCTCTCGCGAGTTCGGCATTCTCTTCCGCAACGGTGAAGGTGATGTCCTTCGTGCCGCGGCGGCCGGAGGACTGCAGGATGATATCGACGTTGATCTTCTTCGAAGCAAGTTTTGCAAACAGGTTGAACGCAATGCCGGGTTTGTCTTCCAGTCTGAGAACGGAAAGACGGGCCACATTGCAGTCTTTGGTGACGCCTCTGATGAGCATCTTCTCCATTTTGATGACCTCCTTAACCATGGTACCGGGGATGGGATTGAGGCTGGAAAGGACTTCCAGTTCCACGTGGTATTTCTTCGCCATTTCGACGGAACGGTTGTTCAGGACCTGTGCGCCGAGGGTGGCGAGTTCCAGCATTTCGTCGTAGGTGATCTCTTTGAGTTTGTAAGCGTTTTTGATCTTCCGCGGGTCGGCGGTGTAAACGCCTTCGACATCGGTGAAGATCTGGCATTTGTCGGCGTGGAGCGCCGCCGCCAGAGCGACAGCGGAGGTGTCGGAACCGCCGCGGCCGAGGGTCGTGATGTCGTCATATTTGTTGAGCCCCTGGAAGCCGGCCACAACGATGACCTTGTTCTTGTCGAGCTCGGAGTTGACGCGGTCGGTGTCGATCTTCTTGATGCGGGCCATGGTGTACTGGGAGTTCGTCTTGAACCCTGCCTGCCAGCCAAGAAGGGAGATGACCGGGATGCGCAGCTTCTCGAGCGCCATCGCGAGGAGCGAGATGGAGATCTGCTCGCCGGCGGAGAGGAGCTGGTCCATTTCCCGCTTGGAATGGCGCGGGTTGATCTCTTCGGCTTTGGCGATGAGGTCGTCCGTGGTATCGCCCTGCGCGGAGACGACGACGATGACGTCGTTGCCCTCGCGGTAGGTGTTCGCGACGATGTTCGCGACGTTCATGACGCGCTCGGCATCGGCGACGGACGAACCGCCGAATTTCTGTATGATGAGTGACATAGTGGTTTCGTTTCCTCCTTCAAGGGGCTCAGCAGCGGGCGACACGGATGAACGACTTGAGCTTCGCGGAAGTCAGGCCGTCGATCTTCGCGCGGACTTCGTTCTCCGTGAATTCGGAGGTGAGGAACGCGAGCTCCGTGTTGAAGGCGCCGCTTCGCGCCAGCAGATAGATGTCTCCGAAGGAGCTGCGGATCTCGTTCTGGGCAAGGTCCGGATCTTCGACTTTGAGACGGATATAGAAGCGGTTCGGGACTTCGCGGTAGTCCGCGACCAGGTCTTTGTTTTCTTCGTTCCAGCCGATCTTGCGGCGGTCCGCGTCGTGGTTCGCGCAGTCGACGATGTCGCCGACGACCGCGGAGGCGGTGGCCAGTTTGCCGGCGCCCTGACCGTAGAAGACTACATCGCCCACGTTGTCACCGGAGACGAGCGCTCCGTTGAACACGCCGTCGATGGAGGCGAGCTGGCTCTTTTTGGAGACGATGGCGGGGCTGACCACGATGTAGTAGCGGCCGTCGTCCAGTTTTTCCATGGTGGAGATGAGCTTGATGACGCATTCGCAGTTGCCCGCGTACGCGACGTCTTCGAGGGTGATGCGGGTGATGCCCTCGGTGTGGACCTTTTCGGGGTCGATCCAGGAGTTGGAGGCGAGGGAGGACAGGATGCTGATCTTGCGGCAGGCGTCGATGCCCTCGACGTCGGCGGTCGGATCCTTTTCCGCATAGCCGTTGTCCTGGGCGATCTTCAGAGCCTCTTCGAAGGTGAGGTTCTCGTAGATCATCTTGGTGAGGATGAAGTTGGTGGTCCCGTTCAGGATGCCGTTGATGGACTGGATCTCATTGCCGGCCAGGCAGAAGACCAGAGGCCGGATGAGCGGGATGCCGCCGCCGACGCTGGCTTCGAACAGGTAGTTGACGTTGTGCTCTTTCGCGATTTTCAGGAGCTCCGAGCCGCGGGTGGACACGAGTTCCTTGTTGGACGTGACCACGTGCTTGCCGGCGGCAAGACACTTCGCGGTGAAGTCGAAGGCGGGGTTGACGCCGCCCATGGCCTCGGCAACGATCTTGACGGAGTCATCGTTCAGGATGTCGTTGAAATCCTTCGTGAACTTGCCTTCGTTCGGGTCGCCGGGGAAGTCCCGGAGGTCCAGGATATATTTGACTTCGAGATCGGCGTCCGAAGTCCGTTCATTGATGTAGGAGTGTTTGGTGTTGATGATCTCGACCACGCCGGAACCGACGGTGCCGTAACCCATGACCGCAACGTTCATTCTCGTTTCCTCCAATATAAAAGTTTCGCTTTATTGCGATGAATCGACGTTTATATTAGCATATCTTTCTATTAAAAGAAAGATTTTTTTGCGTGACAGTGCGCGATTTGCGGAAACTGTTTGATTTTTCTTCGCTTAATAGGTATACTCTTGTCGAAAATGACATTGGAGGTCTCATTATGATTCTCATCTCTCCGTCGCTCCTCTCCGCCGACTTCGGCGCCCTCGGCGCAGACGCGCAGCGCATGGAAAAAGCCGGTGCCGACTGGCTGCACTACGACGTCATGGACGGCCATTTCGTCCCGAACATCTCGATCGGTATCCCGGTACTGAAGAGCCTGAAACGTTACACGAGCGTCCCGCTCGACGTCCACCTGATGATCTCGGAACCGCTGAAGTACATCGCCGACTTCGCAAAGGCCGGCGCGGACATCATCACGTTCCACATCGAGTCCGACTCCGACCCGGTGGAGACCATCAAAGCCATCCGCGAGGCGGGCTGCAAGCCCTCCGTCTCGGTCAAGCCCGGCACCCCGGCAGAGGCCATCTTCCCTTATCTGGAGCTCGTCGACATGGTCCTCGTCATGACGGTCGAACCCGGGTTCGGCGGCCAGTCCTTCATGGCGGACATGATGCCGAAAGCCCGAGCCATCCGCGACGAGATCACGAAGCGCGGCCTCGACGTCATGGTCGAAGTCGACGGCGGCATCTCCGAGAAGAACGCGGCCCTGTGCGCCGAGAACGGCATCGACGTCCTCGTCTCCGGCAGCACGATCTTCGGAGCTTCTGACGCTACCGCGATGATCGCCGACATCCGCGCGAACGCGGAAGCCGCTTTCAAGGCGTAAACACATCAGAAGACAGGAGCAGAAGTGTATTGCACTTTTGCTCTTTCTTTTTTATAGGAGTTTTTGTATAATACTAAAAGTCTGAAAACGAGGAGGTCCTGTCATGACAGCATATTTTGACAACAGCGCCACGACAAAACCGCTGCCGGAAGCAGTGGAGGCGGTCGCGCGCGCCATGACAGAGACGTGGGGCAACCCCTCCTCCCTCCACGCGGCCGGAGACGCCGCGAACGAACAGCTCGAAGCCGCGCGGCGCACGGTCGCGGCCGCCTTCGGCTGCAGGCCGCAGGAAGTGTTCTTCACCTCCGGCGGTACGGAGAGCAACAACATCGCCGTCTTCGGCACGGTCGAGGCGCTGAAGCGCCGCGGCAACCGGATCGTGACCACCGCGGTCGAACACCCGAGCGTCGAGGAGTGCATGAAGCGTCTGGAGGCCGACGGCTTCGAGGTCGTCCGGCTCCCGGTCGACGGGACCGGCCGCATCTCTGAAGAGGCCATCTTCGAGGCGGTCAATGAAAAGACCATCCTCGTGAGCCTCATGCTCGTCAACAACGAAGTGGGAAGCATCATGCCGGTGAAGGCCGCCGCGAAGGCCCTGAAACGGGCCGGTGCCCCCGGGTACCTCCACGTGGACGCGGTCCAGGGCTTCGGCAAGATCCCTGTGGGGCCGAAAGCCCTCGGCGCGGACCTCATCTCGGTCAGTTCCCATAAAGTGCACGGCCCGAAAGGCGTCGGCGCTCTGTTCGTCAAAAAGGGCACCCGCCTCGTCTCCCCGGTCCTCGGCGGAGGACAGGAGGACAAGGTCCGTCCCGGGACCGAGGGCACACCCGCCATCGCGGGTTTCGCGGCGGCCGTCGACAAAAGCATCCTGCACGGCGACCTCTCAGCGTACATCGCCCACGTCACCGGGCTCCGCGACATCATCAAAGACGCGGTGCTCGCCACGGACATCGGCGTCATCAACTCGGGCGACGACGCGCTCCCCTACATCCTGAACCTGTCCCTCGAGGGCATCCCCTCCGAAGTCCTTCGGAACTACCTCTCGGAACAGGGCGTCTATGTCTCCACCGGTTCGGCCTGCTCGAAAGGCCACCGGAGCACCGTCCTCACACAGATGGAACTCGACCCGCGGCGCATCGACTCCGCCGTGCGGTTCAGTTTTTCCTATACCAACACCGTCGAAGAAGCGCGGTATGCCGCCGAGGCTCTGACCCGCGCCGCAAACACACTCAGAAGAGGCTGACATGAAAGAAATCCTGCTCATCAAAAACGGGGAACTCGCACTGAAGGGGCTCAACCGCAGCACCTTTGAAGACATCCTCGTAAAGAACCTGCGCCGGAAACTCTCCGGCATCCTGGAGTGCGACATCTCGAAGTCCCAGTCCACCATCTACGTCGTTCCCACGGAGGAAGACCCGGACATGGACGCCGCCGTCGAAGCGGTCTCCAAGGTCTTCGGCATCGCCCGGTTCTCCCGCGCCGTCGTGGCGCCGAAGAACATGCAGCAGATCGTCGAGGTCTCCGGCAAGTACCTCAAAGATCAGCTCGCCGAGGTCAAAACCTTCAAGGTCGAGGCCAAGCGCGCCGACAAGAACTTCCCGCTGAAGAGCCCGGAGATCTCCCGGGAACTCGGCGGCTACCTGCTCAAGAACAACCCGCACCTCAAGGTCGATGTCCATGACCCGGACATCTGCGTCACCGTCGAAGTGCGTGAGAAATACGCCTACATCCATGGCACGCAGCTCTTCGGCGCCGGCGGCATGCCCGTCGGCACGGCCGGACGCGCGGCCATCCTGCTCTCGGGCGGCATCGACAGCCCTGTCGCCGCCTACATGATGGCGAAGCGCGGCGTGAACCTCGTCGGCATCCACTTCGCCTCCCCGCCCTACACCAGCCCCCGGGCCGAACAGAAGGTCCACGAGCTGGCGTCCGAAGTGGCGGAATACGCCGGCCGCATCCCGCTCTTCGTGGTCCCCTTCACAGAGATCCAGGAGCACATCAAGGACGACTGCCCCGAAGAATACTTCACGATCATCATGCGGCGATGCATGATGCGTGTCTCGGAAGCCATCGCCCGGCAGCAGAAGTGCGGCGCGCTCATCACCGGCGAGTCGCTCGGTCAGGTCGCGAGCCAGACCATGAACGCGCTCCAGTGCACCGACGCCGTCGCGCACCTGCCCATCTTCCGTCCGGCCATCGGCATGGACAAGACGGAGATCGTCGAACTCTCCCGGAAGATCGGCACCTTCGAGACCTCCATCGAACCCTACGAAGACTGCTGCACCGTCTTCACGCCGAAGCACCCGCGGCTCCGCCCGACCCTCGAAGAGGTCGAGAAAGCCGAGCAGGGGCTGACCAATCTGGACGCCATGGTGGCCCGCGCCGCCGAAGGGGCAAGATTAGTCGTCATTGACCCCGGCGCCTATTAAAGGTACAATAATATGAAAGACTTTTCATCGCTTTCGACCCTCGCGGAACGGGTCGTCCGACAGCTGGAAGACTGCGGTCAGACCGTCGCTCTGGCCGAGTCCTGCACCGGCGGACTCGTCGCGAAGACCCTAACCGACGTGTCCGGCGCCTCGAACGTGTTCGAGTGCGGCGTCGTCGCCTACTCCGAGGCCGTCAAACAGAAGGTCCTCGGCGTGCGGGCGGAGACCCTGGCGGCGCACAGTGTGGTCAGCCCGGAGGTCGCCTTTGAGATGGCGCGGGGCGTTCGCGCGCTGGCCGGCGCCGACTTCGGCATCGGCATCACCGGTGTCGCCGGCCCCGGACCGGACGGAGACCACCCGGAAGGCGAGATCTACATCGCCCTTGTCAGCGAGAAGACCGACGAGGTCGTCCTGCTCGAGGACCGGAGCGAAAACGAGAGAATGAAACACCGCGTTCAGGCCGCGGAAGCCGCGCTCACCATGCTGGACGCTCAACTATCCAAAACGCCGTGACACTCGGCTAGAGGAGAACGATATGGAAAAGAAACCCATCCAGGCGAAGAACGTCGTCAGTTTCGGCGACGGCAAGACCGTCAACCGGCCCAAAGCACCCGCGCCTGTCGCGGAGCCCGGCTTCATCAAGACGGAGGCTGTCGAAGAGGCCGCCGCGGAAGCGGTCGAGAACGCAGCGGAGACCGCTACGGAAGCCGCGGCCGCTGTCGAAGCCGACGTCGTGAACGAAGTCTCCGAGGAGGTCCCGCTCCGGAGAGCTCCGGAACCGGAGGCCATCGAGACAAAACCGCTCAACCTGCGTCAGGACCGCTACCTCGATGAAACGCCCCAGGAACCCGACTGGGCCGACGAGGAAGACGAGTTCGACGATTACGAAGACGGCGATGAAGCGCTTTCGACTCTGGCCGAAGTGTTCATCCCGCTCCATGACGACACGACCGGCGCCATCGTCCGCAAGGGCATGGTCATCGTGAGCCTCATCGTCATCCTGTGCTGCATCGTGGCCATCGTCATGAAACAGACGAGCCTCAGCGGCATCATCATGCCAGACATTTCCGCGCTGAAGGCCCAGGTCTCCTGTGCCGCCTCCATCGCGCTTTCGAACTTATAAAGGAGGGAATGGAAATTGCCAGATAACAACAAGGACAACCTCTTCGAGCAGTACGGTTTTTCCGCCGAGAAGAGCAAGTCCGAGGCGCCCGACTTCGGCGGCTTCATGTCCGGTACTCCCGTCAGTTTCGACGAAGAGCCGGAAGTGAGCACGGTGGAGGAGTACATCGCCCCCGCCGATGCCCCGGTCGAAGACACGGACCCCGACCTCGACTACATGGCGAACATGCAGAACATGTTCAAGAGCCTCGCCCAGGACACCACCGAACCGGAGGAGCCCGAGGCAGAGGACGCATCCGAACCCGAACCCGAACTCTCCAGCTTCCTTTACGGAAAAGACGGAGACGTTCCCGTCAAGTCTCAGACCGACCTCCTGTCCTCTGAGACCCAACCCTTTCGCAGCGCCCCAACCGCAGAAGTTCCATCTGAAGACTTCCAAGCGGAAGAAAAAGGGGCTGCAATTGAACCCGGAACTGCTGGATCAGAGCAGCAGATGAGTGCCATGAATAACGAAACACCGAAAAAGAGAAAACCCGTCGAAAAAGGCGAAGAGTACTGGTCCTTCGTGGACTCTCTCCTCGACAACTTCGACGATACGAAAGCCGCTCCGCGCCCCCGGACCCCCGAGGAACGCGCCGAGCGTGCTCCGCGGACGTCCCGCACCCCGAAAGTGACCGCAGAGGAGGCCGCTGCCGCTGTCGCAACGGCGACCACCCCCGTCTTCGAAGAACCGGCCGTTTCCAGCACGCCGTCCTTCGAGAAAGACCTGCTGTCTGACTTCTCGCTGGGAGCCGGGTCCGCATCCCGCCGCGAAGAGCGCCGCGTCGAACGCGCGGAGCGCAAAGCAGCCGCCCCTGTGACGACCAAAGACTCGGAGGCCACCGCCGCCGAAGCCAAGTCCTCCGGGGAAGCACCCGCTGCCGGCGGATACTTCATGCCCCGCGCCAAAGGCGAACAGGCCAAAAAGGCCCGCCGCGGCCTGAACCTGTCGGTCCACGATGTGGAGGACACGGTCCTGCCGGCCTTCGAAGCTCCGGCCGTGGAAGTCGAAGCTCCGGCCGTGGAAGTCGAAACTCCGGCTGTCGACGTCGAGGCAGAACTTCCGGAGATCCCGGACGTCCCCGACTTTACCGCTGACACCGCAGTCGAAGAGACCGCGGCAGAGGCGCCCGTCGTTGAGGCGCCCGTCGTTGAGGCGCCCGTCGTTGAGGCGTCTGTCGTTGAGGCTCCCGTTGTCGAGGCTCCCGTTGTCGAAACAGAAGCTCCCGCGGAGACCGAGAACATATTCTTCAAGCCGAAGAAAGCGGTCGAGACCGTTTCCGAAGAAGAGGAGTTCTTCGCTCCTGCCGAACCGGAAGAGCCGGTCTTTGAAGACGCCGTCGACGTCCCGGTCGCAGAGACCGCCGCCGCGGAAGCTGCCGCAGCCGCCGTCATCGCCGAGCCCGTCGCCGCCGACAAGAAGGCGGAAAAGCTCGCCGCGAAGGAAGCCAAAGCCGCAGAAAAAGCTGCTGCCAAAGAGGCCAAACGTGCCGCGAAGGAAGCCAAAGCTGCGGAAAAGGCTGCCGCCAAAGAAGCAAAAGAGGCAGAGAAGCTCGCCGCTAAAGAGGCGAAGGAAGCCGCCAGAGAAGCCGAAGAAGTCGTCAAGCCCTGGGAGACCGACGAACCCCGCATGTCCCTCGAAGAGGCTCTGGGCGATGAACCGGTCGTCAAGGAAGCTTCCGCCGACACTCCGGTCATCCACGAAGAGAAGACCACCCTCGGCGCCGCTCCGGCCGCTGCCGCTGTCGCGGACTTCGACTCGGACGCCCGCAACGCCGAATTCGACTCCACCTATGAAGAGCCGAAGAGACGCGGCGGAGCTCTGCGCGTCATCCGCAACATCGTTGTGACGCTGGCCGCTCTCGCCATCGTGGCGTGTATCGCCGTCCTCGGTTACAACTACGCGCAGACCAGACTGAACGCCCGTCAGTTCGACCAGGCAGCCACCCTCCTCGCGGAAGGAAAGAGCGCCAAAGACCTGACCGCGGTCCAGAAGAAATACCCGGACGTCACGTTCCCCGCAGACCTGAACCCGGCCTTCGGCGAGCTCTACGCCCTGAACCAGGATCTGGTCGGCTGGGTCTCCATTCCCGGCACCGCGCTCAGCTATCCCGTTGTCCAGACCGACAACGACACCTTCTACCAGAACCACAACTTCAAGAAGGCCGCGAGCCCCTACGGCACGCCCTTCCTGAGTTCGAAAAACGACGCGTCCGAACTGGACCTCAAAAACGTCCTTTACGGCAAGAACGCCGAAAAGGCTCCCCGTGTCTTCGGCGAACTCGAAGCCTACCGCAACGCCGAGTTCTTCAAGAAGAACCCGGTCATCCGGTATGACACGCTGAACGAGTCTTACCAGTTCAAGGTCTACGGCGTGTTCCTCACGAACTCCGCGCCGGAGCAGGACAACGGCTACGTCTTCGACTACACCGTCCCGAACCTCGGCACTGTGGAGTCCTTCGCGGGCTACGTCGACCAGATCAACCAGCGCCGTCTCTATGACACCGGTGTGGACATGCTGTCCTCCGACAAGGTGCTCACCCTCTCCACCAGCGTGGACGACTTTGAAGGCGCCCGCCTCGTCGTGGTCGCGCGTCTCGTCCGTGACGGCGAAGGCAAGGGCATCGACGAGACTCTGGTGAAGAAGAATAAATCGCCCCGGTATCCCCAGGCCTGGTACGATGCCGCCGGCAAACAGAATCCGTTTACCAGCGCGGACAACTGGATCCCGACCATTTCCTGAAAGGTGGCAAACATAGATGGACATTAAACTCATGTGCCTCGGCAATGAAGTCTCCCCTACCATGGCAACCGCACAGAAAGCCATTGAGAACGACTTCAAAGCTGTGTTCGACGGCGAGTTCAAATTCACGAACTACGGCTCCGAGAAGGAGTTCATTCAGGCGCTTTCCGGCGCCATCGAGATCGAGGACGTCCTGGTCCTCGCCTGCCAGCCCGAGCTTTACACCGCGTTCAAGTCCTTCGTGGCCAACGCGTTCACCTTCAAGGCCCGGCCAGTGAAGGCCATCCAGCGCCTCATCCAGGAGAGTGCCCCCACCGTCTCCTCCGAGACCGTGCTGAACCACTCCCTCATCCCGGTCGATGCCGACGCCATCCTCTCGCAGGACGGCCTGTACTCCGGCTACGCGGTCAACGCGGACGACCAGATCCTGATCGTTCTGCCGCTCGACCCGTCCCGCATCGACTTCATCCTGGAAGACGGTCTGTTCCCGTACCTGCGCGACACGCTCGACATCGGCGAATTCGTCGACGACCCGCTGAAGGGCATCGCCGCTGACGGCGTCGCCGTCGGCGCTGCTGCTGCCGCCCGCGCCGAAGAGGCCGCTGCCGAAGAGACACCGGCGGAAGCGCCCGTCAAAAAGGGCCCGTACGACGCCGCGTACCTTGAAGAAGTCATCTCCAGACTGCGTGAAAAGGGCCTCACGGTCGCCGTCTCCACGACGAAGACCGTCGACTTCCTGAAGAGCATCTCGGAGACCGTCAACATGGACCGGGTCATCTTCCTGAGCCCCTACACCTTCGCAAAGAACGACATGAAGGCCGACGAGTACGCCGTCAAACTGGCAAAGGGTGCGTTCGACACCAGTGAAGCCAGCCTCGGCGCCTCCCTGACCAAGGTCTACGCGAAGACCAACGAAGACGGCACGAAGAGCTACTACATGTACGCGAGCATCTCCGATGGCAAGACCGCCAACCAGGCGAAGATCAGAGCGAAGCCCGGCGATACACCGCCCCAGCTCATCTACAAATCCATCGAAGTCCTGTTCCGCATGATGGACCTCTGGTCCGGCACCGGCTACGCCGAGCCGCAGTACACCACTGAGGCCGTCGTCGATGAAGACTTTGCCGCCGAGCATGCCGCCGTCGACGCCGAGGGCAACCCCGTCAAGGACGCCGGCGACAAGCGCAAGAGCACCCAGAAGACGGTCGCCACCGCCCTCATCGGTGCCTCCGCGATCGGCTCCGCTGTCATCTCGCTCCTCGCGAACAACCTGTACTGATCGTACATCCAGCAACTGAATCGCCTCCGGGCATAAAAAAGCAGCTCATCGCCTGATGAGCTGCTTTTGTTTTTGGCACCCGTGAGAGGATTCGAACCTCCGGCCTACCGCTTAGGAGGCGGTCGCTCTATCCTGCTGAGCTACACGGGCAAGGCACGAGGATAATTATAGTAAAAGCCCGAAACCGTGTCAATTATCACTCATCAAAACCTTAGTTAAATGGATGTGGTATTGCGTATAAGTCATCCTTCTGTTTTCTTTCAGATAGCAATCGATCCTTCTCGATAAGAAAATATTGTAGACGAGTCTGGCACAACCAAATGTTTTCTCAAAAAAGACCTTCTGCATTTGATTCGGGTAAATACGAAAAACAAAGGATTTATATGGCACACACATCACTTCCCTTCATCGTTTCTATTGTACCATATTTATCCCTTTTTATAAATTATTAGAATTTTTGTTTGCGTTTGTTTAGAGTAAAAGCACCTGCTAAAAACAGGTGCTTTTTTATGTCAGCCTTTCGCCGCTTTGTATACATCCAGGAGCTGGTCCATGGTGAGCTGCTCGATGCGGGCGGTGCGCGGGATGTCGACCGAGTCGAGGAGTTCGCCGAGGTCCGCCTTGTTCATGCCGAGCGCGGCGGAGAACGAGTTCATGATGGTCTTGCGGCGCTGGGAGAACCCGGCCTGGACCATCTTGAAGAAGCGGTCCGCGTCTTCGGGGGAAAGACGATCTTCCGCATCCTGGCGGAGCGTCAAACGGATGACTTCGCTGTCCACCTTCGGGGCGGGCAGGAAGGAGCCCTTCGAAACGAAAAACAGCTGTTCCGCTTCGGCGTAGTACCGGATGGCCACCGTGACAGCGCCCGCCGCCCGGGTGCCGACGTCCGCACAGAGACGGTCCGCCGCTTCCTTCTGGACCATAACCGTGAGGTTCTCGATCGGAAGGTCCTCGGACAGCAGTTTCATGATGACCGGAGAAGTGATGTAGTAAGGCAGGTTCGCGCAGATGACGAGCGGCATCCCGTCAAACTCTTCGGCGATGAGCTTGTGAAGGTCCACTTCCAGGATGTCGCCAGGTACCACGTGAGCGTTCGGGTAGTCGGCGAGGGTCTCGTCGAGGATCGGGTACAGGCGTTCGTCCAGTTCGATGGCGATAACTTTCTGTGCCCGCCGCGCCAGTTCGACGGTCAGGACGCCGATGCCGGGGCCGACCTCGATGACGCCGTACTCCGGGCCGGGGATGGCCGCTTCCGCCATGCGAGGACAGACACTCGGGTTGATCAGAAAGTTCTGTCCGAGTGCCTTGGAAAAGTTGAAGCCGTTTTTCTGGAGCAACGCTTTGATCTCGCTGGGAGAAGAAAGTTTCATAATGGTCTTCCCTCCGTCAGTCTTCTGTCCGGCCGAGGCGCTTCATGCACTCGGCGACCGCGGTCTTCAGGTAGTGGCCGGAACGCAGGTCTGCGGAGACCGCTGCCGCGTTTTTGCACATGGTCTCGTACTCGTTCGGGTCCAGGGAGCGGATGGCGTCTCCGGCCTCCAGAAGCGACGATACGGCGATGCCGGCGCCGCGTTCCAGGACGAAGTGTGAGATGGCGGACTTGTCCCAGACGACGACCGGGAAGCCGCACATGAGGTACAGGGACGTCTTGTGCGGGTCATTGTATTTGAGGTACGTGCCGTAGTTGCCGGCGCAGGTGTCGACGGACGTGCCGTCCCAGACAAGGCCGAAGTTGCCGTGCAGGTACGCCGGCAGTTCGTCCGGCAGGAACGAGCCGTTGTAGACCGCGTTCTCGTTCTCGTCCTTGTAGCCGACGCCGTAGAGCTGGAAGCGGACGCCGGGCACGCGGCCGATGTCCTTGAGGTACCCGACCTTGTCGGAGTCGAGGTTGCCCGCGATGATGAGGTCCGCGCCGGGCGCGTCGAGGTTCGTGTCATCGACCTCCTCATATGGCCTGTGCGGTTCGAAGTCCGCGGGCATCCGGTAGTCGAAGATATCAAGAGAGACGAGCTTCTCCCGGTCGACGCCTTCCGCCACCAGGTAGTCGATCATGACGGGGTTGTGCGCGATGACGAGGTCGGCCGCCTTCAGCACCGAGGACTCGTCGAGGCTCTGGCGCACACGGGTCTTGAACGGCACGTCCGCCTCGATGAACCGGAGCTTCTCGAGGTCGTGGATGAGCAGGACGACCGTCACCCCTCTCCCCCGGAGCTCTTTGAACAGTTTCCCGAGGAAAATGCAGTGCGAGATGGACGGGAACTGGACGACCAGAAGGTCGCCTTTCCCAAGGTGCGCGAGGGTCTTTTTCCAGATGCCGTACGTGTTCCGGTGCTCCTTCAAAGAGGCGGCGATGGACGCATTGTCCCCCTGGAACTCGAGCGCGATCTTGATCTCTTCCATCCCGAGCTCAGCCAGCGTGAACTCCACATCTGCCCGCGCCTTGTTGGTCGCGTTCTTGAGGTGGGCGTCCTCCGCTTTCCGTTCCGAAATATAATAACAATGGTTGTACATGCTGTGACAGGCCGGCGCTCCGCCCCGCAGACGTTCCTGCCGCCGGGGCCGCGAGACACCCTTCCTTTCGTTTTATTCGGTACTATTTTAAAGACTGCACCCCGTGGTGTCAACTGAAGCAGAGCGCACAAAAAATAACTCCCCCGCACGGGACCGTGCGGGGGAAATTATTTTGAACGATTTGAATTCTGCTCGAATAATTTGTGGATCGTAAGATCTAGTTCAACTTATTTGCAGGAACCAGCAAAACCGGCGAGGGCATTGCCGAGAGCGCTTGCGGCGTTCGTAGAACCAGAAACAAGGTTGCCAGCGGCTTCGCCAGCAGCGTTGGCGTCAGTACCGGCAAGGCCGTTGTTCAGACCGTTGAGGAGGTCTGCGGAAGTGCCAGCAGCTTTACCTGCTGCAGTGCTGAATGCCTGGACGTTGCTATCGGTAAGAGTAGCATCGGTCACAGCAGAAGCTGCATCAGCAATTTTGGCAACGGAGCCGATCGCCTGAGACGTCATCTGAGAGACGACGTTCATGTCGATGCCCATGCCAGAGAATACATCGTTGACGACGGAACCGATGCCGCCGGCGTTGATGTCGGTAAGAAGGCCGTTCATGGTGTCACCAAGCGGTGCCATACCGTGAACGATACCAGCAAGATCGACAACCATACCCGTAGCCGAGCCAAGCATCGTGGTCAGATAACCCATGAGCTCGCCAAGGTCGAGGCCGCTGAGACCATTGAGGACACCGAGAAGGAGTTCCATCATTCTGGTCAGCTGCTCGGTAAGGACCGGCAGGTAAGTGGTGGTTTCGGTCAGTGCTGCGAACATGGTGTTCAGTCCGCCGAAGAGGTTCTTCAGGAACGGAACGAGAGTGTCGAGAATCGGATCCTGGTACTTCAGAAGTGCCCACAGAAGGAAACCGCCGATAATCAGCATGCCGCCCGCAAGGACGAGAGCGATGATGGCGAGGATCAGTCTGATGTTGGATCTGCTTCTCAGCTTTTCTTGATAATCCAAGGACTTGGTCAGTCTCTGCGCTTCCAGGGTGTTGGACACTCTCATGAGCGCTTCGCCGATCATAGATTCCTCAGAGGAAATGGTGCGTCTCCTATCGTCCATTTCTCTCCCTCACTTTCACTAAAAATTTTGAGCAGAAATAATTTCATCCACTTTCAAAGAAACTGGTTTGTTCCCGTTAGAAGAGACCGGGACAATTTCTAATCGTTAGTCATTATAGCACAATAAAAAAGGGTAAAGCAATAGTTTTTGCCCATTTTAACAGCTGTAAACCGGGTGGCGATGTACCCCGGTCCGGGAGGTCGGGAGGCGCGGTGCGCAGCCCCTCCCGTTTTTGCGCAAAAGTGCCAATAAACTCCTTGAACGACCTACCTATTTCTGTTATTATTAAATAAAGATGTAGGGTTTTTGCGGTCAATTTCAGGAGCCATCGACATGGCCGCCGCAGAAGCCAAACTTTTTCTAAACGGAGGGTGACGCTTATGGGCAAAACTCAAAACAATCTAGACCTCCCCGTTTACCTGTTCCACCAGGGAAACAACTCGAAAGCCTATGAGATCATGGGCTCTCACATAGTGCCCGGCACCGGCAAAGTCGTGTTCCGTGTCTGGGCGCCCCACGCCACGGCGGTCAGCGTCGTCGGCGACTTCAACGACTGGGACCCGTATGACCTCCGCATGGAGAAGATCTCCGACGGCATCTGGGAAGCGACCGCTCCCGACGGGGTCATCGAGGACTATACGGCCTATAAATACGCCATCGAGGCGCGGGACGGACGCACCGTCATGAAAGCCGACCCCTACGGCTATCACATGGAGACGAGGCCCGGCACCGCTTCCAAGTTCTACGACATCGACAACTGTTACACCTGGAACGACGACGAGTGGCTCGCGCACCGCGCCTCCACCCGCATCTACGACATGCCCGTCAACATCTATGAAGTGCATGCCGGTTCCTGGAAAGTGTATGACGACGGGAACCTCTACTCCTACCGCGCGCTCGCGGACGAACTCGTCCCGTACGTCGCCGACATGGGCTACACCCACATCGAGTTCATGCCCCTCTCCGAGTACCCCTTCGACGGGTCCTGGGGCTACCAGGTCTGCGGATATTACGCCGCCACCTCCCGGTACGGCACGCCGGCCGACCTCATGTATCTCGTCGACAAGTGCCACCAGAACGGCATCGGCGTCATCCTCGACTGGGTCCCCGCCCACTTCCCGAAAGACGCCTACGGCCTCTTCGAATTCGACGGCGAACCCTGCTACGAGTACCCGGATCCCCGCAAAGGCGAGCACAAGACCTGGGGCACCAAGGTCTTCGACTTCGGCAAGACGGAAGTCCAGAGCTTCCTCGTCTCCAACGCCCACTTCTGGTTCGACAAGTACCACATCGACGGCATCCGCGTCGACGCCGTCGCGTCCATGCTCTACCTCAACTATGACCGCAAGGACGGCGAGTGGATCCCGAACGCCAACGGCGGTGTGGAGAACCTCGAAGCCGTCGCGTTCCTGCAGAAACTCAACGAGTCCATCTTTCGGGAACGGGGCGACGTCATGATGATCGCCGAAGAGTCCACCGCATGGCCCAACGTCTCGAAGCCCACCTCCATCGGCGGGCTCGGGTTCAACTTCAAGTGGAACATGGGCTGGATGAACGACGTCATCCGCTACTTCAACCTTGACGGTCTCAGCCGGAAATACAATCACGACTGCCTGACCTTCTCCTTCTTCTACGCCTTCTCCGAGAACTTCGTCCTGCCCATCTCGCACGACGAAGTCGTCCACGGCAAAGGCTCCCTCATCAACAAGCACCCGGGCGACCCGTCCGACCCCGAGCAGTACGCCGAGAAGTTCGCCGGCGTCCGCTCCATGCTGGCCTACATGTACTCCCACCCCGGCAAGAAACTCCTCTTCATGGGCAGCGAGTTCGGCCAGTTCAGCGAGTGGAACTACAAGACCCAGCTCGACTGGAACCTGCTCGACTACGACATGCACCGCAAGCTGCAGGCGTACTCGAAGGCCCTCAACACCTTCTACAAAGAGACGCCGGCCCTGTGGGAGATCGACTACAGCTGGGAAGGCTTCGAGTGGATCATCCCCGACGACAACGCGAACTCGGTGCTGGCCTACAAGCGGAAGGACCAGAACGGTGAGGAACTGTACTGCATCCTGAACTTCACAAAGGTCGACCGCATCGGCTACAAGATGGGCTGCGACGACGGCGTCTTCGAGGTCGTCTTCGACACCGACGCCCCCGAATTCGGCGGCTCCGGCCGCTCCACGGGCGGCAAGGTCGAATCGCTCGATGAGCCCATGCACTCCCAGAAGGCGTGTATCGCCCTCGACATCGCGGGCAACTCGGCTCTCTTCCTCAAGAAGGTCGCCGAGAAGGACCGCACCCCGAAGTGGTGTCCGGAACACTCCGGCAGCTTCGCTTACCCCCGTACGTAATTTTTGTGAAACCAAAAATGTAGAAATATTCCAAAGGAGTCCTACTTATGGCACGTAAAAATGAATGCATCGCGATGCTGTTGGCAGGCGGCCAGGGAAGCAGACTCGGTATCTTGACCCACAAGATCGCCAAACCTGCCGTACCCTTCGGCGGAAAGTACCGGATCATCGACTTCCCGCTGTCCAACTGTGTGAACTCAGGTATCTACACAGTCGGCGTCCTGACTCAGTACCAGCCCCTCGAACTGAACGACTATGTTGGTAACGGCGAACCCTGGGACCTCGACCGCACCGACGGCGGCGTCCACATCCTGTCTCCCTATCAGCAGATCCAGGGCACCGACTGGTATAAAGGCACAGCGAACGCCATTTACCAGAACATCCATTTCATCGACAAGTACGACCCTGAATATGTCGTTGTCCTGTCCGGTGACCACATCTACAAGATGGATTACGCTGACATGCTTGCCTTCCATAAAAACCAGGAAGCGGCCTGCACCATCGCCATGCGCGAAGTCGAATGGAAAGAGGCCTCCCGCTTCGGTCTGATGCTCGTCAACGACGACAGCACCATCTCCGAGTTCGAGGAGAAACCCGAGAACCCGCGCAGCAACAAAGCCTCCATGGGCATCTACATCTTCACCTGGTCCAAGCTGAGAGAATACCTCATCGCGGACGAGAACGACCCCGCATCCTCCAATGACTTCGGACACAACGTCATCCCCGCCATGCATGAAGCCGGCGAGAAGATGGTCGCTTACCAGTTCGACGGTTACTGGAGAGACGTCGGTACCATCGAAAGTCTCTGGGAGGCCAACATGGACATCCTGTCCCCGGTCTCCGGCATCAACCTGAACGACCCGCACTGGAAGATCTACGCGAGAAGCCCCAGCGCTGCTCCGCAGTTCATCTCCGACAAGGCAGAAGTCGGTAACTCCATGGTCACCGAGGGCTGCTCCGTCGAAGGAAAGGTCGACTTCTCCGTCCTCTTCCCGAACGCCACGGTCGAAGAAGGCGCCAACGTCAAATATTCCATCATCATGCCGGGCGCCGTCGTCAAGAAAGGCGCGGTCGTCCAGTACGCCATCGTCGCCGAGAACGCAGTCATCGAGGAGAACGCCAAAGTCGGCGCCGGCCCCGATGTCACCGACCCCGACGACTGGGGCGTCGCGGTCATCGGAGAGAATATCACCATCGGCAAAGGCGCGGTCGTCCCGCCCAGTGTCATGGTCAACGAAAACGTAGAGGAGGGCACGAAGTATGAGAGCAAATAATGTGCTTGGGATCATCCATTCGCAGGCCTTCGATTCCACGATCCAGGAACTCACGACCATGCGGACCTTCGCATCCGTTCCCTTCGGATGCCGTTACCGCTTCGTCGACTTCCCGCTGTCCAACATGGTCAACGCCGGTGTCACCGAAGTCGGTATCATCACCAAAGAAAACTATCAGTCCCTGATGGATCACATCGGTTCCGGCAAACCCTGGGACCTGGCAAGAAAACGTGAGGGTCTTTACATCCTCCCGCCTTACAACACCTCTTCCGCTTCCGCGGCAGGTTACAAGAACCGGGTCGAGGCCATCTACGCCAACATGGACTTCCTCCGTCATTCCCGCCACGAATATGTCGTCATCACCGACTCCAACGCGGTCTACAACTTCGACTTCAACGACCTGTTCGAGTTCCACACCGAGCAGGAAGCGGACATCACCGTCGCTTACAAGCACGGCAAACTGCCGAAGCTCGAGAACATGCAGATCCTCACTCTGGACGACAACAAGCGTGTGACCGACGTCTCCATCAACGCCGATGAGCCGGGCGAAGTGGACTACTCCTTCAACATCTATGTCATGCGGAAGTCCCTGCTCGAGTACCTCGTCAAGACCTCGGTCGCTCACAGCAGCACCTCCTTCGCGAAGGACATCATCCAGGCGAACGTCGACAGCCTCAAGATCGTCGGCTTTGAGATCCCCGGTTTCGCCGCCATGATCGACAGCCTCAAGACCTACTACAATGTCAGCATGGAACTCCTCGAGCCGGAGAACCGCAAGGCGCTCCTGAACGCGAAGAACCCCATCGCCACCAAGATCGCGGACAACGTCCCGACCCTTTACGGCGAGAACTCCAAAGCGGGCAATTCGCTCATCGCCGACGGGTGCACCATTGAAGGCACCGTCGAGAATTCTCTGCTCTTCCGCGGCGTCGTCGTCGAGAAGGGCGCAGTCGTCAGGAACTCCATCCTGATGCAGGGCACCGTCATCCATGCGAACGCGAAAGTCGACAGCATCATCACCGACAAGAACGTCACTATCACCGCGAACCGCAACCTGTCCGGCGACCCGTCTTATCCGATTTACTTTACAAAGAACATCGTAGTCTGATACACTAGATATAGAGGGAGGCTGAGCTTACCGCCAGCCTTCCCGCTATATATTGCTTTTTATGGAGGACCCGCCTTATGAATATCTTATTTGCTTCCAGCGAAGCGGTCCCCTTTGCCGTCAGCGGCGGTCTCGCCGAAGTCGCGGGCGCACTGCCCAAAGCACTGAAGGCCAAGGGAGAGGATGTCCGTGTCATCCTTCCGCTTTACGGTTCTGTCACCGAAGAGCAGCGCGCCGAGATGAAGTACCTTCTGAACTTCGACGTCGCCGTTGCCTGGAGAAGACAGTACTGCGGCGTGTTCGAAGCAAAAGCGGACGGTGTCACCTACTACCTGCTGGACAATGAATACTACTTCAAACGCTCCGGCCTCTACGGGTACTATGACGACGCGGAACGGTTCGCGTTCTTCTCCCGTGCCGTTCTCGATACCGTCAAACACCTCGAAGAACTGGACGGCTTCAAGCCAGACATCATCCACTGCAACGACTGGCAGACCGCCCTCATCCCGGTCTACTACAACTGCTTCTACCGGGACACCCCCGGCTATGAAGACATCCGCACCGTCTACACCATCCACAACATCCAGTACCAGGGCCTCTACGGCATGGACATCCTGAGCGAAGTCGTCGGACTCGATCCGCAGGACTTCTACATTGTGGAGAACGACGGCCTCGCGAACTTCTCGAAGGGCGCCATCGAATGCTGCAACAAGGTCACGACCGTTTCCCCGAGCTATGCCAATGAGATCCTCGACCCGTGGTACTCCCACGGCCTCGACGGCATCCTGCACCGCAACCTCTGGAAACTGACCGGCATCCTGAACGGCATCGACGTCGAGAGCTACGACCCGAACACCGACCCCGCCATCCCGTTCCACTATTCCCAGGCACGCAAGGCCAACAAGAAGAAGGACAAGGCGGCGCTCGAAGACCGTTTCGGGTTCGAACATGAACCCGACGTGCCCATCATCGGTCTCATCTCCCGACTGGTCTCCCACAAGGGCCTCGACCTCATCACCGCCATCATCGACGAGCTTCTGTACAACACGGAAGTCCGCATGATCGTCCTCGGTTCCGGCGACAGCTCCTACGAGAACTACTTCCGCGGCGTCGCCGAGCGGCACCCCGACAAATTCCGCGTCGAACTGGGCTTCGACCCGGGCCTCGCGAGAAAGATCTACGCCGGCGCCGACCTCTTCCTGATGCCCTCGAAGAGCGAGCCCTGCGGCCTGTCCCAGATGATCGCCCTGCGCTACGGCACCATCCCCATCGTCCGCGAGACCGGCGGTCTCAAAGACTCCGTCCAGGACTGCGGCGACGGCGAAGGAAACGGCTTCACGTTCAAGACGTACAATGCCCACGACATGCTCTGGGCCATCACCCGCGGCATCGACCTCTACTACAACGACAAGACCGCGTGGAAAGCCGTCGTGAACCGTGCCATGAAGTCCGACAACAGCTGGGAGCGCTCCGCCGGCCTGTACATCGACATGTACAAAGAGGCGATGAGCTGACCCCCGTTCGAAACGACCACCTGAACACAAAAAACCTCCGGAACACTCCGGAGGTTTTCTTTTTTGCGAAGGAAGACGTCACATCAGCCTCGCGACCCTCGTGTTGATGAGGTCGTTGACGTACGTGCAGAGCGTCTGCACGCAGAGCGGCGCCTCGGTCCCGATGAGTTCCTCTTCCTCGGGCGCGGACGTCAGGTCGTGGACATCGCCCGCGAGGGTGTACAGGAGGAACTTGAACTGTGCCTTGTTGTCGGAGTTGCTGCCGAGCCAGCTGCGCGGCAGGAGTCCTTTGGTGACCGCGGCGAAGAGCCCCATGTAACCGGCCAGCGCCGACGCCTTGTTCAGTGTGTCCATCATCTCCTCGTCCTCGACGATGCTGTTCATGATGGCGAGGTCCGCCCGGATGAACGTCTCCCGGCTGAGCTGCGCGTCTTCCGGCAGGTCCTCGAAATCCACCGCCTGGTTCAGCCGCAGCACGTTCGCCGCGTGGCCGAGCAGGTAGTCGCAGCTGACGTTGTAATAGTCCGCCGCCTTCACGAGGAACGAGAGCCCCGGTTCCCGGATGCCGTTCTCGTAGTGGGACAGCAGCGCCTGGGAGATGCCGAGGTCCGCCGCCGCCTGTTTCTGGCTGACGCCCTTTCGTTTTCTCTGTGCGGTGAGCCGGTCGGAAAAAGTCATACTGGCCATGGTCATACCTCCTGTATGTCGTTGGCGATATACGCTCTGTAATATTTCGACTCAGATTATAGCATGAAAATTACTCGGAGTAAATCGCCGAAGCCGGCACCGCAACCACAAGATGTAGTACCGTTCCTTTACCGAATTGTAGCCGCCTTGTAACTACCACAGACCCTGTTTCGGGACTATCATAGAAGAAGAAAGAATCCATTTCCAAGGAGGGATCGCCCCATGGCAAGTCTGATCGGGCCGTCGGTGACAGGCATCGTTTACGCCGCCGTGAGCGTGGTGCTGCTCGTGCTGCTGTTCTGGCTGCTGCACCGCAAAAAAGGCACTCTTACCGCTGTTCTCTGCACACTGCTCTGCTTCGTGGTGCTGGTGCTCGGATACGGGTTCGGCTCCTGGTTCGCGCCCGTCGACAAGGACATCGGGTCGGATGTGTACACAGAGCAGGAGATGGACGCCGCGGTCGACGCCATCCTGGCAGAATCCTTCTGGGACGAGATGAACGCCCGCCCGCTCGACATCCACTATATCGGCGATGAAGAGTCCCAGGGCTACCTCCCCTCCGTACAGGGCCGGTTCCCCGACAGCGGCTACACCGAATGCGCCGTCTTCGACACCGATTTCCGCTCGGCGTTCTTCGCGAAGAACGCGGCTCCGCTGAGGCCACGGGACGTCTACACCGACTACCTGTGGGTGCTCGCCCGGACGGACGGCGGGAACTGGGAAGTCGTGACCTCCGGCTACGCATAAAAAACAAACCCCGGGAGCTCTCCCGGGGTTTTGTATGTTGTATATGAGGTCACAGTTTGGCGCCGACGCGTTTCGCGATGGTGGCGTGGCCGGCTTTGGTCGGATGGACGTCCAGGACGAACTCCGGCAGGAAAAGCGGGTCGGTGACGTTGTAGAAAACATGGCCCGGTACATCGCCCACCTCTACATAGGTGGTGCGGTTATGGTAGGGGCTTCGGTACTTCATGTAGTTGCGGACGTTCACGATGACTTCCTCATTCAGACGGGACAGCAGCGGCTCGTCGACACCGTCCATGATCTTCAGGCCGCGGAACGGAGCGGTGATGCCAAGGGTAAGGACCTTGACGTCCGGGTTCAGCGAAAAGATGATGCCGAGAAGGCGGTCATACTGACGGAAGAAACGTTCTGTGGACTGGGCGACGTCCTGCGGGAGCAGGTTGAGGTCCAGAGGGCCGAGGAGGAACTTCGCGACTTCTTCCGGACTGTCGAGTGTCTTGATCTGTCTCTGGGTGACCGCAGACAGGGCCACTGCCGCCTGGCGGCCGAAGACCTGATAGAACGGTCGCATGATCGGTTTGCAGATGGAGTAGGTCATGATGTCATTCGACCCGAGCGAGAAAATGAGGACATCTGCTTTTTTGATGGCATTTTTGATGGTCAGCGCGAGGATCTCGGTGTCGCCGGGCTTCAGGATCGAAGACGGGAACATCATATAGTCCGACACATACTGGTCGAACGCGTTCTCCGGCTCACAGATCTCGGCTTCGAAGGCCGGGTCGAGGAGCCGCAGATACTCTGTGGTACAAAACATGTTCCGGGAGAGGTTGACGGAGGTCCACTTCGAAAAGCCGAAACGGTCACGGACCAGCTGCGGATAAGAGTTTTTCACGAACTCGCCATGAGGCATCGTAAGCCCCTGCGTGATCGTCGTCTCGGGCACCCATTCGTTGAGACCGAATCCGGCGGCGATGGAGTCGCCCAGAACGACAAGGGATTTCCCATTATAATCTCTGCTTTTTGCCGTCGAGATGACGACGGTCAGAGACACAAGCATGGCGGCCGTCATCAGGATCGCCAGCAGTTTTTTAAAAGATCTCATTTCCAATACCTCTTTGATCAAGTTGCTGAACTTAACATATGGGAGGTATTATATATAAAATATTTCTATTTGTAAAGATTTCGTTTACATGTGTAAACTCTTAACATTTGTCATCTTTCGGGATCCCGGGACAAACAGAGACGCCTCCGGCTCTGCAGCCGAAGGCGTTCCCTGTTGTGTGTGAAATTTGGAGTGAGAAATGAGAAAGATTGGAGAATTATGATATTAGGAGAAAAATCATAATACATGTGTCTCCGGGAGGAGGGGTATCTCCCTTTGACAGTTCCCACTATAAGGTGTCAACCTAAAAAGTACTTAAAGGTTGGAACTTTTTTTGATTTTTTTCGCGATGCACTCACAAAAGGTCGAGATCGAGGTCACCCATGCGTGCGACATAGACGTCTGCCGTCTCTTTGATGAGGTCCCGTTTCTTTTCGGACCAGCGGTCTTCCAGGGCCACGATACGGCAGCCGGACTGTTTCGCGCCGAGGATGGAAACATAGGTGTCCTCGAAAATGTAAGTCTCCTCCGGCGATGTGCCGAGGTGGGCGCGGGCTTTGTCGTAGATCTGGGACGTCCGTTTGTTGCAGTGCTCTTCGCCGCAGGTGAAGATGGCGGAGAAGAACCGGTCGATGCCGTTGCGTTTGAGACAGGCCTCCGTCAGGTGACGGTCGGTCGCCGTCGCGACACACATCCGGATGCCCCGCTCCTGCATCGCCTCCAGACTTTCGACCACGGTCGGCTTGACCGCGACTTCCTCGAAGTAGCCGGGCTCGACGATCCTGTTGATCTCGGCGATGATCTGTTCCTGGCTCTTCGCAAGGCCGAACTCGTCCTGCATATAGAGGGCCATCGGTTCGAGCAGCATCTTCGTCATTTCGCGGTTCTGTTCGGGGCCCACGGTGTAGCCGAGACTCTCGAGATAGCGCCGGCCGATCTCGATCCACAGATGCATGGACTCGGTCAGGGTGCCGTCCATATCGAATATGGCGCCGCGAATGGCCATTTGCTCACCTTCTTAGATCGTAAAGTGCTCGGTGCCGGTCGTGTCCGGCCCGAACCCGTAGTCTTCGTCGTCCATCCAGTCGTCCCCGTCGCCGGCAAGGCCCAGCTCCCGGAGTTTCTCTTCGGGGACGAGCGGGATCTGCGCGACGCCTTCGAACTTGCGGCCTTTCGCCCACAGAGACGGCGTGATGCGCACGGTGTACCCGGTCCCGTTCATGCAGGCCCACTCGTTCATCGGCGCTTCCGGAAGACAGTACATCGCCATCAGAGCGGAAATGATGCCGCCGTGGGTGACGATGGCCGCGTCATCGATGCCGGTCTTCAGAAGGCCGTCGATGATGCTCTCGAGCGCGCCCCGGATGCGTTCGCCGAACTCGGCGTTGCTCTCCCCGTGGGGCGGCGCTGCGTCCATGCCGCCGCGAAGCCATTCTGCAAACTCTTCGTACTGCTGCAGATCCTCCGCCGTGTGGCCTTCGAACTCGCCGAAGTTGTACTCGATGAGCTCCCGCATGACGACCGGTTTCGCGTCCGGGAACAGGATCTCACAGGTCTCGGTGCAGCGCTTCAGGGGGCTCGTGAACACCACTGCCGGGTCTGGATAGATGCAGTTGTCCTTGAGATAGCGAAGTTCGTCCTCGCCCTGCAGACTGAGTTCCAGGTCCTGGTGGCCGACATAACGGCCCTCTTCGTTTCCGGTGGTCAGTCCGTGCCGGATGAAATGCAGCGTGTATGTTTTCACGGTGTTCCTCCCTGTGGCGATGTACCGCCCTTGAATTCCCAAAGAGTATAGCACAAGTCTCACGAAACGGAAAGGGCGGCCGTAAAACAGCAGAAGCGCTCCGGCTTGCACGACCGGAGCGCTTGTCTGCGTGTGTTTTGGAGTGAGAAATGAGAAAGATTAAGAAGAAAATTAGATTAGGAGAAATAACGTATGTGTTCGTCAAAGGTCTGTGAGGGGTACGTCCCTTTGACAGTTATGAGTCTACTATGTCAACCTAAAATGTACTTAAAGCATAGAAAAGTTTTTTAAAAACCATACGTTCTGGTTTATAATAGTAGTTGTTCTATGAAATGAGCATTTGAAAGGAGAGTTTTATAATGATTCGTTCTGAACTGAAAGCCCGCGGAAAAGCGGCTTTCAAAGCAAACTACTGGAAATCGGTCCTGGTGGCCATTCTTCTGACCATCGCCGTCGGCGGCTGGAATGCCGGTTCCTCCTCGAACTCGGTCGACTTCCAGGAGCTCACCGACCCGCAGCCGGCACAGTCCTATTCCGTCAATCCCGAAGACTATGCCCCCTTCCCGAGTGAAGATTTTGACGAGACCGACATCGATCAGGACTTCAGCTTCCTGTTTGGTGACGACGAGACCGCCCCGTCCGAGTCCGCACCCGTGTCCCAGCGCCTGAAAGAGTCCATCAACGTCGGTTCCATCGCCGGCCTCGGCACCCTGTCCTTCCTTCTGACCCTGTTCCTGTTTGGTCCTCTGGAAGTCAGCGGACGGAACTTCTTCAAGAAGAACCTCGGCGAGAAAGCAGAACTCGATGAGCTCAACAGAGGCTTCGTCCCGAAGTACTGGAACAACATGATCACCATGGCCCTCAAGAACCTGTTCGTGGCTCTTGGCTTCATCTGCTTCATCATTCCCGGCATCATCGTCTCCTACGGCATGGAGCTGGTCCCGTACATCCTGGCAGACAACCCCGGCATGGGCATCATGGACGTCATCCGGGCTTCCTGGAACATGATGAAAGGCCACAAGTGGGAACTGTTCGTCCTCGACCTGTCCTTCATCGGATGGATCCTGCTCGAGATCCTCACCCTCGGCATCCTCGGCCTGTTCTATGTCAACCCCTACATCTTCAGCACGCACGCCGCATTCTATGAAGCCGTGAAGGCTCAGTACGACCCGACCCCTGACGTCGAGATCGCAACTCCGACGGAAGCGTAACAACCCCAGAGGAGGTCCGTTTGATGAGAAAGACCCTATTCAAACTACTGGCTGTGGCACTCACGGTCTGTATGATGATCCCGCTGTTCACAGTGGGTTCCTTCGCGAAGACAACGACAAAATATCAGGGGAAATCGCTGGTCATCCTGGGCGATTCCATCGCCGCCGGGTTCGGTCTGGCACCGGGCTCCACCGACATGGTCTCCCAGATCCTCCAGATGCCCCACGGGGAGTTCGTCGCGAACTCCTGGCCGCTCGCCATCCGCGACAAGTACGGCTTCAGCAAAGAGACCTCCGTCAACCTGTCCCGCACCATGTGGCGTTGCGATGAGTTCCTGCGCCTGCTCGACCCCGCGTTCGAGGCAGACCTCTGCAGACCGGAGAACACCTTCGAACAGTACATGAGCGATTACCTCATGTTCTTCACCGAAGTGACCGCCCCGGGCGACGCACTGCGGCTCGCGCGGCAGATCAAAGGCGTCATCGCGCAGGCAGATGTCCTCGTCTTTTCCCTCTGCAGCAACGACATCATGACCGCGGCCATCTGCAAACCGCTCATGCTGCCGTTCTACCAGGTCTTCGGACGGCAGGCGGGCTATGCGCTCGCGTCGGTCACCCAGGGAAGACTGCAGCTGCCGACCACGCCGGAAGGCCTCGCCAAGTTCGCGCTCGGCACGCTGGAATTCGACGACCTCGCCACCGATGCACGCAAGCGGACCCAGACGTTCTTCCGGAACTATGACCGCCTGCTCGGCATCATCTACCGTCTCAACCCCGATGTGGAGATCTACACGATGGGCATGACCCAGCCGTTCAAAGGTCTTAAGACCATCAACGGGCAGGATTCCACCCTGTTCGCTCCGCTGAACGTGGAAACGATCGAAAAGATCCGCACCTATGTCACGAAGCAGAGCCGGTACGCCGGACGCGTCAAATATGTCGACTGCTCCGACGTCGGCGGCCACGGGTTTGGAGACGCCTACTCGGTCCAGTTCCTTCTGGACTTTGTGGTCCACGTCCATCCGAATGCCGAAGGGCACAAGCTCATCACGAAACATGTGTCCGCCGCATTCAACAAATAACCCAGAGAAACCGAAAAAGTCCCCGGGGCTCCGTGCAGGAGCGCCGGGGATCTTTTTGTTTTTTCAGAGTGCGGATCAGCCGACGATGAGCGCGACGATCCAGGGCAGAGCATACGCGAAGGCGATGCTCGTGAGGAACGAGACGCAGTAGCGTTCGAGGTAGGAGCCGCAGAGCATGACGGCGGCCGGGATGGCCAGCAGCACCTTGGAGATGCCTTTGGACTCATCCGAGAACAGCTCGCTCCACATGTTGAGGGCATCCTCCACGAGCGGGAACGCGTTCGAGAGGAAGGACACACCGACATACAGAAGGATGACGGAGAGCCAGTTGAACGTTCCGATGTAGAAGAGGTTCATCGCCCCGGGGAACGCAATGATGCAGCCGAGAAGGGCCATGATGATGTGCGGGCCGAAGCAGATGGCAAAGGAGCCTTTGTGGGGCGCCAGCAGGTGTTCAACGTGGCCGCAGAGCTCGTTGCGCTGCATGTAGTCGGAGTACTCGACCGGCACTTTCCAGAGGCGGCAGAAAAGGTGTTCGAGGAACCCTTTGAGCAGGGCGCCCGGGAAGGTGATCATCTTGATGATCTCATACAGGATTACCATGCGAAGTCCCCCTCTCCTTTCAGGAATACTTCATCGAGGGACTTTTTGCCCGCGATGATCTTGGCGACGTCCGGGCTCACGGCATAGCCGTACTCGTGCATCTCCGTTTCCAGAGCTTCCAGGCTCGACTGCAGGTCAGCGCGCTCGCTCTTCAGCTTTTCTTTCGTATCGCCCTTGGCGTTCTTGATGGCGGTCGTCTTGTCGGCGATCTGCTGCTGCAGGATCAGCGAGTAGATGCTGCAGGCGGAGACATAGTTGTTCGCCGTGGCGGCATTGGCGTGGGCCTCTTCCGCATAGGCGGTGGCCAGCTTGTAGTCGCCCTCCAGCAGATAGAGGATGGCGCGCTGGTAGTTGAGGGTGGAGGCCGTGCCGTCGATCTTGAGGCCCGCGTCGCAGGCTCTGACCGCCGCCTTGTGGTCTCCCTTCAGGCGATATGCCACCGTCCGGTACACGTGCGAGTAGACGTCTTCGGCATTGCGTTTCTCCAGCGTGTCGCACAGAGAGAGTGCCTTGTCGTAGTCTTTCTCGGTCAGCGCGATCTCGGTCTCGAGGGGCAGGTACAGACTCTCGTACTCTTCGCCCTGCGCCTTGATGGCTTCGACGTACTTCTTCTGGGTGTCGAGACCCTGCTCGTAGATGAGGCAGGCATAGTAGCGGTAGTAGTTCGCGAATGCGGGGTTGATGTCCTTGCCCTCCATCGCCTTGTCATAGGCCTTGATGAGGGACTTGAAGTCCTTCGAACTCTGTGCCGCTTCCTCGAAGCAGTTGTAGGCCGCCTCGTATTCGTCGATGCGTTCCTTCGACTGCCGCGCGTAGCGGTTATACCACTTGTTCAGGTCGTTCGGGTAGTAGGCCTCGAGGTAGTTGTCGAGGACGCCGAACTGCTGGACACCGGTCTGGTTCAGGAGTTTGACCTGGTTCTTCCGGTACTGGAAGCCGTAGGTGTCGGACCCTTCGGCGATCTGCCCGTTGAGCTCGCCGTACTTGTCGAGCGCGGACATGAGTTTGCCTTCTCTCGCGAGGCTCTGCGCCTGCGCCGTACCGTGATAGACGTTCCAGCCCTCGTGGCAGAGGAGGATGCCGAAGACCAGGAAGAAGACGGCCATCAGCGGGATGATGAACTGCCACCACTCGAAGGGGTAGTGCTTCATGTCGTCGAGGCATTCTTCACAGTAGTCCGTGCCCTCCACGACTTCGTGTTCGCCGCAGACCTCACACATGACAGGGCGGTGGTACTCCGCCTTGATGCCGTGCTGTTTTTCATAGAGCGCCTGTTTGACGATGTCGTCCCACTCGGCGTCCGGCGCCTGTTCGCGCATCTCGTCGATCTCGCCCTGGACCATGGTCCGGAGGTCTTCGAGTTCCGCTTTCAGCTCCTCTTCGGTGCGGGGACGCAGGGGATCCGGCGCGCCCGGGTCCGTCGGGGTCTCATCGAGAGCCGCTTTCAGCGTGCCGTCCTTCAGTGCCTTGCGGCGGGCCTTGTCTTTCATCTTTTCGGCTTTGCGGGCAGCTTTTTCGGCCTTTTTCTTTGCCTTTGCCGCCTCTTTTTCCGCCTGTTTCAGGTTGTCTGTGCTCAAATGGGCACCTCCGTTCTCTGGTTACTTTGCCTGCGTGACGCCGCCGATCTTGCTGGAGAGGTCCATCGCCTCAAAGTCTTTGGTGAGGTCTTCCAGGTCAAGGTCGTCGGTCTTGTAGAAGTAGTTGCCATACTCGTTCGTGATGCTGATGGTCTTGCCCATGATGAGAAGGACGTTTTCGCCTTCCTCCTTCTTCAGGGTGAACATCTCGACGTCGCCGGTGTAGTCAACGGCGGCCCGGTCCTCGTCGGTGGGCTCCTGCAGTTCGAGCGCCTTCAGCTTGTCGAGGAACACCTCGATGGCGGCCTCGTCGGTCAGCTCTTTCTCGGCGATCGCGATGCCGGAGTCGATGCCGCCCCGGTGCAGGTACTCGACGCTGGTGACGGCCTTCGCCTTCGGGAAGAGCGGGTCTCCGTTCGGGTCTTTCGGCCCGACGTTGCCGCTGTTCTTCAGGACGAGGACAACTGCCGCCGCAATGATGGCGAGGACGAGGACTGCTGCCACCGCGATGATGGCAATCTTTTTCTTATTGGTCTTTTTTGCTGTATTCTGTTCTGCCATATCGGTTCGATTCCTTTCTGGAGATGGGGGCCACATCGCCCCGGGATACAGTTCTACTCATTATACCGCGCGCACCTTTAAAAGAAAAGTAAAAACCTTGCAATAGGGCGGGGCGAGTGATAGAATCTTGCGGAACAATATTCTAATGCAATACAGGAAGAAAAGTCCGGACAGACGTTTGGGGTCCCAATTGCCCCACTTGCAAAGCAATTGCGGGGTTCGGCCGGCGAACGGCTGGGCGGAGCTTTTCTTCCACTTTTGAAGGTGAAAGTTTGAAACTCCGAGAAGACATCCGCAACGTCGCGATGATCGCCCACGTCGACCACGGCAAGACCACCCTGGTCGATGCGCTCCTGAAGCAGAGCGGCATCTTCCGCCAGAACGAACAGGTCGACGAACGGGTCATGGACTCGAACGACCTCGAGCGGGAACGCGGCATCACCATCCTGTCCAAAAACACCTCCGTGCGCTACGGCGACACGAAGATCAACATCATCGACACCCCCGGTCACGCGGACTTCGGCGGCGAGGTCGAGCGCATCCTCCTCATGGTCGACGGCGTTTTGCTGCTCGTCGACGCCTTCGAGGGCTGCATGCCCCAGACCCGTTTCGTCCTGAAGAAGGCCCTCGGCCTCAAGAAGAAGGTCGTGGTCGTCATCAACAAGATCGACCGCCCCGGCGCGCGCCCGGCGGAAGTCGTAGACGAGGTCATCGACCTGTTCATCGAGCTCGGCGCGGACGAGGACCAGATCGAGTTCCCGGTCGTGTACGCGTCCGCCAGAGACGGCTATGCTTCGTACGATGAGCGCGACCGCGAGGGCGATATGCGCCCCATCTTCGAGAGCATCCTCAAAGAGGTTCCGGCGCCGAAAGGCGACGTGGACGCGCCGCTCCAGGTGCTGTTCTCCTCCCTCGACTACGACGACTATGTCGGCCGCATGGGCATCGGACGCATTGAGCGCGGCACGATCAAGCAGAACGAACCGCTCGTCCTCTGCAAGGCGGACGGCTCCGAAGAGAAGGTCAAAGTTTCGAAGCTGTATGTCTATGAAGGCCTCGCCCGCAAAGAGGTCAAAGAGGCCGGCGCAGGCGAGATCATCTGTGTCTCCGGCATCTCGGACATCAACATCGGAGAGACCGCCTGCGACCCCGAGCACGTCGAGCCCATGGAGTTCATCAAGATCGATGAACCCACTATCTCCATGAACTTCATCGTCAACGACTCCCCCTTCGCGGGACGGGAAGGCAAGTATGTCACCTCCCGGAACATCCGCGACCGGCTCTTCAAGGAAGTCGAGACGAACGTCGCCATGCGCGTCGAAGAGACCGAGACCACCGACACGTTCAAGGTCTCCGGCCGCGGCGAACTCCACCTGTCCATCCTCATCGAGACCATGCGGCGCGAAGGCTACGAGTTCGCGGTCTCCCGCCCGAAAGTCATCTACAAGCGCGACGAGAACGGCCAGCTCCTCGAACCGATGGAGCTCCTCTCCGTCGAGGTGCCCGGCGACTACGTCGGCGCCGTCATCGAGAAACTCGGCACGCGGAAAGCGGAACTCCGCGACATGGCCGCCCACGACGGCGGCGCCACCCACCTCGAGTTCTCCGTCCCGTCCCGCGGCCTCATCGGCTACCGCTCCGAGTTCATGACCGACACCAACGGCAACGGCATCATGAACCAGCTCTTCGACGGGTACGCGCCGTACAAGGGCGACATCGAAACCCGCGAGCGCGGCTCCATCGTCGTCCATGAGACCGGCGTCTCCTCCGCCTACGGCCTCTTCAACACGCAGGACCGCGGCACGCTGTTCATCGGCGCCGGCGTCGACGTGTACGAAGGCATGATCGTCGGCGAGTGCAGCCGCGCGGAAGACATCGTCTGCAACGTCTGCAAGACGAAGCACCTGACGAACACCCGCGCCTCCGGCTCTGACGACGCCCTGCGCCTCGTCCCGCCGACCGTCCTCTCCCTCGAGCAGTGCATGGAATTCATCGGCGACGACGAACTCCTCGAAGTCACGCCCGAGTCCCTGCGACTGCGCAAGACCATCCTCTCGAAAGAGAAGCGCCTCAAGCAGCAGTTCCGCAAATAAATCGCCAAACGGCATGCAAAAACCGGACCTCATACGAGGTCCGATTCTTTTTCTTGGGAAAACAGGGTCGTTCAAAATGAGACATTTCGAGAAATGTGTCTCAACTTTCAAAAAATAACCCCCTCGGGGGCTTGCAGGTGCCACTTTAGCACACTACAATGAATACAGATCGAGAGAACTTTATCTGGAAAACATCACCTCCTCTCTCCTTCTCAAAGACATAGAATACCTTTCCCAAACCGAATCCCAAAACAGCGAAACCCACCGGCAGAACCGGTGGGCTTTTGCTTTGGTTTATCATAATAAACATGTCAATTCTGCATTTTCGCAATTCTGCCATGCATTCTTCGGCACGCCATTTTGCTGACATTTATAAAATGCATGTCAATTCTGCGTTGTGGAAAGTCTGCCATGTAAATCGCCACGGCATATGCCGGCAGGCTGTTTGCGAACAGGATCCGTTGACAGAAAAACACATGTCAATGATCGGAAAACCAAGGCCTGACATGCAAATCAACAAACTGGCACGCCTCCCGTCGTGAGAATTACATGACAATTCTAAAAGATTTTGGCTCTGTCATGTAATTTGCCAAAAATGCATGCCCCCTGATGTCAGAAATACATGGCAACTTCCCTTTTCCTCAAATCTGCCATGCATTTTCCGACAAAAGCAGATAAGGTTTTGCTTCGGAAGACGTGACGGTTAAAGGAAACCAACAAAACTCTCAGTATTATGGGCGACGACGTTTCTCGCCCAACTGCAGGTAATGGCCGAGTTTGCGTTCCAGCTGTACCCGTGTCAACGGTTGCGTCCCTGTCTCCCAGGTATAGATGATGTTTTCGCCCTCGAAGAACCCGTTTTCTTCGTAGACACGACGCTTGTGGACCTGCTCCTCCACATACTCAGGGTCATCCATGCGACCGAGGTGTTCCAGCAAAAAGACCTTCCGTGTGTCCGGGTCCAGGATCATAAAGTCCGGGTAGTACGTCACCGTCTGATGCCCATCCTTCAGCTTGAGCGGGTATTCGTATCGGTAGGGGATTCCATGGAAGTATAAAAAGTTCGCGATCTCCACTTCCGATTTCGAACGGACGACCTCTCCCCGCGCAGTGTAGTGCTTTTTCTGGATCGGATACGGGTTTCCGTCATATTCCTTCCCCTGCCATTTGGCGATAAAGGCATCCGTTGTCGGAGCGACCGGCTGCACCAACGCCCCTCTCGCCAGGTCCAGCAATGCGTATATGTTCTCTGCCCGGTCCTTTGGAATGTGGCTTAAAAGTCCGTCGATGGCTGACAGTTCGAGATTTGCCGCTTCCAGCACCTTCCGGTCATAATCCTTTTGTGCCAGCGCCTGAATCAATGGCAGGTCTTTTCTTTTTGATATGTAGGTCCTGCGGCGGCGATTCCGCTCATCGTACGTGACACGGTAATACTGCAGACTTTCGCCGCGTCCGGCTTTTTGCACGATCAAATACCCCTCTGGAGCTTTGGCGATAGACTTCTCCTTCTTTCGAATCAGATATTGCAAATATGCTCTCCTGTCTTTTAATTCGTGGAGCGCATTTCCAATCGAGGGAATCGCCGGTTCGCCGAGCTGGTCGATCATCATTCTTGCATTGTCGTTCATCGGATCTTTCCTTTCTTCGCTATATGGTTTTTATTGACAGGTCCAACGAACTCAGCATATACGAAATCGAGCCTTGAAAACGGGTTCTCCCGAACGAGCGGTCGTTTTCGGCAATCGAACGGTCGTTATGGTGCCCGTTTTTGGCGATGAACGGTCAAGAGGCCGATAAATCGCCCAGTGATTCGACAAAAAAGACAGGCACCTCGTTGGTGAGGTGCCTGATTTAACAGGTTGACCAGGGGGTCAGCAAGCCATCTGATTATCTTTTTTCTTTATAGCCGTTCTTCTCATAGTCTGCTTTCTTTTGATAGTTCCCATGACAGCTTTTGTGAGCCACAGACCGACAAAGTAGCCGACGACATTGAAGATGATGGCATCCACATCGAAGCTGCCAATGTGCAGGACCAACTGCGTGAGTTCCATCAGAAGAGAGAAAACCGTAACAAGCAGTAGATGCTTCTGCCAGGTTCCTTCATAAGCGAGCTCCAGTAATGCTCCCAGCGGAATGAACACCAGAATATGACCAAGTGTATTAGCTAGAACGATTCCCGTGTTGACCAGTCCGGTACTCAGATTGCGAAGCTGCTCCACAGTCGTTTTCAATGGAATGACATTGACATACCATTTTGCATATTCGCTGAGAGGCAGATCTTGAAACATCTGCATTCTTCCCCATATTAGGAATAGATATAGAAGAAACAAGGCATAAGCAACACTCAAGCCTCTCAGCATATATCGCCTCTTTTGGCTATTCACGCAGGAATTCCTCCTTTTTGTTTTTTCATTTGGTTACCCTTTCACTCATATATTTCCCTGGTTGGCAAAAAAAGTGAACGACTATCCAAAAAATTTTGGAATGTCGTTCACTTTCTATCGAATCATCTTTTCTGTTTTGGAAATCCGGTTTTTCTCCATCGAATCTCTTCGTTTATCAAACCCTGACCGTACTCCCATTATTATGGATTTTCCAACATGTCAATGTATTGCCTGGCTTTCACTTCACCTTTCTCATATTCTTCTTCGCTGATTCCTTTCAAAAAGAAAAGATCGCAAAATACTTCTGAACAGTTAGACTCATAATAATCCTTGTTTCCAAACAATATATAGATTTCCGGGAATGGTTCAAAGTCTTCTGCGCGGAACACATCATAATAATGTTGACTTTGAGCATTCTTCTCCAAGATAAAAACTTTCGCAGTAGTATCTTCCCTATGTTCTAAAACACTTTCAATATAACTCTTTGTCAAAATGGGGTATGCATCAATATCAACTTCTCGAAGGGCATATTTTTCATCAAACGCATTCAACAATTCTTCGTTTGTCAAATAATAAAAATTGACTTGAGAACGATATTTCTCTAGGATTTCTCGTTTCATATGATAACCTCTATTGCCTTATTTCAATCAACATATTCTTTGATCTGGGAGACGACCAAAACGCTGTTCCGTCTGGCAGGAAATACACGCTAACGTTCTTGATGATCACTCGAACTGACGCCACTGTTTTTGGAATTGTCACATTACCTATTGTTACATTTTGGATGGGACTAGCCGGTCTTGTTATGGTATTAGCTGGGAACGTTTTATATGTTTTTGGTGAAACTGCGCTGGTGCTCTTAACCTGTATTGACGAGTATTTCACTTTTGTAGTATTGCAAGTAGCAACCCATGATAGCCTCACTTCAACTGTTGTTGTACTTCCTTTTCTTTCCAGCGTTACAACAAGCTTACTTAAACTGGGAGTTCCCGACGCCTGTTCTTGCAACTCCTTTGTTGTAAAGAAGAGCTGATCTTCCGATGAGACGATCTGCACTTCCCCTTTTTCTTCCGATGAAACCGCAAATGCAGAAATTGAACAGGTAAACATCATTGCTACTGCCACGATAATAATCATCATTCTTTTTACCATTTTCATTGTATCACTAGTCCTTTCTTCAAACAATTGGTCCCATTACGGATACACCGTCTGGCTAACCGTTTCGTTCCCTGCGGCAAAGGTGACCTTCAACCGATAGCTACTGCCAGATGTCACTGATTTCGTCTTCGACAAGGTCAACGATGCACCAGTCTTGGACGCGGACCAAGATTGTACATTCGACCAGGTCGACCCGGACTTTTTCTGTAGGGTCATTTTGATAGATAACGGAGCAGAACCCTGCGCCGTCAATTTCGCATTACAAGATGCAGTCGATCCTGAAACGGCAACAGAAGCAGTTTTCGAGCGAATCACCGCATACCGGGTCGGGGGAACCGGAGAATCGGCCGATTCCTGTTCGTCTAGCGCAAAAGACGGCAGTGCACATAACAACAACATAAGTCCCGTCAATACGATCGACAACGTTCTTTTCATTGATACTTTCACAGGGCATTCCTCCTTTTTGTTTTTTCATTTGGTTACCCTTTCACTCATATATTTCCCTGGTTGGCAAAAAAAGTGAACGGCATTCTGAAAATACTTTCAGAATGCCGCTCACTCTCTATTGTTTGTTTTACCACATCTGATAAGCCATTTTTAAAGCATCTTCGCGGGTGAGCTTTCCTCCTAAATCATATTGTATTCCCGATTTCAGCCAATACACTCCATAGATATCTGGCTCGGAATAGGACAAAAAGTATACTATGTCATCGTGACCGATAACTTCAACAGAATGATCTTCGCTGTCAACGTCTAGTTGCCCAGCGGCAGGATATTTCGATGCATCGATCCAACGCCCATCGGGAGTCTCGAAATGATAATCGGAAACCATTCCTGTTTTGCCTTCTATGTCTAGTTCGCACGTTTCCCCATCAATTTCCCGCTCCACCAATTCAAACCCTTCAGGAATAAATCCAAAGTGGATGTCCATAGGAATCGATGTCAGCCCGCTGTCTTCTGTTTTAAATTCTGTGTGATCATCAAATACTTCGATTAGATATCTTCGTGTCGGAGCATAGGCAATCGAAGCAACCATCAGTGTCGCGATGAGAACTGCCGCCACGAGAATGGACAAAGACGTTTTTGTCAGGCGGTGGTAGTGACCTCCGCGCATTTTACTGTAAAGGCGATCCATTCGCTGGTTGAATTGCCTGCTGAACATGTGCGCCTCTTCCGATGCTGTCATCGTAAAAGTTGCGACCCATTGTTCCTGCGCCAAAACACACGCTTCTGTGAACATGTCATTTTTCATTGCCAATCTACTCTCCTTCCAAAATGTTCCGCACTTCTTTCATCGCCAGACTGACTCTCTTTCGAGCCGTCTCAGGTGTAATATCGCATATTTCCGCGATTTCTTTCGCAGAAAAGCCATAGATTTTCGCCAAAAACAAGGAAACCTTATAGTGCTCCGGCAACTGGTCGATCGCCGATTTCAGTTCTTCCAGCTGCCATCGGTTCCACAGAACATCTTCGGTGGAAGGTTCTCTTGCCGTTCCATCCTTCTGTTCGCTGAGCTTTTCTCCAACCTCGTAAAACCGTTTCTGCTTTCTCCATTCCCGGCTGCATTTCGCAACAGCGATCGTACAAAGCAGGTTTCTCACCCGATTCGAAAAAATGTCCCCATCGAATTTGTGGAACTGCTTTGCCGCCTGTTCAAACGTCATCCAAGTACAGTCTTCGGCAAGGTGCTCATCGTGTAATCGACTAAAACATATCGTATAAATATAGTTTTTGTAGTGCTCACACATCTGCGTGAATCGCGGTTCTTCTGCCGGGTCATCCAGCAGATCCATAAACATAATGGCAACCAATGTGTATCGCCTCCTGATTGCTCTCATAACTATATTAGCCGGCTGCAGGGAAAATGTGAAACGCCAACCCGGTACTTTTGTCTAACAAGCTACAGTGCATCCGTCGAGGTCAAGAATGCAGATGCCGGACAAAATGCTAATACTGAGTAGTATGCTGATGACGGGCAGAGTACCAGAAGCAGGCAAGGGGTTGTTTTTCTAGAACACATGGCAGAATTATGAAAAGACTCATTTGACATGCTTTTTGTATGAGCCAAAAGGATGGGCGAATGGGAAATGCATGACAGAATCATAATCTTCGACAATTGCCATGTATTTCTATTCAAGGGAGACGTGCAGTTTTTTCAAATTACATGACAGGTTCGTCGCCTCCTCTTTTTGCCATGTATTTTCTTTCAACCATCTCGTCTCATTTGCTCTTTGCTGGAATAAGCTGGGGCGATTTGCATGTCAATCCTCTGAAAAAGCTAATTTGACATGCACTTCCTGAGAACCCACCGGCTAGAATGGCTCGTGAATACATGGCAATCATCAAAAACAGAAAGATTGACATGTATTCATGACATTGGGGCAATATTATAATACCTGCTTTGTATCAACCACCTGGCAGGCGTCAGTGAATAGCAAGGCAAAAGGAAACCGGACCTCCCGTTTTGGGAGAGTCCGGTTTTATATGAGTTTCAGCAAGCTGCATCTTGCGATGTCTCGCTCACGATGCTTTGGCTTGAGATGTTTCAGCTCGCGATTCACTGTTCGCGCTCCAAAAAGTTCCAATGGTGCCAGTTACTTCTGGTCGAAGAAGGCGTACATCGCCTGGTAGGTGGAGTAGAGGTCCAGCTTCGAGATGACCTCGTACGGGGCGTGCATGGAGAGGACCGGCGTGCCGATGTCGATGACGTCGATGTCGAGCGCCGCGAGGTACATGGCGACCGTTCCGCCGCCGCCCGCGTCGACCTTGCCGAGCTCGCCCGTCTGCCAGACGATGCCCTGCTCGTCGAGGAGCCGGCGGACTTTGCCGAAGAACTCCGCGGTGGCGTCCGAAGTCGAGTACTTGCCGCGGGAGCCGGTGTACTTGCAGATGCAGACTCCCTTCGAGATGTAGGACGCGTTGTTGGCCTCCATCGGTTCCGGGTAGGTCGGGTCCATGCCGGCAGTGACGTCAGCGGACAGACACTCGGACGCGGAGAGGATGTCGTGGCCGGGGATGCCGGCGTTCTCGCCGAGGTCCTCGACGAAATACTTGAAGTAGGAGGAGTTGAGGCCGGTGTTGCCGTCGGAGCCGATCTCCTCTTTGTCGGTCAGGATGGTGACGACCGTGTATTCGGGGTCTTTGACCTCGAGGTTCGCCATGGCGGCGGGGTAGCTGCAGACCTTGTCGTCATGGCCGTAGGCGGCGATGAGCGAGCGGTCGAAGCCGATGTCGCGGGCCTTGAAGGCCGGGACCATCTCGAGTTCCGCCGTCAGGAAGTCTTTCTCGACGATGCCGTACTTCTCGTTCAGGATCTTCATGATGTTGAGCTTGACGAGTTCCGACTCTTCCTCGCCCTTGAACGGCAGGGAGCCGACGAGGACGTTCAGGTCCTCGCCCTTGATGGCATCGGCCAGGGTGCGTTTCTCCTGCTCCTTCGCGAGGTGCGGCAGGAGATCGGTGATGACGAACTGCGGGTCGCCTTCGTCCTCGCCGATGTTCACGGTGACGGTCGTGCCGTCGCCCTTGACGATGACACCGTGGAGGGACAGCGGGATGGTGGTCCACTGGTACTTCTTGATGCCGCCGTAGTAGTGGGTCTTGAAGAACGCGAGTTCCTCCTTCTCATAGAGCGGGTTCGGTTTGAGGTCGAGCCGCGGGGAGTCGATGTGGGACGCGGCGATGCGCAGGCCCTCCGTGAGCGGCTTTTTACCGAAGACCGTCAGGATGATGCACTTGTTCCGGTTGACGCGGTAGACGCGGTCGCCGGGTTTGTAAGTTTTGGTCTTGTCGAACTCGGTGTAGCCTCTCTTCTCGGCCTCTGCCTGGAAGAATGCGGTGATCTCCCGCTCGGTCTTGTAGTTCGACATGAAGTCTTTGTAGCCTTCCGCGAAGACGTCCGCCTTCGGGAACAGGTCGTCCTCTGCCACCGTCGCCATGTGTTTCGGTGTGTAGAAGAGCTCTTCTTTCAGCGCGTTTGCTTTGCTTTTTTCTGCCATAGTAGTCACACTTTCTATTATCGTCCCGCCCCGACGAGGAAGGTCAGGGCCTGGAGTTTGTTACCGAATCGTTCGCCGATCTTGTCGAACAGGTTGTCGAGGAGCGGCACCACATACGCGTCGACGAACTTCGCGAAGTTCACCCGGAGGCGATGTACGTTCTCGTTCTCTTCGGCCTGTTCCTTCAGCCGTTTTTCATAGACGCCCATAGCCCGCTCTATCTTCTGGACATAGAAGGCCGTGTCGTCTTTCGGGATCTCATCGAGGGTCCTGCCGTTCGACGAATACTTCGCCTGCTCGAGCCACGAGTGGACGCTGCCGCGCCCCGCGTGGTAGGCGGCCATGGCGGTCGGTACATCGCCGTCGAATTCCTGAAGGAGGATCTGCAGGAAGTAGGTCCCGTAGTTGATGGCGACATCCGGTTTGTCGAGGTCCTCGAAAGTGAGGTCCGCTCCGAACGTCTCCTTGGTGCGCAGCCAGTCGAAGGTCTCTTCGGTGATCTGCATGAGCCCCCGGGCGCCGACCTCCGACCGCGCTTCGGGGTCGAAGTGGCTCTCGACCTGGATGGTCGCGTAGATGAGGGTCTCCGGCACACCCAGTTCGGCCGAGGCGTCCTCCACGTAGGAGGAGTACTTCACCGGGTAGGTGTACTGGTAAAAGGCCTCCCGCACCGTGAGGATGACCGCCGCGATGATGACGAGGCTCAGGATGAGAGAGAGGATGCCGTGGAAGCAGCCGCAGCCACAGCCACAGCCGTTTTTTCGTATGGACAAGGTGGTTCTCCTTTTGGCGATCTACCGTTCGCCCGCAATATGTTCTTCAAACAGGCCGGCGAGCTGGCGGAGCTGGAGTTTCAGGTCTTCCGCCGTGCCGGTGTTTTCGATGATGTAGTTCGAATGGGTCCGGAAGAACTCTTCCGGGAGCTGGGCGCTCATGCGCAGACGGGCCTTTTCCTCCGAAATGCCGTCCCGCTCCATGATGCGTTTGAGGCGCACGTCCTCCGGTGCCACGACGGACACGACGAGCGTGCAGCGCTCGTTGAGGCCGGACTCGAAGAGCTGGGACGCGTCGAGGATGACGCCCTCATAGCCGTCGAAGAATGCGCCGTTGATCTTCTTGTTGATGAGACGGAGGATCTCGGGATGGGTGACCCCGTTCAGGAGCTTCGTCTCTTCGGGAGAGGCAAAGGCCCGCTCCGCGAGCAGCGCACGGTCGAGGGAGCCGTCTTCCTTCAGGATGTCGGCGCCGAAGACGGCGGCCAGTTCCTGCAGGACGGGAGAGCCCTGTTCCGTCACGAGGCGGGCGATCTCGTCCGCCTTGATGACCTGGTAGCCGAAGTGCCGGAGCCCTTCCGCGACCGTGGTCTTGCCGGCGCCGGTCTGGCCGGTGAGGCCGATGACGATGGCTTTTCTCATAGTAGCAGTTCTTCCTTTAATCAACTTCAATGATGCGGAATTCCGCCGCGCGCAGGAGACGGTTCATGACCGCGAGGCCCACGCCTTCCGCCGAGGGGCAGCGGACGAAGATGTCCGTGACGCCCAGCTCGTCGGCTTTCCGCAGGTCGTCGAAGAGGTGTTCGGCCTGACCGAGGGAGTCGTCCTCGGCGCCGAACGGGAGGGTCCGGCATTCGACCAGAGACTCTTCCCCGTCGAAGACCAGGGCCGCGGTCGTGGCCGGGTCCTTCTCATTGACGAGTTTCGCGAACCCCTCCGCGGAGCCGTCCACGATGTAGACTTCCGCCTTCGGGGAGTAGTGTTTGTATTTCATGCCGGGGGACGCGGCGACCGCGCCTTGCGCCAGCTGTCCGAGGACGGCGTCGTCGACTTCGACGTCTCCGAGGACGTCGAAGAGGTCCTCAGGCGTGACCCTGCCGGGCCGCAGGATGCGGGGCACCCGGGTGCACAGGGTCAGGACCGTCGACTCGACGCCGACTTCGCAGGGCCCGCCGTCGACCACCGCGGCGATCCTGCCGTCCATGTCGTGCATGACATGGGCCGCTGTCGTGGGAGACGGCATGCCGGAAGTGTTGGCGGAGGGAGCCGCGAGAGGCGTGCCGGCCGCTTTGATGATGGCGCGCGCCACCGGATGGGACGGCATGCGGATGGCGACCGTGTCGAGGCCCGCGGAGACTTCATCGGGGATGAGCTCCGACTTCTCCAGGATGACGGTGAGCGGACCGGGCCAGAAAGCCTTCGCGAGGTCTTCGAGGACCGGCGGCACGAAGGCGACCAGGTCGTCGACCTGGGAGAGGTCCGCAATGTGGACGATCAGCGGATTGTCCATCGGCCGGCCCTTGGCCTTGAAGATGTTCGCGACCGCTTCGCCGTTCAGGGCATCGGCCGCGAGGCCGTAGACCGTCTCGGTGGGGATGGCCACCAGTTCACCGTCTTTCAACAGCTTCCCGGCAGTCTGAATATCCTGTTTGGAATTGGTCAGTTTTAACGTATGCATGATATCCAAATCTTTTCTAAATCATTTGTGTGGGGGAAATAAAAGGTCGTCTATTTGGCGCCAAGCCAAACCCCCGCCCGCTTATAAAGCATCGCGCTGCTCCCCCCTGCCAACTATCCGAGCCTTTTATTTCCCGGACGGGCATTTCTTCCATCAAAGGCCTTTGCTTCCCCCTATTATCGATCATTCACCGGCAGCTTCGAGTTTGGCTGCTGTGTCGGCGGTGATCAGCGCGTCGATGAGCTCGTCGAGGTTGCCGTTCATGATGGCGTCGATCTTGTAGAGCGTCAGGCCGATGCGGTGGTCCGACACGCGTCCCTGCGGGAAGTTGTACGTCCGGATGCGCTCCGACCGGTCGCCGGTGCCCACCTGGGCTCTCCGGGCCGAGTCGATCTCGTCCTTGTGCTTCTGCTGTTCGACTTCGAGGAGCCTGGCCGACAGGATCTTGAGGGCCCTCTCCTTGTTTTTATGCTGCGACCGCTCATCCTGGCACTCGACCACCGTGCCGGTCGGCAGGTGGGTGATGCGGATGGCGGAATCCGTCTTGTTGATGTGCTGCCCGCCGGCGCCGCTCGAGCGGAAGGTGTCGATCTTGAGTTCGCTCTGGTTGATCTCGAACTCCA
Organism: Clostridia bacterium; assembly: GCA_017433225.1. Lineage (GTDB taxonomy): Bacteria > Bacillota > Clostridia > Oscillospirales > Acutalibacteraceae > RUG420. The sequence continues at coordinate 74,160 of JAFRHS010000017.1, forward strand.
CTTCGTCCGCTTCCGGCAGGACCGCGACCGTCGCGGTGGACGTCTGGATGCGTCCCTGGCTCTCGGTCTCGGGGACCCGCTGCACGCGGTGGACGCCCGACTCGAATTTGAAGCGGGAGTAGGCGCCGTCGCCGGTGATCTCGAACGAGACTTCCTTGTACCCGCCGAGTTCGGTCGGGTTGGAGCTCAGGACTTCCGTTTTGAAGCCCTGGGCCTCCGCGTACATGGTATACATGCGCAGGAGCGAGCCCGCGAACAGAGCCGCTTCTTCCCCGCCGGCGCCGCTTCGGATCTCGACGATGACGTTTTTGTCATCGTTCGGGTCCCGCGGCAGCAGCAGGATCTTGAGTTGTTCCGCGGTCTCTTCCAGGGTCTCCTTCGCGGCGGTCAGCTCCTCCTGGGCAAGGTCCCGGAACTCTTTGTCCGAGCCGGAGTCGTCCAGGATGGCCTTCGCCTCTTCGAGGTCCTCTTCCGCCTTCTTATAGACGCGGTACGTCTCCACGACAGGCGTCATGTTCTTATGCTCCTTCAGGAGCGCAGTGTACTGTTTGATGTCGGAGACGACTTCGGGGTCCGCGAGCTGCTGCTCCAGCTCCAGAAAACGGCTCTCGACACCGGCCAGGTTCTCAAACACCGGGGTTCGCCTCCTCTGGAACGGTCAGGACCTTTTTGATGGCCTTCTCCGCTTTCTTCCGGGGGAGCATGACTTCTCTGCCGCAGGTCGCGCACTTCAGTTTGATATCCATGCCGACGCGGGTCAGGGTGAACTCTCTGCCGCCGCACGGGTGCGGCTTTTTGACTTCGACGGTACTGCCCAGGACCAGGTCCATCGCCAATGCTCCTCTCTGTTAACTATTATACTGCCGTGAATTATAGCACATTTACAATTCCCGGGAAAGTGTTATAATTTCGGAGTAAGGTTTCGTGGGCGATGCACCGCCCGCAATCAACAGGAAAGGAAATGAATCCAAATGAGCGAAAAAACCACAGCTCCGGTCGAAGAGGCCGTCGCCAAGGCCCCGAAGAACAAGGGTCTTGACTGGCTCCTCGACATCGTCAAGGGCTTCATCGTCGGTACCGCGAACGTCATCCCCGGCGTCTCCGGCGGCACCCTGATGCTGGTCCTCGGCATTTACGAGAAGGTCATCGGTTCCATCTCGAACATCTTCAAACAGTTCAAGAAGAGCGTCCTCACGCTCCTCCCCGTCCTCGTCGGTGTGGCGGTCGCCATCCTCACGATGAGCCGCCTCATCACCTACTGTCTGGACGCTTACACGTTCGCCACCATCATGCTGTTCGTCGGCGCGGTCCTCGGCGGTATGCCCATGCTCATCGCCCGCGTAAAGAAGGACCCGGTCAAACCGCTCTATGTGGTCATCGGCCTCATCACCTTCGCGCTCGTCATCGGCATGCTGTTCCTCGGACAGGGCAATAACGCGGACCTCAGCCACATGAATCCGCTCAAGTTCCTCGTCGTCATCTTCATGGGCGCCATCGGCTCCGCCACCATGATCATCCCCGGTGTCTCCGGTTCCGCGCTCCTCATGACGTTCGGTTACTACAAGCCCATCTACGGCGCCATCGGCGACATCACGAACTCCGCTTCCACGCAGCGCGGCAACGACATCATCATCGCGCTCGCGTTCGTCATCGGCACCGCGGTCGGCATCTGGGCCGTCGCCAAGCTGATCGAGATGCTGCTCAAGAAGTTCGAGATCCAGTCCTACTGGGGCATCATCGGCTTCGTCCTGGCCTCCGCCATCATCATCGTCCTGCAGAACTTCTTCATGCTCGACGGTGCCTGGGC
>JAFRHS010000018.1 GCA_017433225.1 Clostridia bacterium
CTGAACGGCATCGTCCAGGGCCCCGATGGCAAGTGGGCGATGTACGTCGACGGCGTAGTCGACACCGGTTACACCGGCATCGCACAGAACAAGTACGGCTGGTGGCGCATCGAGAACGGTTATGTCAACTTCAACGCGCAGAGCATCTACCAGAACGAATACGGCTGGTGGAAGTGCACCGACGGCAAGGTCACGTTCAAAGAACAGGAAATCTACCAGAACCAGTACGGCTGGTGGAAGTGCACCGACAGCAAGGTCACGTTCAAAGAGACCGGAATCTTCAAGAATAAGTACGGCAAGTGGTACTGCAAGAACAGCAAGGTCGACTTCAACAAGAATGGAAAGGTCAAGTACAACGGCAAGACCTACACCGTGAAGAACGGTAAAGTCGCGTAAGGCGACCGACCGGCCCGATCAATACTCACAAAACAAAAAGAGAGCTCGGAAACGAGCTCTCTTTTCGTTTTTCAAGTGAGGCACCGTCAGAGATCACTCTGCCCGGCCCTGTTTTTTCATTGCCATTCCGGCTGCCTTGATGACGAGCTTGTTCGTGATCGGGATGGCTTCGACATCCCTCTTGAGCTTCAGCTTCTTCATCATGGTGTCTGCGGAGTCGACGTTGAACTCCACACCGGAGACGAAACTGGCGACGGGGGAACCGAGGAAGACGATCGGCCAGGCCATCTCTTCCGAAGTGGCGAGGCGTCCTGCCGTGCCGGCTTCCTTGAGGAGGGCTTCTTCGCCGCCGGCCATCTTCTCGAACTCGTCCTTCATACCGGTGTCTGTCGACCCGGGCATGACGTTGTTTACGCGGATGCCGAGTTTGCCGAGCTCGACAGACTGCTTTGCCGCATAGTAGGAAATGCAGCGTTTCGCGTACATGTAAGCAAAGGTGGAAGGGGAGATCTTCGCAAGTTTCGCGACCGACTTCTCCACCTTTTTCCAGGTCTTGGCCTTCAGAACTTTCTCTTCTTCCTTTTTGTATTTCAGCCAGTTGAGACCAGCGGTCGAAGAGACATAGACGATCGACCCGCCGGCACTCATGCGCTTCTTCAGGTAGGTCTCAGTGATGTACCAGTTTGCGGTGTAGTCACAGTTGAACGTGGTCATGTAGTCGGTTTTGGCACCGGACAGGCCGGCGACCCCGAAGAAGCAGTCGATGTGTTTCGGCAGCTGAGCGAACGCCGCGTCGATTGAATCTTTGTCCGACAGGTTCGTGGCGATCGACTGTTCAATGCCGGGGACGTCGCATTCCCGGCGCTGCAGAGTATAGACTTTCGCGCCCATTGCGACCAGCAGTTCGACGGTCGCGCGACCCATCCCGCTGGATGCGCCGGTCACGACGCATACTTTTCCTTTATATCCAAGTGATGTGTCAGTCATAGTTCGATTCCTTTCCGGGGACTCCCGAAGTTCAGGGGAGAAGACCCGCACCAGAAGAGCAGTAGGCGAATTCCAGTGCGGGCCATTCCCAAGGTTATGGATATTATCTACTCAGGCAGACGCCGGAGTCGATGACGTGGGATGCGCCGTTGACGAAGTCGGATTCGTCAGAAGCAAGGTAAACGGCGAGCGGGGAGATCTGCTCGGGCATGGCGATCTGACCGCCGGTCCACTCGTAGCAGTGAGCGTTGTAACCGGTCTGGTTGTGGACCTTGGAACCGCGCTCGTTGAACTTCGGAGCGGAGTCCGTGATGTTCGTGAGAACGGGGCCGGGGCAGATGGAATTGCAGCGGATGCCGTCACGCTTGAACTCGAAGGCGATGGACTTCATGAGTGCGTTGGCGCCGGCCTTGGAAGCGCAGTAAGCGGGGCCGCCGGTGGCAGACTCGAACGCGCCGTTCGAAGTGATGAGCACGATGGACGCTTCGATCTCGTTGGGAACGAAATACTGAAGCGCGGCGCGGCACATCTTGAACGTACCGGTCAGGTTGACGTTCAGGACTTTGTCCCACATCTCGTTGGTCATTTCGTCGACGAGGGTATCGTCGTCGATGATGCCGGCGTTGTGAGAAAGGACGTTGCAGGTGCCGAATTTCTCGACGCAGGTGTCGATGGCAGCTTTGCAGTCTTCATCTTTGGTGATGTTGCCGACGAGGGTGACGAGGTTCTCAACGGGGAGCTCTTCGTCTTCGCAGTCCTCGATGAGTTCGGCAAGACGGACTTCATTCATGTCGGTGGCAAGGACTTTGGCGCCTTCTTTCAGGAAGTCCATTGCAATTGCTTTACCCATGCCGGAAGCGGCACCGGTGACGACGGCAACTTTGCCATTTAAACGATCAGCCATAATAGTTTCCTCCAAAATGATAGTTAAATCTTGATTGTTTGTTCGGGGTCATAGACGACGGTGGGCGGGTCGAAGGGCTCGAACTGGCCCATGTAACCGTTGGCGTCGCAGCCGTTGTCAAAATAGATGTCGCATCCGGACAGATAGCTGTTGCGGATGTCGATCGTGGTGGCGATGCAGAATGCCACCTCTTCGGGTGTGCCGGGACGACCGAAACCGCTGTAGGACATCTGCTGTCCCATGCGCTCGTCATAGTCGCCGACGGCCTTCAGGTCTGCGATGGACTGTGGGGTCTCCACCAGTCCGATGGAAACGGTGTTCACGCGGATGCCTTTGTTCCGTCCGAAGGGATAGTTACATCTGCGGGCGTACCACCAGACGAAGCTCCGACCATAGACATAGGCCATACTGGACGCGGTCGCTGCATCGCCAAAGTCTTCCAGGAACTCTACGAATTCCTCGAGAAATGCATCTTTGTCTTTGAGTGACAGTTCGAAGATGTCCATCGGCCACATCTCCTGCGGCATGAAGTGTCCGGCGCAGGAGCAGATGTCCATGATGGCGGCGCCGGGTTCCATGACGCGGTAGAACGCCTCATTGATGTACATGGTGCCAAGGACGTCGACTTTGACGAGGTCCCGGGCAGATGCGAAGGCGGGGGTGAGGCCGGCGAGCTGGATGACGCCCTGGACTCTGCCGAGAGAAGCCGCGAACTCTGCCAGAGCACCGCACTGCGCGGGGCTGGAGGTGTCGCAGACCAGACCTTCTGCTTCATAGCCGAGGGCACGCATCTCTTCGACTTTCGCGTTGATCTTTTCTTCATTGATGTCCGAGACGACCACGGTGTAGCCGAGTTCGCACATCTGCTTGACGCAGGCGGAACCGATCCCTCCGGTGGCGCCGGTCACAACACAAACCTGTTTCATAGTAGTACCTTCTGAAAAAAGGCCGCCGTCAATGTGGATTGATGGCGGCCTTTCGTGAGTCTGATGAGATTATTCGTCGAGTGCGTCGAGTTTTGCGCAAAGCTCCTTGACAGCGGATCTCTCAAGGCCAACCTGCGGGAACTTCAGGAGAGAGCTGATCTTCATACCCATGACGGGGCCGAACTCAGCGGATTTGTCCATGAAGCCGGGGATGTACTCGTCGATGATCGCACATGCTGCTTCGCTCGTAAGGATGTCTTTGAGACTGCTCTTGGAATTGATAGCCATAGTAAAATCCTCCTAGATTATTTCATTATGTTTGCGGGAAACTGTGCTTACAGTCTTCCCATTGGCTGATTCCATCTTAACAATAAAAAAGTTACCTAAGTAGTGGAAAACTTAGGTAACTTTACTACTCAAAATTAGGTAGAGGTCGTTTACGAGGTTTGGTTCAGCAGCTTCACCAGCAGCGCCTGCCGGCTGGAAACGTGGAACTTTTCGTAAATGTGCGCGATGTGCTTGTACGTGGTCGATGTGGCGATGTGCAGGATCTTCGAGATGTTCGCCGGAGACACGCCCTGGCAGATGAGATCGACGATCTCCACTTCTCGGTCGGTCAGCTGCGCGTCAGCATAGAGCGGGTTCGAATGCCGGAAGCCGCCGGGGATCTTGACGTAGAAGTTCTTGTGCAGGTTGTTGAGGGCCGGGACCAGGACGTCCAGTACTTCCGCATCCTGTTCCTTGAAACGCTTGTTGTCCTTCATGTCGAAGTTGAACACGCTTCGGGGCTGCCGGTTGAGGTCGTAGAGAACGAAGGACATGGACTCGTTGATGCGGTTCTCTTTGATGTAGTCCCGCAGGAACTCGGAGTCCGGCATGTCCCACCAGCGGATGTAGCTGATGAACGGCGTATTCTCTTTTTCATCGGCTTCGGCGGTCCAGGCAAACGACCCGGCGAGTTCTTCCGTTTTGGAGTAATACTCGTTGAAGATGCGGATCCAGTTCGGGTTGAAGTTGTAGAGATACTGGTCTACGAGGTTCCGGTTGCCATCGAGGAAGAAGATCATCGCGCTGTCAAAGTCGAAGAACTCTTTCAGCCCGTCGACGATGGAGACCGTGAAGTGGTAAGGGTCATGCTCTTTTCCACAGGTGACAATGAACTCGTAGAGCTTTTCCCAGTTCATTTCTTTGCTCATCGTGTCCTCCAAAGTGATACGTATCCATAAATAGATTTCCTTGATAATACCATAGCACAACGTAGAAAAAGATAAATACACAAAATTGAGTACACCGTCCAAAAACCGCGTAAATACGCGCTTTGGACGGTGTGTTTAATTCGTGATGATATACTTAATCGGATGACTTTCCGGACACGCATCAGGCGTTGTTCATCTGCTCGAAAATATAGTCTTTGACCTTCTCTTCCTGCAGGTCACGTTTCAGCCCTGAGAGGCTCGGGCCGAAGAACATTTTGAGCATGTCCATCGTGGTCCCGTCTTTGCGGCACTTCTCTTCGGCTTTTGCCTGGAGTTCCTCTTCGGTGACTTCCGGTTCCAGTTGCTTCATGAGTTCTTTCATGACAAGGTCTGACTTTGCCTCGAAAAAGGCGGCTTCCCGCATCTCGTCTTCCATCTCGGCGAGTTCCTGTGCCTTGTTCAGGTGGACAGCGCCGTTGATCAGGGTGTCGTACTGCAGGTTATGTTTTGCCTGGAGCAGGAAGTACTCATACATGTTCTGTACGCGCTCTTCCGGCACTTCAATGTCATATTCCTTGATGTATTTCCGGAATGTCTGTTCTCTTGTCATGATACGACCTCTCTTTCGGGAGCGGGTGTGTCGGCGAGACCTGCTTCGGTGGTGAGCAGGGTGGAGGCGACCGATGAGGCGCTTTCCAGAGCAAGGCGGCTGACCTTGACGGGGTCGATGATGCCGCTCTTCACCATGTCGACGTAGGTGTCGGTGTCGACATCATAGCCGGTGCCTTTCGGCTGCTCGGCGAGGTGGGCGAGGACGGCGGGGCCGTCGAGGCCTGCGTTGAGGGCAATCTGCCGGGCCGGTGCTTTCAATGCCTCCAGCAGCACTTTTGCGCCGGTGCGCTCATCGCCGTCGAGAGTGTCCGCGAATGCGGAGACGGTATCGAGGACGTCAAGATAGGCGATGCCGCCGCCGGCGACGATGCCCTCTTCGAGGGAGGCACGGGCCGCATTGACTGCGTCTTCGATGCGCATCTTGCGCTCCCAGAGTTCGGTCTGCGTCTGGCCGCCGACATCGATGACGGCGACGCCGGAGACGAACTTGGCGAGACGCTCTTCGTAACGCTGTTTGTTGAATTCGTAGTCGGTGTGCTCGACGAGGTATCGCAGTTCCTGCGTCCGCTTCTCGACCGCTTCCGGGTCGCCACCGGCGCCGGTGATGACGGTCTGCATCTTCGTGATGCGGATGTCCGCCGCCGTGCCGAGCTGTTCCCGGGTCACTTTGCGGATGTCGAGGCCGAACTTGTCGGAAATGTAGGTGCCCCCGGTCTGGACCGCAAGGTCCTCCATGCGCCACTCACGGCCTTCGCCGTAGTTCGGCGCGACGATGGCGCACATGTCGAGCTCCAGCTCGTGGAGCGGGTTGTTGATGAGGGTCAGTGCCTCGGCTTCCAGGCCGTTGCAGATGAGCAGGAACGACTTGCCGTCTTCGGCGGCCAGCATGAGCGCCGGGACGAGGTCTTGCGGATTGGTGACCTCTTTGTCGGTCATCAGGATGTAGGCGGCCTTCAGTTCACAAACGGTCTGGTTTTTGTCGGTGCACATGTAGGGGGAGATGAAACCGCGCTCGAAGACGATGCCTTCCTGGATGTCCAGGGTGGTCACGTACTTGCCGGTCTCATCGACCTTGATGACACCTTCCATGCCGACTCTGTCGAGGGCTTCCCCGACCAGCGCGCCGAGCTCTTTGTCTTCACAGGAGATGGCGGCGACATTGGCCACGTCTTCTTTCGTGGAGACTGCGGTCGCATTCCTGTGGAGCGCGTCGACCGCACAGTCTGCCGCTTTCAGAATGCCCTTCTGCAACTGGATGGGGTTTGCGCCGGCGGCCACGTTCTTGAAGCCTTCCTTCAGGATGGCCTGTGCCAGGATGGTGGCGGTCGTGGTGCCGTCGCCGGCGGTGTCATTGGTCTTGATGGCGACGGACTTCATGAGTTCGACGCCCATATTTTCAACGGGGTCTTCGAGGACGAAGGCACGGGCGATGGTGACGCCGTCGTTGGTCACGAGGACCTTGGCGTCTGCCATGGCGGTGTCCGAATAGTCGGCACCCCGTAAACCTGCTTTTTGATGCATGGTGGCGTTGCGTCCTTTCGGACCCAGCGTCGCTTTGACGGCATCGGCCAGTTTGTCGATGCCCGACATCATTCTCTGGCGGATGTCTTCGCCGAATACAATGTCCTTTGCCATGGAAAAGGACCTCCATAACCCTTTGTATTTCCCACCGTGGGAGTCTTCAAGAAAAGGGCAGGCCGTGCGACCTGCCCTCACAGTAGTATACTCTAAATCTTAGAATTTCGCCATCATGTCGTTGAACTTCTCGAGTTCTTCGGGGTCCATGGCGAAGCCGTTTTCCTTCTGCGGATACTCTTCGTCCTTGACGTCGTCGAGCCAGCCCATGTAAGCTTCGCAAAGGAACGGAAGCAGCTCGGCATAGGTCTTGGCATGGATCGGCTTGGAGGGCATGACACCGAAGGTGTCCATGTCGACCATTTCGGAACCGTCGCAGGGAGCGCCGGCAGCGATGCCGATGACCGGAACGCGGAGTTTCTCGGAAATGGCCTGAGCGACTTCCTGAGGAGTGAGCTCGATGGTCATAGCGCCCATACCGTTCTCCTGATACTCATAGCCCCACTTGAAGATGTCGAATGCTTCTTCAGCAGTCTTACCGAGTCTCTTGTAACCGGTGGCGTTGGTCTGCCAGCCGGAGATGGCGCCGATGTGGCCGTAGGTCGGGACCCAGTTGTCGGACATGTACTTCAGGACTTCGTTGGTGACGCCCATCGGAAGGATGGAGTCTGCGCCGTTGAAGACGAGCTGAGCGCCGTATTTGACCGCGTCGACCTTGTCAGCATAGAACTGGACCGGAAGGTAGAAGTTCATATGCATGATCTTGGAATACTCACGGTATTTGATGACGGTCATCTGAGAGTTGAACCATTCGCCTTCCCAGTCGGTGTTGTAGGTGCTGCCTGCGCGGGGCATCAGCATGCCGGGAATACGGAAGATGTCACAGCCGACCATTTCGGCGGCAAGTGCGAAGAAGGGGCCAAGTTCTGCGGGGCAGACCTGACAGATCTTCTCGCCTTCGTCTTTCATTTTCTGAAGCTTGTTCAGGCTCTTTCTGGTTTTGGAAGCGGTTGACATTTTGATGTCAGCAGATTTGTTATCAGCCATGATGTAGTTTCCTCCTTAAGGATATTATGGTGTTTCGTTCTTCGGACTCCTCTTGCGCGTTGCCTGTTGGCGATGCACGGACAGACGTCCGAAACTACCTTTCTGCATCTCTATTCTAAGAAACCCGGGCGGTGGAAAGACATACCCAAAATTATGCAACTTTAGGTAGAATTTTTGGTATGTCCCGCGCTATGTATGCTCTTTCTTTGCATTGTCAGGAATTTCAGACATACTTCAGAATACCATGTTATACACGACACATAGATAATATTTGTACGATTTATCTTAAGCTAATGTTAAAAAGGAGTGCACCCAATGAGAAAAACCAGAAAATTCTTAGCAGCCCTCCTGGCAATGGTCATGGCGATGAGCGTCTTCTGCCTCACAGCCTTTGCCGGAGAAAAGAAAACGTATACTGCCTACACCTTCTTCGGTGACAGTGTCACAGCGGCTGCCGGCCTGCCGTCCTATTACACGTTCTTCGTATACAATCCGGAAACCGGTAAATACGAAGGCACCGCAGAAGGCCAGCGTGTCCTCGGCTCATACCCCGATCTGGTCGCGCAGGGCGTCGGCATCAACAACGGTCTGGAAAACTATTACAATGAATCCCACAGCGGATGGAGAACGTCCGAAGTCCGTGAGCTCCTCGATCCGGATTATTACAACGATGACGGTGAAGTGGCGAAAGCACTTTCTCTGGCGATGGCCAACGGCAAGGCGATCGCCGACCCGCAGAACCCGGAGCTTCGCGAAGATGTCCGTGAAGAGATTGCCGCATCCGACCTCATCACGCTGGACCTTGGTTCCAACGATATCCAGCTTCCGATCATCATGACCCTCTACTCGGTTTTGAACCCGACGGCAAGTGAGGACTACAAAGCCTGGATGATCGAGAAGCTGCTGCAGAAGTATGGTTCTGCCAGTGAACTGATCAACAACCTCGCACAGACGGTCGCTTCCCTTCATGGTGTCGAATTTGCTCTCGAGCAGATCGCCAAAGCGACCCTGACCGGTCTCCATAAGTTCAATACGAACTATCCTGTTATCATCGACAAGATCCTGGAGATCAACCCGACGGCCGACATCTATGTCATCGGTCTCTACAACCCGCTGTCCGATACACTGATCTCTGAAGACTTGCCGATCAAGATCGGTAAGATCCTCGACCCGATGATCCAGGGCATGAACCTCTATCTGAGTCAGCTGAACCCGGCCCGTGGGCATTACACCTATGTCGACGCCTTCAACACTGCGGTCCTCGGCACGATCAACGTCAGTGAACTGTTCACCGGCGGCGGTCTCTCCGCTGAAGGTATGGGCGAGTACACCCTCTATGTCCACCCGAGTCTGGAAGGCCATGCGTACATCGCCGACCAGGTCCTGAAAGCCATCCCCGACAAACCCGCTGTCCTTAACGGCATCGTCAAGGGTGAAGACGGACGCTGGGCTCTGTACCGGAACAACAAGGTCGTCACCAGCGCCACCGGTATTTACCAGAACGAAAAGGGCTGGTGGAGAGTGAAAGACGGCTACGTCGACTTCGAAGCCAACGGCATTTACCAGAACGCCCTCGGCTGGTGGAAGACCACGAACGGCAAGGTCACCTTCAAGGAGACCGGCATCTTCCAGAACGAGAACGGCAAGTGGTATGTCCGGAATTCCAAGGTCGACTTCACGAAGTTCGGCCGCGTCAAGTATGACGGCAAATACTATTATGTCGCAGGCGGCAAAGTCGTGGCATAACGAATGAAATAATGAACGCCCCGGCCGGGATGGTCGGGGCGTCTTTCATTTGGGACATTGTTAAAGTGTAAAGATAATTTATACATAAGTTTTCAGACATATATAAGAAGAATGTGTTATAGTTGTGACACAAGGAATAACCATTTTTCAGAAATGGAGTGAAACACAATGAAAAAAACACGCAAACTCATCGCTCTTCTGCTCGCGCTTGTCATGGCGCTGACGGCGTTTTGTGTCTCGGCTTTCGCGGCGAAGAAGCAGTACCATGCCTACACCTTCTTCGGTGACAGCGTCACGGCCGCTGCCGGTCTCCCGTCCTACTACACGTTCTACCATTACAATCCGGAAACCGGAAAGTATGACGGTACAGCGGAAGGACAGCGTGTCCTCGGCTCCTACGCGGACCTCGTCGCGCAGGGTGTCGGCATCAACAACGGCCTGGAAGGCTATTACAATGAGTCTCACAGCGGATGGCGGACTTCGGAAGTCCGTGAGGTCTTCGACATCACTTACTACAACGATGACGGAGCTCTCGCGAAAGCCCTTTCGGATGCCATGGCCAACGGCAAGGCGATCTCCGGCCCGGTCGAACTGCGTCCCCGCGTCATCGATGAGATCAAGGAGTCCGACCTTGTCACTCTGGACCTCGGTTCCAATGACGTACAGCTTCCGATCATCATCGCTCTGTATTCGGTCATGAACCCGACGGCAAGTGCGGATTATAAAGCCTGGATGATCGAGAAACTGCTTCAGCAGTATGGCGACTCCAACGAGCTCATCAAAGCTCTCGCCGACGCGGTCGTCGCGGCACACGGTGTCGAGTTTGCACTGGAGACCATCGCCAAAGCGACCCTGACCGGCCTCAACAAGTTCCGTGAGAACTATCCGGTCATCATCAACGCGATCCGCGACCTCAACCCGACGGCGGATATCTATGTCATCGGTCTGTACAACCCCCTGTCCGATACGCTTCTCTCTTCCGATCTCCCGATCCCGGTCGGCAAGGTCCTCGATCCGATGATCCTCAGCATGAACCTCTACCTGAGCACGCTGTGCCCGGCACGCTCTCAGTACACCTATGTCGACGCGTTCAACACGGCAGTCCTCGGCACGATCAACGCCAGCGAACTGTTCACGAGCGGCGGTCTCTCTGCAGAAGGCATGGGCGAGTACACGCTCTATGTCCATCCGAGTGAAGAGGGCCACAAGTATATCGCGAGACAGGTCCTGAACGCGATCCCGGACGCAGATCCGCAGGAAACGCCGGCAGAAGAGCCCGCATCGCAGAGCAACTTCACCGGTCTTGCCAATGAGGCAGACAAAGACGGCAACTGGTGGTACTACACCGACGGCAAGATCGACAAGACCCACAGCGGCGTCGACCAGAACAAGAACGGCTGGTGGAGAGTCGAGAACGGCAAAGTCAACTTCAAAGCCCAGAGCATCTACCAGAACGCGAATGGCTGGTGGAAGACCACGGACGGCAAGGTGACGTTCAAAGAGCAGGAGATCTACCAGAACGCAAACGGCTGGTGGAAGACCACGGACAGTAAGGTCACCTTCAAAGAGTTCGGCGTCTTCAAGAACAAGAACGGCTGGTGGCGTGTCGTCGACTCGAAGGTCGACTTCAGCTTCACCGGTATCCAGTCGAACCAGTACGGCACCTGGTACCTGAAGGACGGCAAAGTCGACTTCAAGAAGAACGGCAAAGTGAAGATCGACGGTGTCACCTACACCATCAAGAACGGCAAAGTCGTTGCCTGACTTTTCTGACAAACCGAAGCGCCCCGACAAAACGTCGGGGCGTTTTTTGGAAACTTGCGTCAGATTGTACGGTGCCCTTTTTGGCGATGTGCCCCTATAATGCAGATGTACGGAAGGGGCGGCAGGCCCCGCATAAGAAATACGTAACATCATTTAGGAGGAACCTCACCATGTTAACACTCGATTCCAAAGTCAAAGCCCTCAAGAAGAGCCCGGAAGCCACCGCCATCATCACCAAGTACAGCCCCGGATTCGCGACCGATCCTCAGATGAAACTCGTTCAGGGTCTCACCATGAGAAAGCTCCTTTCCTTCCCGCAGGCCGGCATGTCTGAAGAAGAGATCGCCGCTCTCGAGAAAGAGCTCCTCGACGCTCAGATCGAAGGCTGAGTTCAACACATTCAAAAAGACCTCAGGCAGATGCCTGAGGCCTTTTCTTTTTTTGTGGTCAGCCGAAATAGCGTTCCCGGATCTCGAGGGCTTTCAGGATGATCCGCAGCCGCAGCTGCACGTCCGGGTCCTTGAGGTCGTCCCACAGTTCTTTTTTGATGCGGGACAGCCGCTCGAGCAGCGTGGAGCGGTGGATGTACAGAGCATCCGCCGTGGCGGTGACATTCATATTATTGTTTAGATAGGTACGAAGGGTCTCGATGTAGCTCGTCTGGGACTGGGCGTCGTGTTCGAAGAGCCGTTTGAGGCCGTCCGAGAAATACATCTCGAGGGGCTGGTCGCCGGGGGCGTTGATGATGAGCTCCTCGAGCGCGTACTCCTCAAAGAAGTAGAAGGTCTCGTCCGGATCGAAGATGCTCCCGTTCTCGAGGGCGATGCACCCCTGCGTGTAGTGCCAGCGGGCCGAGAAGAGGTCGGAGAATGGTGAACTGATGCCGACCTTCAGAGTGGTGGTGTCGAACTGCTCCTCCAGGAGCCGGACGAACTGGCGCCGCGCTTCCGCGCTGTTGTCGAGCCGGTCCGCGCTGGTGAACAGGATGACGGCCGCCTCATAAGAGAACGCGATGCTTCCGGGGAATATGTCTTCGAGTGTCTCGCAGACGTAGGAGGCAGGGACTTTGCTGAGCCGTTCGGTGGGCTGGAGGACGATGCATCGCCACAGCTCGGGCAGATCCATGTTCTCGAGACGCCGCCGGTCTTCGAGGTCGACGGGCATGTCGTCCATGAGGCTCTGGAACGTCTTGCGCAGGACGCTGTGGCCGGAGCTCATATACTGGGAATGCTGTTTCATGGCGAGCATGAGATAGTGGGCGAAGAGGCGGATGAGCGGCTCGTCGCCCGGGCGGTATTGGCGGTTGCGATACTCGAGTGTCAGGCTTCCCGCGTATTCGTCGGAGTCGAAGAGGTTGTAACTCAGGACAGACTGGCCGTAGATGTCGATCTTGATGGGGTCCGTCTCGTCGAGTTTCATGTCGGCGGCGCTCAGGAACTGGTTCAGCGCGGAGAGGCTCAGTTTGTCGGGGCCGTTTTCGTCGAAGGCGACGTACTGCCGGTCATCGCCATAGCCGGCCCGCGTCACAAAGCGGAACTCCGAGTCCAGCACCATGATGGGGTTGTGGAACAGCTTCGACGTGGATTCTGTCATCTCGGCGAGGTCTGCCGTCGTCTCGACGACCTGGTGCAGGCCTTCATACCAGCGGTCGTACCGGTCGAAGATGCCGGTGACCAGGTTCATGATGGCGAACGGGTCCGTCTTCTGCTTCAGACGGATGAGGCAGCACCGGTCAAGGTAGTGCTGGGCCACGGGCGCGCTGCCGGAACAGAGGATGACGGCGCCTTTCTCGAGCTTCAGATGCCGCGGGAACTGGTCTCCCGGCAGGATGTAGAGGTGGTCCGCCTGCATGGGCTCGGCGGAGTCCAGAAAGAATTCCGGACGCCGCAGGCTGAGGCCGGCGGTATGGTGCCCCGTCATTTCTGCGGGAATGCTGTCGTTGATATTCTCGTACAAAATGTCTGCGTTGAGTCTCATGAGCATCCTCTCCTTCTGTATCCTATTGTATCAAAAGCCGAGGTGCATCGCCATAAACAGTCTTTCCAAACTTTTTCGACGGCCCCATACAAAGTGTAGGGGAGTGCATCGCCAAAACCGAACGCTTTATCGGATGGGCGATAGACGGCTCGTGTTTTATAGTTGTGGCGGTACAAAACGAATCCAACGACAAAAGGGAGGAAACCATTATGGCACTGAAACCTGTTGTCCCCGAATATAAGGCTGTGGAAACGGCCTGGGGCAAACTCATCAACCAGAAAGACGCCTACAAGTTCGGCGTCCGTCACATTGCCGCGTTCTCCGCGAACCTGTTCCAGCTCATGCGGATCATCGAACCGGACTGGGAGAAACGCACCGCCGCCATCTCCGAGACCGCATACGGCTTCAACATGGCCGCCTGCGCCGGCGATGACCCCGACGACCCTTACATCCGCGCTTACTACGACGAGTGGAACATTCCTGAGTTCTGTGAGCGTTCCGCCTGGCTCGGCGCCATCTGGGGCGATTCAGGCGACGAATACGAAGACATGGCCGGCCGCGTCATCCAGTTTACGAGAGACCGCGTCGAAAAAGAGCTCGACACCTGTCCCTGGGACATCGTCGGTTCCGAAATGTGCAACATGACCACAGGCATGTTCACCGCGAACTTCGACCTGACCTCTGTCGGCCGCCAGAACGAAGTCTGCCTCAACATGTGTGAGGCCAGAGGCTGCGGCGACCGCCACTGCCGCGTCGTTGCAGAGCGCCGCGACGTCACCGGCCTCGACAAGCAGGACTGGCTCCACCACAGAGAGCAGGCGACTTTCCCGGTCCATAACACTCCGGAAGAGCGCACCGTCAAAGAAGGTCAGATCCTTCGCAACGGCAAGTACACCAACGCATTCGGCGAAGAAAAGTCCTTCGACTGGGCCTACAACTGGGTCATGATGATGGGCTGGGTCTGGTCCATCCAGTTCCCGCTGGTCGCCATGGGCGATATGTGCGATGACGACGACGAGTTCGAAAGACTCCTGAAGATCGTCTTCTCCATCGCCGGCAAAAACGAATTCATCGACTTCTCTTCCTATGAAGGCCTTCGCGACTTCCTCGGTGTTCCTCACGACATCGGCAAGGTCGACTCCCGCATCATGGGCTCCTACATCAAGACTCTTCTCGACTGCCAGCTCGTTCCCTGCGAGTTCACCGCATTCGAGAAAGACGAGACCCGCATCCACTGCGACTGTGACGACTTCGTCGGCCGCTACGAGATGGCTCCGCTCGACGAACTGGTCGTCGGCTATGAAGCTCAGTGGAACGGCGCTGTCAAGACCCTCCTGAGCCCGGAATTCTCCGTCTGGTTCGAAGGCGTCGACACGGAAGACATGGAAATCGTCATCGGCAAGAAGATCGACAACCGGATGCTGTAAGAGGAGGCGTGAACAATGTTATTCAGAGAAGATAAAGTAGCAAGAGCGGACGCCGAAGCCGTCCGTAAGAATGTCGGCTGGTACTGCTGGACCCACGACCTC
>JAFRHS010000019.1 GCA_017433225.1 Clostridia bacterium
ATGTCCGAGTACATGGAGAAGTTCAGCGTCTCCCGTCTCATCGGAGCGCCTCCCGGATACGTCGGTTACGACGAAGGCGGTCAGCTGACCGAAGCCGTTCGCCGCAAACCTTACGCGGTCGTCCTCTTCGACGAAGTCGAGAAGGCCCACCCGGACGTCTTCAACGTCCTCCTGCAGGTCCTCGACGACGGACGCATCACGGACTCCCAGGGCCGCACGGTGGACTTCAAGAACACCATCCTCATCCTGACCTCGAACCTCGGCTCGGACATCATCCTCGAAGGCATCACCGACCACGGTGAGATCTCCGAAGAAGCCCGCGGCATGGTCGACCAGCTCCTGAAGCGGTCCTTCCGTCCCGAGTTCCTGAACCGTCTCGACGAGATCATCTACTACAAGCCGCTGACCAAGGAGAACATCTACGGCATCGTCGACCTGCTGGTCAAAGACCTCCGCAAACGCATGGAGGCCCGCCAGCTCGACCTGACGCTGACCGACGCCGCGAAGGACTACATGATCGACACGGCATTCGACCCGCAGTACGGCGCCCGTCCGCTGAAGCGGTTCATCCAGTCGAACATCGAGACTCTGGTCGCCCGGAAGATCATCTCCGAGGACCCAACGCCCGGCACGGTCATCACCATCGACTACAACGGTAATGAACTGGTGGCACGGTGATTCGGTTCTGAATAGATAAGACCGGACTGAGCATTGCTCAGTCCGGTTTCTCTTTACCAAAACAAACACCGCTCCGGTGTTCGGAAAAGGATCTTCGTTTCTCTTAAAATAGGAAGGCAAAAAACCTAATCTGTTTTAGAAAAGAGGAAACTTTCATGAACCCGACGATCTCAAAAACCGCTCTCAAGACCGACTTTGACAAAATGCTCTCCTTCCGCAACCGCATGACGGGGACGCGGGACCAGATGGCTTTCATTGAGTACATCAAATCGCGCCTGACGGAACTGGACATCCCCTACTATGTGGACCCCTTCTTTTTCCGCCGCTGGGAGGCGACCGGCTCTTCGCTGGAAGTCCTGACAGAGGCGGGCGCCGTGGAGATCCCTGTCTCGTCGGAGCACCCCTACTCCGGTGAGACGCCGGAAGAGGGGATCGTGGAGGAGCTGGTCTATGTGAAGACGCCCCTCGATTACCCGAAGGCCCGGGGAAAGATCGCGGTCATCGAAGTGAAGAATGTGGACTTCATTCCAGGCTGGCTCGCTTTCCAGAAGAAATCTGTCTGGCCGGAGACCGAGAAGCTCCCGGCGCGATACACCGGCACGGTCGTCACATCCTTTGTACGCTTCTTCAACGGGATGCTCAGCAAACTGGCCGGAGCGCGGGGCGCGGTCCTCGTCTGGAAGAACCTTCCGGATGAGATGATCCAGGGACAGTACCTGCCCTTCATTCTGGGCTATCAGGGCCTGCCGATCCTCTGGGTCAACGAGACGAACGGCAAGACGCTCATCGCCGCCGCGAAAGAACACAAACGCGCACACCTGACCCTGACGGCAGATGTCGAGGAGAATGCCTATACCGAGACGGTCTACTGTATGCTCCGGGGCAGGAGCGACCGGGAATGCGTCGTCGTCAACACCCATACAGACGGACCGAACTGTGTCGAGGAAAACGGTGCTCCCGCCATGCTGCAGATGCTGGAGGCGATGAAGGACAAGGACCTTGACCGCACATACATCTTCCTGTTCGCGACCGGCCATTTCCGGCTGCCGGAATTCATGGATCCGCTCGGGACCGCGTTCCAGGCGTCCTCCCGCTGGCTCAGTATGCACCGCCAGCTGTGGAACGGGAAGGGCGGACACATGCGCGCTGTCGCCTGCCTGACCCTCGAGCACCTCGGCTGCATGGAGTGGATCGACGTGGGCGGCGAATACCTGCCAACGGGCAAGATCCAGCCGGAACTGGTCTATACCGGCAACCGGTTCGTCGACCAACTCTATATCGACGAAGTGAAGGAAAACCGGACACGGGTGCGTACCATCACCTGCAAGGGACACCCCATCCTCCATTTCGGGGAGGGAGAAAACTTCTTTCTCAACGGTATCCCGGACATCGCGCTCTGCACCGCGCCGGAGTACCTGTGTGCCAAAAATCCGTCTCAGGAGATCGAGAAATTCGATTTGGACCTGATGACGGAGCAGACCCAGACCTTCCTGAACCTCGCGCTGAAACTCGAACAGTACTCGGCGAAGGAGATCGGCAGATCGGACTTCCTCGGCGAGCGGAGATTCTCTCTCGGCACGCTGATCGGAAAACTGTAAAAAAGGACCGTGCCACTGCGGTGGCACGGTCTTTCTGTTCAGGAGGCCTGTGTCTGCATCCATCGGTCCATCGCCTCTGCCAGCGGCTTTAAGGTGTGCGCCATGCAGTGGATGTTATGGAACCAATCGAATGTTTCTTTGTCGACCGGGTGCCCGGTCTCTTTCAGTTCCCGTTCGAGGCGGTTGAACCCGTAACCGAACAGTCCGAAGTAGTCGAGTTTCCCCGAGAGGATGAGGGTCGGAACGGTCCTGGGATATCGCTTCATCCAGCCGGGGGCGGCACCGTTCGTGACGAGACAGTAGGAGGTGCCGGAAAGCTCCGGGGTCATCATCGGGAACCAGTAGGGGTCGAGCACGAAGTAGATGATGTTCTTTGTGTATTTGTTGCCCGAAAGAAGGTCGGTGAGGGGTTTGGGAAGACGGGTCAGGTGGACGGCGGGCGACCCTTTCCCGCTGCCGAACTTCCGGAACAGTTTCAGAAACGGCTGCAGGATCGTGCCGATCTGCGGGACCCAGCAGGAGCCCATCAGCAGGATGCCGGCCAGCTCTCTGTCCACGGGGTAGTCGACGGCATATCTCCGCACCATGTAGGAGCCCATGCTGTGCCCGTGCAGGAAGTAGGGCAGGTCCGGATACTCCGCTTTGACGCGCTCATACAGCGAGCGCATATCCTGGATCATGGCATCCTGGGCATCGTCAGGGGTGATATAGAGCCCGTGCTCTTCGGACGTCTTTCCGTGTCCGAGGTGGTCGTCCGCGACCACGACATAGCCTCTGGAAGCGAGGGACGTTGCCAGGTCGTCATAATAGGCGACGTTTTCCAGGACGCCGTGCTCCATCTGGAGCACCGCTCTTGCCGGGACACTGTCATCGACCCACTTGAACCAGTGGACCGTGGTCGGTGTCCTGGACGCGGACGGGAACCGGTATTCGATCTTTTCTACAGCCATATTCTTTTCTCCTTTATGATAATAATTGACTGGTTAGCATTATATCGAAGCCGGGGCTTCGCGGAGAAACAGGGAGGGGCGATTTGTTTTGGTGGAATCACCAAAGATCCGGGCTGTGATTTGTGCACATATACGAAGTCCCGCGTCGGCTGACGCGGGACGTTCATTTTGGAGATGACGCCCGGGATGCGAAGTCTCGGAACACCGCCGCCTTCGTCGACGACGCTTTCCAGTCTTACGCCGCGCTCGTGGAGCGTTTTGGCAAGCAGCGCCGCGGCCACAGAGACAGCCGTCCGCGATGACGCCGTCGAAGGGCGGGTACGTCTTATACCCGCTTTGAGGCCGGTTCGTTTATCGTTTGTCTTTCTTTCACTTAGATTGACAGTGCCGCGGACGCATAGTATCCTTGAACTGGAATTGCAGGAATCGAAAAGGAGGCAAAACAAATGAATGAAAAACAGAGAAGTGCCCTGGATGCGCTGATGACCGGTTATTTCCAATTCGGACTGGGTGACCTGGCGGACAGCAAGGTCGACATTTCGGACGCCCTGGTCGAGCGGGCTTATGGCGATACACTGGCCGACATTCTGGCACTGGACCCGGTCAAAGGGGAAGAGGCCAAAGCAAAAGTCAAAACCCTGTTCAACGAGATGATCAACGAAAAGGTCGACTTCGAGCGGGAAGGGCTCGACATGTGGTACAAGTGCATGAGCGAAGTCATCGAGGAGTATTATCAAGACGCCGGACTCACCGGCGAGAACCCGATGACGATCGAACTTGCGCAGAAGTGGATCAACATGATCCTGCACGACCTGTCTATCGTCGTGGACCTCGCATCTCTGGACGGGGACCTCAAAGGAAGCTATTCGTTCCTGTATTACAAAGAGTTCGTGGAGACCTTCCGGGACTGTTTCCCGCCGGTCGACTGAACCGGACCGATCGAAACTATATACAGAATCAAAAAGAGCGAAGCCGCGCAGGCTTCGCTCTTATCTTTTGTCTCAGAACGGAAAGAGACTCAGTACAGCACGCAGGCCGTGTACGTGATGGTCTTCGGACCGTAGTGGTAGGGGACACCGTTGTCTTTGCAGACGCGGGTGACGAAGAGGCCGTAGGCCTCCATCGAAGACATGGCCCTGTCCGGGAACCGGCAGGGTTCCGGGTAGGCACAGACGGGGCAGATGCGGCAGCCGCCGGCCCCGAGGACGAGGCAGTCCGGGTGGTCTTCCCGGATGCGTTCCGCAAAGGCAAGGAGGGCGTCACGAAGACGTGTTTCGGTCTCGGCGTAACACTTGACGTCGATCCGCTTCTCCTGTGTGCCGGTCACCTGGAGCAGGATGCCGTGTTCGTACTTTTGCATCTCCGCTTCACACTCGTCGAGCGTGCCGCAGGCCGGGGGACAGGTCCAGTTGTGGTCGTAAGCGTGGCACTTGTCCTCGGCGCAGGTGTCGCGCACCCAGGTCTCGACCTGGAGCGTGGAGACGTCCAGGGGCGACGCGTGGTCAAAGCCGCACTCTTCAGCGATGAAGAGATAACGTTCGGTGAAGTCACTCACTTTAGTCCACCTCCCGTTCATGAAAGCCCATATGGTGGGCGAAGACGGTCATGAAGTCGGGCAGGTTCGCGAGCTCGACGAATTCGACCTGTTTTAGCAGATCGTCTGTGCGTTCGAACTCGGCGCGGGACAGCGCCATGCGGCAGGCGCCGACTCCGGCGGCGTTGCCGACGGCCGTCGCTTTGCCTTCGAGGCCGGCGGGCAGGAGTCCGATGCGGCAGGCGTTCTCCGCATTCAGGAATGAGCCGAACGCGCCGGCCAGCAGGACCCGGTCGATGTCGGAGACCTCGATGCCCAAGGTCCTCGCGAGGAGCTCCACACCGGCCGCGATGGCGCCTTTCGCCAGCATGACCTCGTGGATGTCGTTCTGGGTGAGGTAGATGTCGTCATTCAAGTATAGGACACGTTGTCCGTTAGTTTCTTCGGTGGGTTGGATCCGTCCTCGCTTGTTGATGAGGCCGAGGTCCAGGAACGCCGCAACTGCGTCGATGAGGCCGCTTCCGCAGAGGCCGGAAGCTTCCGTGTCTCCGATGACATGGAAGCGGATCTCGTCGTTCTCCAGCCACACTTTGTCGATGGCGCCGGGCGCGCCTCGCATACCGAAGGTGATTTTCGCGCCTTCCAGCGCGGGACCGGCGGCGGTGGAGCAGGCGGCCATGCGGTCGTTCGCCCGAAGCACCATTTCGCCGTTGGTACCGATGTCGACGAGGAGGACATTGTCTTCCTCGGAGTCCAGCTTTGTGGCGAGGACCGCGCCGACGGTGTCGGCACCGACATACCCGGCGATGTCCGGGACCACGAGCAGTGTCGCGCTCCCGCAGCTGGGCAGATAGTCCTTCGCCGAAAGCAGCTTCGTTTCAGTCAGCACCGGGTCGAAGGGGACAGCCGCGAGGTTCCCGGGTTCCATCCCGAGGAACAGCTGCTGCATGGCCGGGTTCCCGACGAGGGAGACGACGCCGATGTCTGCGGGGGAGCGGCCGGCCGTTTCGCAGAGCGTCTCGACGAGCGAGTCCACGCCGTCCGTGATGAGCCGCTGCAGTTCTTCGAGGGAGCCGTCCACGGCCGCCTGGATGCGCGAGATGACATCCGCGCCATACGAAGACTGCGGGTTCAGCAGGCTGGCAGTCGCCAGCTGTTCGCCGGTCTTCCCGTCTAACAGGAACGCGGCCACCGTGGTCGTACCGATGTCCACCGCCAGTAAGTCGCCAGGGGCGACGGGGTCGATGGTTGGTACATCGCCAAAGGAGATGCCCCGGGTGAGTACCACAGTCTCTTCCGTCTCCGGGACTTCGACCGTGCAGTCTTCCGCGACGACCGTCTGGCAGGCGAGCACGTCAGAACCGTTCAACCGCACGACGCATTTCCCGCAGGTGCCGAGGCCCCCACAGGGTGCGGAGAGAGCCACTCCGTTTTCACGAAGCAGCTCTAACAGATTCCGTTGATGGTCGGTGTGCAGTTTGACGGTGGTGCTCATGTCAGTTCCTTACGACGCCCAGCCCTGGCAGACAGACACGGTCTTCTGCGGGGACAGAGCCCATTCGTCCGCGCCGACGCTGGCACAGACGGTCTCGGTGACGGGGGCGCCGCCGACGATGATCTTGACGTCGTCGCGCATGCCCGCTGCCTTGAAGGCCTCGATGGTGTCTTTCATGGAGTCGACCGCAAGGGTCAGAACGCCGGAGAGAGCGATGATCTTGATGCCCTCGTTCTTCGCGGTGTCCACGATGGTCTGGGGGTCGACGTCGATGCCGAGGTCCACGACCTCAAAGCCGCCGGCTTCCAGCATGGCGCGGACGATGTTCTTGCCGATGTCGTGCAGGTCGTTCTTGACCGTGCAGAGGATCATCTTGCCGAACTTCTCCTGGCCGTCGCCGGTCAGAGCGGGTTTGATGATGTTGGTGGCTTCGGTCAGGATCTCACCGGCATAGATGAGGTCGCCGACGAAGTACTCGCCTTCTTCGAAACGCTCACCGACGATCTTCATGCCTTCCTGGCAAGCTTCGAGAGCCTCCTGGACGCCTTCGCCGTCGTTGTCCATGATCTCGTTCATGTAATCGTAGAGTTCGTCCTCTTCGAGGTCGGCCATTGCATCGATGATTGCCTGTTTATCCATAATCCTTCCTCCTTAGCGGATGATCTTCTTGCGGAATGCGCGGTTGTATTTCCGACCGCCCTTGTCCTCGCCGGACACGGCGGCATGTGCGTACAGGATGCCCATCATAGAGGGGCTGGCCGGGTCGATGATGCAGGAGTCTAAGCCGGCGTCGAGTGCCTTCGCCATGCAGGCCATGTTCACATACTTCCGGGCGGGCATGCCGTAGGAGACGTTCGAGATGGCCGCGGTCGTCTTGACCTCGGGCGCGTACTCGTGGATGGCCCGGATGCAGGCGCACAGGTCCTCGACACTGTTCGGGACCGTGGACAGGGACATGACACAGGGGTCGATGTGCAGGTTCGAAAGAGCAACACCGAACTTGTCCGCCTTGTCGATGATCCGCTTCGCGATCTCGATCTTCTTCTCCGGGTCGAGCGGGATGCCGTCCTGGTCGCAGGTGAGGCCGATGACGTTCCAGTCCGTTCCGGCGATGAGCGGGAAGAGGGTCTCACATTTCGTTCCTTCTTCGTTGACCGAGTTGATGCAGCCGGGTCTCTGCGTGGCGCCTTCCTCCAGAAGACGTTTCAGGAGCAGGGGGTCCGGGCTGTCGAGACAGAGCGGGGTGTCCGTTTCGTCTTCCATGATGCCGATGAGCCATTTCATGGCATCGTACTCGAGGGCCGGCTCGGTGGCCGGTGCACAGTCCAGGAAGTCGGGCTTCGCCGGCAGCTGGACCTGGACGCGCTCGCGGATGAGCGCTTCGTCACGGTTCGCGATCGCCTCTTTGATGGAGGGGATCGCGCCATTTATCTTTTCGCCAATAATAATCATAACAGGGTTTCCTCTCTATCCATATCCAAAGTTTTTACCCGTCCTTGAGGATCTTCAAAAACAGAGGCATCAGCATCTTTTTGAAGGGACGAAGCGGCAGGGGAAGCAGGTCATGACACAGCTTCTCGTAACCTTCCGGGTAAGATAAATACTTGTTCATGTCGCGCCTCCTTTACAGCTTGTAGTTCGAAACGAAGTCGCAGATCGCCTTCAGGTTGTCTGCCTTCGCGTCATTCTTGTAAGACAGCATCTTGCCCTCCGAGAGGATGAAACCGCCCTGGCGCCCCAGCTTGTCGCAGAGCATCTTCGTGTGGGCGATGCACTCCTCCGGTGTGGCAGTGCTCAGCATCTCGGTGGACAGTCCGCCCATGATGGCGCAGTTCGGAGCCGCTTCGCGGAACTCGAAGGGGTCGTCCTGCTCGAGGTGGAACGTGATGGTGCCCTTCGGGTACCGGTTGAACTTCTCCGCATAGCGGAGGATGGAACCCTCCGCGAAGATGCGGACGTTCATGTTCTTCTCCGCGTAGGCGTCGAGCATCCGGGAGAGGCTCGGCCACAGGAACATGTCGAACTGCTTCGGGTTCAGGATGTTGTGGGAGAGGAGGATCATGGAAGAGTCGAAGCAGTACTTCTCGGTCTGCGGTCCGTCGCTCTCCAGCGCTTTCGCGATCATCGGGTCGATGTGCTTCTCATCCCACTTGTCGCAGAACTCCTTGATGAGGTCCTTGTGACGGCGCAGGGACACCGACAGCTCCTTGATGCCGAGCAGGTTCGACTCCAGTTCCTCGATGCCGAACTGGATGGCGCCTTTCGCCGGATTGTTCGGAGCAAGGGAGGGGACACCGTACTCTTTGCCGGTGACGCTGCCCATGTGGATGATGAAGTAGGTGTACTTGAGGTATTCCTTGAACGCCGCTTTCCACTGGTCGAGGGTCTTCTCGTTCCATTCGTCGCCGAACTTCGCGGGGAGGACGGTCTCCCAGGTGTAGCGCTCCTCATCCTCGAGGTAATTCATGAGGGTGTCGATGGTACAGAGGGCGTGGTCCCGAATCCCGACAGAGTCCTCTGTGTAGTAATAGTACCCTTCTGAGCCGAAGGCTTCCATGACGCTGAACTGGTTCCGGATGCCGGTGTCCATCAGTCCGTCGACGGGGTAGTTGTCGAGGAAGTGGCGGACGACATCTTCCATGACCTTGAAATCGGTCAGGGCGATCGGCAGGGACCGGTGAGCGTCGAACACTTTCCATGTGACCGCGTTGCAGAAGTGAGGCACGCGCTCGGTCGGGATGAAGTTCGCCTGGTCGCGGAACAGTTTGATGCGTTCCGCTTTCAGGTCTTTCATGGCTTGTTTCTGTTGTTTATCCATAACCGGTAACATTTCCTCCTTTTGAAATGTTCACATGAGTAATACCATTGCAAAGGACCCTAGGAGAGAGTCCGCGAATTTGGAAGCGAAAAGCTTGTCGAGCAGGATCGAAAACGGCTTGATGCGGAAGAAGGGGAACACCGTTTCAAAGATGCCCCGGACGAAGCCGATCATGACTTCCGTGAAGGTCTTTTCGTTCTTCGTGTAAGTGTACTCGGGCAGCTGTTCACGCATGGTGGTCCCTCCTCTCAGTAATACAGGCCGTAGCCGTGGACGAATTCGTTGACCGCGCGGATGTTCTCAGCCTTTGCGTCGGACGCGGACAGGAGCACCTTGTCTCCTGTGCAGAAGATGAAACGTCCGCCGGGGGCGAGCTCGTCGACCATCTTCTTGGCTGCGGCGATGCACTCCTCTCTCGTTCCGTTGCGCAGGAGCTCCAGCGGGAGCCCGGCCATGATAGAGTTGTTCGAGAGGATCTCCTTGACCATCTTCGGATCGTCGTTCTCGACGACGAAGGTGACGGAGTTGTCGGGGAGGTCCCGCAGGATCTCGAGTTTCTCCCGGCCCCATTCGCCTTCGAGGACGGTCAGCAGGTGACCGCCGTGGGCGTGGATGTGCTCCGCGACCGCCTTGTAGCCCGGCCAGTAGAATTCCTCAAACTGCTTCGGGCTCATGAACGATGGCATGTGAGCGGGGTTGAAGACCCAGGGGAACGTCGTGAACTCGAAGTCGTTCCGAAGGATGATCGCGTTCACGAGGTTCTTCACGAGCCACACGGGTCCGCCGGCAAAGCCGCCCATCATGAGGTTCGTCATGTGGGAGAGGTCGATGCTGTACGGAAGGAGCGCTTCCGTTGCCGCCTTGACTTTGTCTTTGTGACGCCGTAGATCGCCCACTGTTCCCTTGAAACCGCGCAGGTAGTCAAAGAGGAAGTCGAGGGGCATCTGACCCGCGCCGCCCATGACGATGGGCGTGTCCTGCTTCTGGAAGACGTAGCCTCCGTAGACCATGGCACCCGCGAACTTGAAGAACGGGATGAGGGCCGAGAGGAACGCTTTCTTCTGCTCCTCGTTGGTGGCGTCGAGCTTTGAGTACTTGCGGGGAACGAACTCGTTCAGGATGAACCGGATGGGGTCCTTCGCGAGTGCGTCATAATCCTCCGGCACCATGGGAGCGTACTCCTTGTGCTGTTCTGTGAAACCGTCGTCCGAGATGAAGAACACATCGGACCCGAGCGTCCACCCGATCTCCCAGGCATGGGCAAGGGACGCGATGTACGCGCAGTCGTAGTAGATGTCGTCGTAGATCTTCGCGTGGGCGTGGACGTTTTTCGAAATGTTCGTCGCCGCCTCTTTGAGCGGGACTCCGGAGTAGGACAGAGCGTAAGTCTCGATGAGACCGCAGATGGGGACCCGGTCCGGGATCCGTCCCTGCGCCACGTCGATCATGCGCTGCTGACGCTCCAGGAATCGTTTGCTTTTTGCCATGGGGAGACCTCCTTCAGTAGGGGCATTCAGGAGTGGGTTCCGTATGTTTCGGCGATATAGGGGTATTGCGTTTTATAGGGCAGAAGGCTGAAGTTGATGCCCACGCCGGGGTAGGTCTTCTGCACGAGGGCGAGTGCTTCCATCGGGTCGTAGGGGTAGTCCTCCGGGATGTCCCGTTCAAAGACGTCCGCCAGAAGGTAGAGTTTTTTGGACATCCAGATCTCGACGATGACGGGGAGGTCCGGGTGTTCTGCCAGGAGGCGGTCGATCTGGTCGTCCTGCCCGATGATGGGTTGGGTGATGATGTAGGACGCGCCCGCCGCCAGTTTCCGCTCGAGTTTCGGGAACTCCAGTTCCGGCATCTCGTAGGGGTTGAAGGCGGCACCGAGGATGAACTCGGGGTACTTCTCGTGGATGTATTCCAGCAGCTCGACCGAGGTGATGACCGGGACGTCGGTCCGGCCCAGCTCCTCGGGCTGGAGTTTGTGCATCTTGTCGGAACCGTCGCCGGAGATGACGAGGAAGTTCCGGATGCCGGCGTTCTTCGCGTCTTCAAGGATGCGGTCGAGCTCCTCCTTCTGATGGAAGGTGTTGAGGTGGAGCAGCACCTGGTCCTTCGGCGCGTCGAGACCGCACTCGCGGATGATCTCCGAGCCGTGGAAGCAGAGCTTCGACATGGCGTTGTCGGTGATCGACGTGATGAATCCGTCGCCGGTGAAGCGGGTGAACTTCTCGCAGAAGAGGTCGAGGTCTTTCTGCAGGTCGAGGGTCGCGTGCTTCGGCGGGATCATCTCGATGTGGTACGCGGTCGGCGTATGGCCGGCCCAGGCGGGCGGAAGCTTGGTCTTCTTCGCTTCGCCTTTCAGCTGCCGGATGAGTTCGGGGATGACCTCGAACAGGTCGCCGACGATGCCGTAGTCCGCCACACTGAAGATGGGGGCGTTCGGGTCGTTGTTGATGGCGACGACGGTCTCCGCTCCCGCGATGCCGGCGGCGTGCTGGATGGCGCCGGAGATGCCGCAGGCGATGTACAGCTTCGGCCCGACGGTCTTGCCGGTCTGCCCGATCTGGTGCGCGTGGGGCAGCCACCCCGCGTCGACGAGCGAACGGGTGCAGCCGACGGTGGCGCCGAGCGCGTCCGCGAGGTCACGGACGATCTGGAACCCGTCCGGGGAACCGACACCGCGGCCGCCGGCGACGATGATCTCCGCGCCTTCGAGGTCGACGGTCTCATCGCCGATCTGGTCGATGAGCTCGATGACCTTCGTGCGGATGTCTTCGTCCGCCACATGGACGTCCTCCCGGATGATGGTCGCGTGTCCTTCGACGGGGTCGCTCTTGTGGAACACGCCGGGACGGACCGTGCCCATCTGGGGGCGGTGCTCCGGGCACTGGATCTGCGCCATCAGGTTGCCGCCGATGGCGGGACGGGTCCAGAGGACGTTGCCGGTCTCGTCATCGATGTCGAGCTCGGTGCAGTCCGCGGTCAGGCCGGTCCGAAGCCGGCAGGAGACGCGGGGGCCGAGGTCCCGCCCGTTGGGCGTGGCGCCGATGAGGACGCTGGTGGGAGCGTATTTCGTGATGAGTTCGACCAGCGCGGTCGTGTATGCGTCAGTCGTGTAGTATTCGTATTCGGGGCCTTCCGCGACGATGATCTGGTCAGCTCCGTGCTCGTTGATCTCTTTGACGGCGGCAGAGACGTCTTTGCCGAGGACGACCGCAACGAGGTCGCCGCCCTGCTTGTCCGCCATACGTCGGCCGGGGGTCAGCAGTTCGATGCCGACGTTTTTCGCACTGCCGTCAGGGTTCGTTTCGACGAACACCCAGAGGTCGTAGGTTTTGACTTCCACTGTGTTCGCCTCCTTATTCCAATGCGCCTTTGTCGCGGAGTTCACCGAGCAGGGTCTCCGCAGACACATAGTTGCATTCTTTCCGACGGGACGGGACATAGGTCTTCTTGACCTTCGTCGGGGAACCGGCGAGGCCGATCTGTGTCCGGTCGATGGACGTGAGGTCCTCTTCCGACAGGACCGTGATGTCCGCCTTGTCCGCCGCCAGCTTGCTCGGGATGGTCGGGTAACGGACTTCGAAGGACGGTTTCGTGAAGGTCACGAGACACGGGGTCTTCACGGAGACGACCGCATAGCCTGCTTCGGTCTCTCTGCGGACATTCAGTACATCGCCCGAGGCCTCTGCTTCGAGGCCGTACGTGACCTGAGGGATGCCGAGGTGTTCCGCAATTTCAGGACCGACCTGAGCGGTGTCGCCGTCGATCGCCTGCTTGCCGCAGAACACGGCATCGAAGGGCCCTTCCTGTTCAGAGACCAGCTTGATCGCCTCTGAAAGGATGTAACTGGTGGCGAGCGTATCGGAACCGCCAAAGGCTCGGCCGGAGATGAGGTACGCGCGGTCCGCCGCAATGGCGAGACACTCGCGGAGTACCGCTTCGGCCTGAGGGGGACCCATGCTGAGGGCGACGATCTTTGTCGCGGGGTCCCTGTCCTTGATGCGCGCCGCAGCCTCGAGGGCGTAGCTGTCAAACGGGTTGAGGATGCTGGGAACGCCTTTCCGAATGAGGACGTTCTTTTCCGGATCGATCCGAATGTCGGCCGTGTCCGGCACCTGTTTGACACACAACAGGATGTTCATTTGCTAATTCTCTCCTTGATGGTTTATTACAGCAGTGCAAGCGCGAGGCAGAGGCAGAGCTCGCCCACACCGTTCGTGCACTGTTCGATCCAGTTGGATTTGGGGTCCGAGGAGTCCAGCTTGGACGCGAAGACTCCCATGAGGCACATGCAGAGGAACCACAGTACGAAGAGTACGATGGAGACCACACCGATGCCGGTGAACGCGGCCTTCAGCGCGGAGCGGGAGACGATGCACCCGATGATGAGCAGCAGGAAGCCGACGCCCATGACGGGGCCCATCTGCTTGTACATCCAGTAGACGTTCTTCTGCTTCGTCGCCACGATGACCTTCCAGAGGACCTTGATGGCGCCTCCAAGGAAGATGAGGAAACCACCCAGCATGATCAGAGGGCTGAACGCCGCCTTGACGCCGAGGATGATGATGGCAACGGCAAACAGCAGGACCGGGATGGCATCGACGATGGCGAGGGAGAGGGTGAACCCTTCCGGCACCATGTCCTTTGTGATCTTCGGCCGTTTTTCTTTCTTGTCTGACATATTGTTTTCCCCTCCATAAATAGGTTGCAATATATACCCTAAGTTTACGATGATAATTAAAGTTTTGCAATATAGGAAGATTGTTTAGTTATTAACTGACGGGGACCCCGGTACGGGCACAAAAAAAGAGCTGAGCGTTCTGCTCAGCTCTCTGTTTTGTTGGCGATTTACCGCGCTACATCCACCGACCCGTCCGGGTGAACGGTGATGGTGTCTCCGTCCTGGACGTACTCGAGGAACTCGTCGCCGAGGTTGTCGACGACGGGCATCGGGCTCTCCGGAGCCCAGACCTCGGAGAGGACGGCGCCGGCGGCTGCCAGGGAGTCGATCTCTTTCGAGAACAGCAGGCAGGCCGGGTTCTTGCCCTGCTTGACGGCACAGTACAGGAACATGCCGCCGGTGGTGGAACCGATGGTCTGGGGCAGGCAGAGCGCCTTGCCCTGAAGGATCTTCTTATAGAGGTCCGGGTTGTTCTGGTCGACACACTTGGTCTTCGTCTGGATGGACATCATCTGCATGCTGGCGAGGGTGTTGAACCCCCCGTGGGAGACGACGGCTTCCGCCGTGCACTCACCGGGTGTGATGGCGCGTCCCTGGAAGGTCTTCGTGCCTTTATTCTTTTTTGCCATCTCAGTCCACCTCCTTCGTGAGCATCTCCGCGATCTCGTCGTTCGAGTAGAACCGCGCGGTCGTGTAGGTGCGCAGCTTGTTGGAACTCGTGATGACGGGCTTCGTCTGGCAGAGCGGGTTGTCCATGTACATCAGCGGGCAGATGTAGCTGACGACGACGCCCATCTTTTTGAGTTTCTTCGATTCGGGCGTCTTGTTGAACTCTTCGATGACCGGTGTGGACGCGGTGAAGACGGTGGGGATGGAGACCTGCTTGCGGCCCTCCTTTTTGAGTCCTTCTTCAAGGGTGTGCGTCCAGTCCTTCATCTGCTGGAGAGACATGTGCGGGCAGCCGAGGAAGCAGAGTTCCGGCTTCGCGGTCGGGTCTTTCCAGATGACGGGATAGTTGTCTTTGACTTCCTGCAGGACCTCGTCCGTAATGACGTAAGTCTTCGCATTCGGTTTGATGAGCGAGGTGCCCTGTTTCTTCGCCTCGGGCGTCAGGTTCTCGATGTGGTAGAGACCGACCGCACCGTTCGAGGCGGTGGCAGCGCCGAAGTCCTTGAGGTAGGTGGTGGCGGACTCATCGAGTTCGGTGCCGAGGTACTTGTCGAGGCCCTTGACGTACGGGACCTCTTCCATGACTTTCATGCCGACCGCGGAACCGAGGAGCTGTGCGTCGGGCATTTTGGTGGTCTTGAGCTCGATGACCCAGTCCGCCTTGCGGCCCTCATCGGTGAGGAAACCGAAATAGGGGACAAAGCCGGCGATGGACCCGAACAGCTCGATGATGCCGGAGTTGCGGTTGCAGCGGGCGCCGAGGACACTGTTGGCATAGACGACGGCGGACGATTCTGCCCAGGACAGTACATCGCCCTCCTTTGGGGTGTTGCCGACTTCGGTCATGTAACTCGCGCAGGTGTAGGAGTCTTTGCCGGGGTTCTTCATGCCGAGCTTTTTCAGCTGCTTGTTGTAGGAACCCTGTTTCGAGTAGATGACTTTGGCGACGACTTTCGAGACCGCGTCCTGCGGGACGTTCTTGTCATAGGGGAGCGGGTCGCAGGTCAGTTTCTGCTGCGGCAGGCACCCTTCGTCGATGAGCTGCTGGTAGAGGTCGAAGACCGGCCCTAAGAACATGAGACCGAAGCTTAAGACCAGGTGTCCGCACTCGCCGGTGACGGGGACCATCTTGGTGGCACCGTAGATCTGCCCGTACTCGACGAGCGTGCGCATGACCTTGGCCATCGCCTCTCCCTTTGACCCGTTCAGGATGGCCTCCTGTTCCGGAGTCAGTTTCATTGTGATTTCCATAGAGAGTATCCCTCCTTTACTGTTATGCCTTTTACGATTCTATCATCTCAAAAAAGGAAACAGAGGGCAAGAGGGAAATGGGACGGGAAAGGTTTTCGATACTTGTCAAGCCGGGTGAAACGCGGTACGATTTTTCTGTAGATCACGAAACTCTTATAAGAGAGGAAATGTTATGAGTGAATATGTCAACGTAAAACGGTATACCGACACCTTGTCGAAAGTCGTTCAGTGCAGGACCGTTTCTCATCTCGACGATGCGGACACCGACTGGGCAGAGTTCGACAAGCTACACAAAGTCTTTGAGGAAGCCTACCCGCTGCTTCACAAGACGCTGAAAAAAGAGGTCCTCGGCAAAGCCGGACTCCTCTATACCTGGGAGGGGAAAGACCCCTCGCTGAAACCGATCGCGCTCATCGGACACCAGGACGTCGTCCCGGTGCCGGAAGAGACTTTGAAGGACTGGACACATCCGCCCTTCAGCGGAGCGATCGAAGACGGCCACCTCTGGGGAAGAGGCTCGGTCGACATGAAAGACCACGTCGTGGCTGTCATGGAAAGCGTCGAGACCCTGCTGGAAGAGGGCTATGTCCCGAACCGGACCGTCATGATCATTTTCGGCTATAACGAGGAGATCACAGGGTCGAAGACACCGGCGGCGAAAATGATCGCGGAGACCCTGCGGGACCGCGGCATCCGGCTCGAAAGCGTGATCGACGAAGGCGGCGGGGTCCTGAAACTGCGCGTTCCCGGTGTCATCCAGAAAGACCTTGCGGTCGTCGGCATCGCGGAAAAAGGATATGCCGATTACCGGCTGAGTGTGAAGGGGAAGGGCGGTCATTCGTCGACGCCTCCCGTGCACACGGCGGTCGGTGTCCTGTCGAAGGCCATCACCAACATCGAGAATAACGAGTACAAGGCGGTCCTTTCTCCGATCCTGCTGAACGTCCTGAACCTGATCCTCGACAATCTGGCGTTCCCGACCATCCTGGTCGGCAAGGCGCTGAAACCGCTCCTGCCGCTGCTGCGGCCCGTCCTGGCATCCTTCCCGGAGGCCGCCTCCCTCATGAAGACGACGACCGCCGTGACCATGGTGTCCGGCAGCCCGCAGGCCAATGTCCTGCCGCAGCTGGCGACCGCGGTCCTTAACTCACGCATCATGCCGGGCCTCACGATGGACGACGTCGAGAAACACCTGAACAAGGTCATCAGCGATAAACGGGTCAAGGTCGAACTCATCGGCGGGACCGACCCGTCTTCCATCTCGCCGACCGACACCGAGACGTTCCGTGTCATCGAAGAGCTGTCGAACGAACTGTGGGACTATCCCGTGACCACACCCTATGTCGTCATGGGCGCCACGGACGCGAAATACTATCACATCGTCTGTGACAACGTGTATCGCCACTCTCCGTTCGATGTCCCCGTGCCGATCTTCCTTCTGTTCCACCAGACCAACGAACGCATCCCGCTCGACAGTTTCGAAAAGGCCATCATCTTCTTCAAACAGTACATCAAACGGCTCAGCTGAATCAAAAAACTCCCGAAGCAAAACGCTTCGGGAGCTCTTGTTTGTGTAAGCGGTTATCCGTTCCAGGCCTGGAACCCTTCGGCGACGAGACCGTCGGTGCGGTTCTTTGAGGACTGTTGGGAAGCGGTGAGGTTGTCGCCCTTGCAGGCTTCGAGTTTGTAGCTGGAGCCGGACTTGTTCATCCAGACCGGTGTGTAATCGACTTTGGTGAGTTTGACGTTGCCGTCGTTGTCGCGTTCGAACGTGGTGTAGACGAAGATGGCGTCTTCGGTGTAGCCGTTCGGCGAGGCACTCATGTACTCGCGGCGCTGGTTCGAGACCAGGTTGCCGGTGGAGTAGATACAGAACGCCTTGTGGCCGTCGGCACTCTGCAGGACAGCAGCGGGCTGGATGACGTGCGGGTGGCCGCCGATGATGGCGTCGTAGCCGAGGTCACAGAGCTTCTGGGCGATCTCCTGCTGAGTGGTGGTCTGCTGCAGCTGGAACTCGTTGCCCCAGTGCATGTAGGCGATGTACGCTTCCGCGCCGTCTTTCTTCATGTCCGCGGTGATCTGCTCGAGTTCCGAGTAGAGCTGCGGAAGCTTTTCGTTCTGGAAGACGTTGACGCACTGGGAGGCGTTGGCGTCGAGGGCGTAGTTGCCGTTCAGGGCTTTGAGACCCTGGTCGTCGATGGTGCCGAACGTGTAGTTGACGATGCCGACCTTGATGCCGTTGACGTTGACGACGGAGTACTTCTTCTCGTCCGGAGTTTCGAAGGTGCCGGTGGTCTTGAAGCCTTTCTGGCGAAGGATCTTGACGGTGCGGTAGAGGCCTTCTTCGCGGTCGTCGCCGCAGTGGTTGTTCGCCGTGATGAGGAAGTCAAAGCCTGCATTCTTCAGAGCGTCTGCGGTCTCCGGCGGCAGCTTGAAGTGCGGGTAGAAATTGAAGTTGCCGGTTTCGGTGATGGTGAACTCAAAGTTGCAGACGGCATAGTCCGCGGCGGTGATCTCGTCTTTTACGTTCGTGAAGATGGAGTCGAAATCATAACCGTTCCCGGTCCGGACGCCGTCGAGGATCATCTTGTGGATGAGATAGTCGCCGGAGCTCAGGATGGTGGCGGTGGCGGGCTTGCCGGTGACACGTCCGTCCTGCTGGACGACCGCGGTGTCATCTTTGGCTTTGTCATTCTTCTTGTCGAGGCTCCCGCATGACCGGAGGCCGACGACGAGCAGGATGACGGCGACGAGTGCAAGCGCAATGGCCGAGATGATGGTGAGGATCCTCCGCTGACGTCGTGCGGCATAGGTCTGCTGCCGGCCGGACGTTTTCCTACGCTGGGCAGAGGCGCGCTTTCTCTGCGCAGTCGCCTGTCTGCGCTGTGCCGCTGCCCGCTTTGCCTGCGCAGTGTTCTGCCGGCGCTGGCGGTCAGTGGTAGACCTGCGGTCCGATGCACTCTGCCGGCGCTGCGGAGCCTTTCGATTCGATGTCTGTCTCATGATATCCCTCTCTTAAAAACTTCCTTTTTCAGGATCTTAATGTTTAGACACTTAACGGAAATATTCTTTCCCTATTGTAGCAATCTTCCCCTTTTCGGACAACAGAAACTTGCTCCGCTCTTTTCATTGGACTCGGCAGACCTCGCCAAACTGAAAGTTGTTGAGGAGTCACATGACATGACAGAAGCTTTCTGCGTCTTTGCGGAAAGCTATTTGTGCGCCCGCGCACTCCGTTCGACGCTAGCGGGTGCAGTGAACGGTTCGAGAGCCCAGGCACTGGCAGCCCGACCTACGAACCTGCGGCGTTCACCCGCCCGCCTGTTGAACGTTTCTCCTGCCCTACTGACCTCTCCAAGGCTCTTCTTTATGTCGGTGGTACAAGCTTTCTTGTTTCAAGCGAGAATGTACCACCAAAATGCCTTCTTG
>JAFRHS010000020.1 GCA_017433225.1 Clostridia bacterium
CTCTTCGACTTCTTCGTCGGAAGCAGGCATGGTCTCGCGGGACTCGAGGCAGAACATCTGGACGTCTTCGCCGCCCAGTCTTGCGGAGGTGCGGGCTGCGTCGACCGCAACGTTACCGCCGCCGACAACGACGACTTTCTTGCCGACTTTCATCTTGTCGCCAAGAGCGTGGACGTTGTAAAGATGATCGACTGCGGAGATGACGCCTTCCGCGTCCTCACCCTCGACGCCGGCTTTTCTGGAGCCCTGGCAGCCGATGGCGATATAGAACGCTTTGTAGCCCTGATCTCTCAGTTCCTGGATGGTGACGTCTTTACCGACTTCGACGCCGCAGCGGATCTCGACACCGAGTTCCTTGATGACGTCGATCTCAGCAGCAACGACGTCCTTCTGGAGTTTGTAGGACGGGATGCCGTAGACCATCATACCGCCGGGTTCGTCGTGTTTCTCGAAGACGGTCGGCTTGTAACCCTTCTGGGCAAGATAGTTCGCCGCGGACAGACCTGCAGGACCGGCGCCGATGATGGCGACTTTCTCGTTCCACTGAGTCAGCTGGTTGGACTCGACGACGATCTCGGGGATGAAGCGGGTCTCTTCGAAGAGGTCGCGCTGGGCGATGAACTTCTTGACTTCATCGATGGCGACGGCTTCGTCGATGGTGCCGCGGGTACAGGCTTCTTCGCACTTGCGGTTACAGACACGACCGCAGACTGCCGGGAACGGGTTCTCTCTCTTGATGAGTTCGAGAGCTTCGTCGTAGCGGCCTTCCTTGGCCATCTGCAGGTAACCCTGGATAGCGATGTGAGCCGGGCAGGCGGACTTACAGGGAGCCGTACCGGTCTCGTAGCACTCTTCGCGGTTGGTGTCTCTGTAGTCGGCATTCCAGCGGTTCTTGAGCCAGATGTGCTCTGCGGGATCCTCACGGAAGTCATAGGTCTGTGCGGAACCGTCTTTGCACTTCAGCTTCTGACCGAGACGGACAGCGCCGGCCGGGCAGTACTGGACGCAGCGGCCGCAGGCGACACAGTTGTTCGGGTCGACCTTCGCGGTGTAAGCGGATGCTTCCATGTTCGGAGTGTTGAACAGCATCGCGGTACGAAGGGCGTTACAGATCTTGACGTCGCAGTTGCAGATGGCGAAGATCTTGTCCTTACCGTCAACGTTCGTGACCTGGTGGACGAAGCCGTTCTTCTCGGCCTGTTCCAGGATGCGGTAAACTTCTTCTTTGGTGATGTGGTGGGAACCGGAGGTCTTGGACTCGCAGCAGTAGTCTGCGAAGTCGCCCATGGAAATACACCAGTGGTTCGGGTCGTCGGTGCAGCCGACGCCGCGCTCTGCGCGCTCAAGACGGCAGGTGCAGGGGCCGACGCCGTAATGGCCGTCGTACTTCTCGATCCAGTAGGAGATGTGCTCGATGTCGACGGACTTGTTCTCGGTCTCGATCGCCTTCTCGACGGGGATGACGTGCATGCCGGAGCCTGCGCCGCCTTCCGGGATCATCTGGGTCAGACCGACCGGGCCGAAGCCTTCGAACGGAAGGTAGGTGGACAGTTCGAACATCTCGGCGAATTCCGGATGATCTTCATACCACTCGGGATGCTCGTTCAGGATCTCGGCACTGCCGGGAACGAAGTTCTTGACGGAGTACTTCTTGACATGCTGGGGGTTCTCCCAGTCCCACTCGACGACGCCGTAGTAGCCCATCTCTTCCAGTTTGTAGTTGAGATAATCCTTATCGAAACCGGTCAGAGCCTGGATCTCTTCGAAGGTCTTGGCCTTGCGGAGGCCCATAGCGAGCATGATGGTGGCGCTGTCTTCATCGACGACGGGTTCCAGACCATAGTAGTCCGGTGCACGACCGTCGAGTTTCTTGAACATACGG
The DNA here is from genome assembly GCA_017433225.1 of Clostridia bacterium. Lineage (GTDB taxonomy): Bacteria > Bacillota > Clostridia > Oscillospirales > Acutalibacteraceae > RUG420. Next base: position 1,883 of record JAFRHS010000020.1, read on the forward strand.
TCGGTCGGGATGTGAGCCGCCTTCATGAGGTTGGGTCTCGGATTGTCGGTACCATAGTTACCAAACTGATGTTTAGTGTCGTCTCCGATTCGGCCGCCAAGGGCTTCCTTCGGAGTAAAGAAATATTTCTTGGTCTTCAGGTTTGCCATATTCGTTCTCCCTTCCCTTACAGTTCTTCGCCGTCAACGTATGCTGCCAGGATCTTGGTGACCGGTTTGCGGTCCACAAGCATGAAGGTCGCGGGGCTTCCGACTTTCAGGAACTCGATCTTGTCGTAGCCGAATCCGGTCAGTTCACGGACGGTCTTCTCGATCGGTTTGCCGGCCTTTTCACCGGCGATGATCGCATCGAGCTGTTTCTCGAACTTGGCCATATCCATCGGGGCATCGATGCCGGGGACGAGATAGGCTTTCCAGCCCTGCGCCAGAGTGTAATCGCCTTCCTTGTAGTCGACGATCTTGTCCATGGAAGCTTCCTGATCCATGATGGTGTTCTCACCGTGGGCGATGTACGTGACTTCGCCGTTTTCACAGACGACATCTCCCCAATACGGGAACCAGCCACTGCCGTCAACGATCAGAACGTTTTTGAGCATTAATTTCATAATATACCTCCCTAACCTGACGGCGCCGTTCCTCTGGTCTGACCAGAACAGGCTCCGCCTATTATTCTAACAGTAAGTATTATATAACAAACCCGCGGAATTGTCTTGGTCTAACCATAGTGCGATCTGCAAATTCGTAAGAATGTCACAAATGGACCCGAGCGTGCCACAGCAGTTTGCACAAAGAAAAAGGAAGACCCGTCCGGTTTGACAGGACCGAACGGGTCATAACATACCACGGATTTGTTCTTTCGGGGCAAAACAACGTCACCCGAGTGCTTTGACCAGTGCGAGCAGCACTTCCGAAAGAGCCTTTTCTGCCAGATCGTTCATCTCGCGGTAAGAACCGGACGCGCTGTCGTCAGCATCGTCAGAGATCTTCCGGATGGAGAGGAACGGGGTCTCGAGACGGTCGCAGACGGAGGCGATGGCTGCCGTCTCCATGTCGAACGCTTCGATGTCAAAGGCCTCTTTGTACTCCTGTTTCTTGACGGGGTCTGCGAGGAAGAAGTCCCCGGTGCCGAGGCGTGCCGGAAGGACCCCGTTCACGGTCAGCGCCGCGTCGAGCAGTTTCTGTGAGGGTTCATGATAGCGGACTCCGCCCGGTTTTTCTCCGACCGGATAACCGAAGACGGTGAGATCGAAGTCACATTCCACATAGGAGGTGCCCGCGACGACGTTGCCCTTCGCCAGGTGCTGGATGGCGCCGGACAGACCGGCGTTCAGGACGCAGTCCACCTGATGGTCGAGGATGAGGACCGTTGCCGCAAATGCCGCGTTCACTTTTCCGATCCCGCACTCCACCGCGATGATCTCCGCGTTGTCCGTTTCATATCGAATCGTATTCATCGGCCGTTTGGACAGCCAGGACCCGCCGTTTTCGAGCGCGATCTCGGAAAAGGGCTGGAACTCCATTTCATCTGCAAAGATAAAACCGACCTTCTGTTTCATATCGTTTCCTCCATCTGGTTTCTTATGAATTTCCTTTATTATATACTTTTTTTCAAAACGTTGCTATGCTATACTGAATACCGTATCAACAACGCATTTTTACACACACGAACAGGAGCATCATCATGGATAAAAAGAACGTCGTCATCCACATTGCCGGCAGTGAATACACCATTCTCACCGAAGAAGATCCGGCATACGTCGAAGCCCTTGCCGAGACGCTGGACAAAGACATCACCGAGATCGTCGGCGCCAACCGCCGCCTCTCCATGACCCAGGCCGCCATCCTTGCGGCCCTCGACTACGCGGACAAAGCGGCCAAGGAGTCTGAAGCCGCCGACAACCTTCGCGGTCAGATCAAAGAGTATCTGGAAGACTCCGCCCGCTACAAGATGGAAGCGGAAGTCGCCCGCCGGGACGTCGAACGTCTGCAGAGAGAACTGAAAGACGCAAAAGCCAAACCGTTTTGAAGGAGATTCCTGTAAAGGAGCCAGACGAATATGAGCAGAGGGCCTGAAGTCCTTGCCCCCGCGGGGAGCATGGACGCTCTTCGGGCTGCTGTGGAATGTGGTGCCGACGCCGTCTATCTGGGCGCCGGCCACTTCAATGCCCGAAGAAACGCCAGGAACTTCTCGGAAGAGGAACTGGCGGAAGCAATCGAATACTGCCATGTACGGGGCGTCAAAGTGCACCTGACCCTGAACACGCTGGTCTCCGATGAGGAACTGCCTCTGGCGATCGACCTCATCGAGTCCGCATGCGCTCTCGGGGTCGATGCGCTCATCGTCCAGGACCTGGGCATTGCCGCCCTCGTCCGCGCCGCCGCACCGGACATGGAACTCCATGCCTCCACTCAGATGGCGGTCATGACTCCGGAAGGGTTCCGCGCTCTGGCAGACCTCGGGTTCACCCGCGCGGTCCTGCCCCGGGAACTGTCGTTCGAAGAGATCCGCTCCATCCGGGAGGCGACCGCGGACACCGGCCTCGAACTCGAGATGTTCATCCACGGTGCGCTCTGTATGTGCGTCTCCGGCCAGTGTTACCTCAGCGCCGCCATGGGCGGCCGCAGCGGCAACCGCGGGCTCTGTGCCCAGCCCTGCCGCCTGCGTTTTGCCGCGGAGGGCGGACGCCGCTCCGACCACGCCCTGTCCCTTCGGGACCTCTCGGCGGTCGAAGCCATTCCGGAACTCTATGAGGCCGGGGTCCTGTCCTTCAAGATCGAAGGGCGCATGAAGCGGCCGGAATACGTGGCCGCCGCGGTCACGGCCTGTCGAAACGCGGTGGACGGCATTCGCGATGAAGCGCTCCTGCGCGACCTCGACGCCGTCTTTTCCCGTTCCGGCCACACCGACGGATACCTCAAAGGGCAGCTCGGCCACGACATGTTCGGCACCCGCCGGAAAGACGATGTCACCGCCGCCGCTCCCATCCTGAAACGCCTTGAACAACTGTATACCAAAGAGACCCGGGCCACTCCGGTGTCCCTCGACTTCACCGCCCGGCTCGGAGAGCCGCTGCAGCTGACCGCCGCATGGAACGACCCGGAGAACGGGTCCCCGCTTTCGGTTTCGGTCGACAGTGGAGAGGTCCTCGCGGAGGCCGCGCAGAACGCGGCGACGACCGAAGAAAAGATCGAAAAGCAGCTGCGAAAGACCGGCGGGACCGGGTTCGCGGCAAAAGAGATCCACGTCAGCACTGACCCCGGGCTGTTCCTGCCGGTGTCCACGCTCAACGACCTGCGGCGGACCGCGCTGGGTCACTTGACAGAGGCCATCCGCATGAGAGCGGTCCTGCCCTTTGACCGGGCGCGCGCGGAGCAGGTCCTGGCAGACACCGAGACCGGGCCGGTCCGGAAAACGGAGCCGTCCGAGATCATCCGTCTGCGCAGTGCCCGTCAGCTCCCGGGAACGCCGTTCCTCCTGGCGCACAGAGAACGGACCTGGATCCTGCCGCTTGACACCCCGCTGTCCACCTTCAAAGACCTGAAGGCCGGACAGATCTCGTTCGGCGTCGAGATCCCGCGCGGCCTGTACGAACACACCGACCGCGTCAGAAGTCAGTTGGCGACCGTTTCCCAATACGGTGCGGCCTTCGCGTTCGCCGCCACCCTCGACAGTCTGGAACTGGCAAAACACACGGGGCTCCCGGTCATCGGAAGCTTCACGATGAATGTATTCAACCACGTGGCACGCTTTGAATATGAGCGCCTCGGCGTGAGCCGGATGACTCTCTCGCAGGAGATGACCTGGCGGCAGATCGACGTTCTGCAAAGGAGCGGTACATCGCCACAGGGAGACGGGCTGCTCCTCTACGGGCGCGCGCCCCTCATGCTGACACGCAACTGTCCCGACGGACTCCGCCCGGAGGACTGCGCGAACAATGCCGCCCCGGAGCTCACGGACCGGAAAGGGGTCCGCTTCCCCGTCGTAAAAAACGGCGATGCGTTCGAACTTCTGAACTCCCGCCCGCTCTATCTCGCGGACAGCAGAGACGTTCCTCCCGGACTCTTCCGGCTTTACTGGTTCACGACCGAGACCGCCGAAGATGTGCCGGAGATCCTGCAGGCCTATGAGGACGGGACGCCCGCCACGACCGAATTCACCAGAGGACTTTACCAAAAAGGAGTTTTATAAATGAGTGAGACCATCCGCATCAAATACTTCACCGACCAGATCGAGAAGCTGCGGTACATCGACGGGAAATCCGACTGGATCGACCTGCGTGCCGCCGAGGACATCACCTTGAAGCAGGGCGAGTTCAAACTCGTTCCCCTGGGTGTCGCCATGCAGCTGCCGGAAGGCTTCGAAGCCCATGTCGTCCCCCGTTCCTCGACGTTCAAGAACTTCGGGATCCTGCAGGTCAACTCGATGGGCGTCATCGACGCCTCCTACTGCGGCGACAACGATCAGTGGTTCATGCCCGTTCTGGCGATGCGCGACACCGAGATCCATGTGAATGACCGCATCTGTCAGTTCCGCATCATGAAGAACCAGCCTCAGATCGATTTCGAACTCGTCGAACACCTCGACGGCGAAGACCGCGGCGGGTTCGGTTCCACCGGAAAACAGTAATTTCCGCGTGACCGTTGTAAGGATATACTTTTGTGTGTTAAAATAGTAAAGTCATACACAAAGTTTTGAGAAACTTTTGGAGGTATTATTATGAGTCAGAAAGTCTCGGTGAAGGTCAACATCGGCTCGACTTCGACACAGCCGACTCCGGAACCGACCCCTGCCCGGGAACCCGCTCCGAAGAAGAAATTCAAACTGAACGGGATCCAGATCGGGGCCATCTGCTTCGTGGTGCTCTTCGGCATCATCTGCGCAGTCATGTCCCCCATCACCGCCGCTTCCGGCACCCTGTGGGCCCTGTTCCCGCCGGTCGTCGCCATCGGCCTCGCCCTCATCACAAAAGAAGTCTATTCGTCCCTGCTGATCGGTACCCTCGTCGGCGCGCTGCTGGCTGCGAAGTTCAGCCCCGCCGCCACCATGGACTACCTGATCAACGACGCGATGATCTCCGCCGTCTCCGGGACCGCAGGTATCTTCCTGTTCCTGGTCTTCCTCGGCATCATCGTCTCCCTGCTTAACAAGTCGGGCGGCTCCGCCGCGTTCGGCCGCTGGGCGCAGGAACACATCAAGACCAGAGTCGGTGCCATGCTCGCCACCTTCGCGCTCGGCGTTCTCATCTTCATCGATGACTACTTCAACTGCCTGACCGTCGGTGCCGTCATGCGTCCCGTCACAGACTCCCATAAAGTCTCCCGCGCGAAACTTGCCTACCTGATCGACGCCACCGCGGCGCCCATCTGCATGATCGCGCCCATCTCCTCCTGGGCGGCAGCCGTTTCCGGTTCCGTCGACCCGGAGACCGCCGGCATGTCGGGCATCAAGCTCTTCTGCATGGCCATCCCCTACAACTTCTACTCTCTGCTGTCCCTCGTCTTCATCATCGCGATCTGCCTTCTGAAGTTCGATTACGGCCCGATGAGACGCCATGAGTGGAACGCCCTCAACAAGAACGACCTCTTCACCGAAGGCGAGCGCGCCGAAAGTGTCGAAGTCAAGTTCAACGAGAAATCCAGGATCATGGACCTCGTCCTTCCGGTCATCGTCCTCATCTTCTGCTGCGCATTCGCCATGATCTACGTCGGCGGCTTCTTTGACGGCGTCGACTTCATCACCGCATTCTCTGACACCGACGCGACCGTCGCTCTTCCGTGGGGCGCCATCATCGCTCTGGTGTTCACCATCATCTACCTGATCGCAAGAAAACTCATCACCTTCAAGGATGCCATGAAGAGCGTTCCCGAAGGCTTCATTGCCATGATCGCCCCCATCATCATCCTGACCCTGGCCACTTCTCTGAAGAACCTGACCACCGGTGAAGAGATCCTGAACGCTTCCGCCTTCGTCGAAGGCGCCATGAGCGGCGTCGCCGCCGGACTGCAGTCTCTGCTGCCCGCCATCATCTTCGTCGTCGCCGTGTTCATCGCGTTCGCGACCGGTACGTCCTGGGGTACCTTCGGTATCCTCATCCCCATCGTCACCACGGTCTTCCACGACCCGACCAACCCGCTCTTCATCATGGGCATCTCCGCCTGTCTTGCGGGCGCCGTCTGCGGTGACCACTGCTCCCCCATCTCCGATACGACCATCATGTCCTCTGCCGGTGCGGAGTCCGACCACCTGAACCACGTCAACACCCAGCTGCCTTACGCGATGACCGTTGCCGGCATCTCCTTCGTATCCTTCATCATTGCGGGTTACATCCAGAGTGTCGTGTTCAGCCTTCCGATCGCCATCCTCCTGACCATCGCCACCCTCTTCATCCTGAAGGGCACCATCGGCAAAAAGGAGTACGATCCGACCAAAGTCTCCAAAGGCCTTCTGTCCCAGGAGACGCTCGACAAGATGAACGATTAAATCGCCCACCTTGTCCCACAGACAAAACGAAACACCTGAGTCGAATGACTCAGGTGTTTTTTTTGTGTTCTCAGGAAATGACCGGCGGCGATTTACGGATCTCTGTGACGAGTTCTCTTCCGAGGGTCATGCCCTTTTCGAGTTCCGCTTTCCAGCCGGAGGGCTTCCGTTTGTCCATGATGAAGCGGGTCTCGAGGATCTTTTCCATGCAGGTGTCGAACTCCCCTTCCAGAAGGTCGACGTCGGTGAGGCCGTACTCCATGTTGCACATGGCGACGGTGGCGGCCCAGTCGGACCGATCGAGGTCTTTCCCGGTGAACTGCCGGTACAGTTTATGGTGCTGCGCGTAGTACCGCCTGCGCAGAGCCGGCACGTTGATGACCTGCTTGTAGAGCTCGTTGACAAAGAACACGATGTAATACATGAACATGTACTCGACCGCGAAATACCCGGAAAGCCCGTTCAGTTCATCGCCCATCTCGGCGATGAGCCCCTCGGCGTAGTCCATGACCTTGTCATGGTAATACATGAGGATGTCGTCTTTCTTCGGGAAGTAATAGGTAAGATTGCCGGTGCCGATGTTGCAGGCAGCAGCAATGTCTCGCATACTTACGTTTTCATACCCTTTTTCTGCCCAGAGCCGGACCGACTCCCGGAAGATCGTTTCTCGAAGATTCTTTGTCATAGTGCACTAATTTTAGCACAGATTTTCTACACTTGCAATTTGGACATGTCCAAGTTTTACACTTGACACAACGTTGTTAAAGACTTAACATGAAGTTGGACATGTCCAAGTATTCTGCTTTTGGAATACTTGGCACCGGAATTAGGTATTTATGAATCATAGGAAGGAGAGACGATATGCCTGATAAGGATAATATGCCTTGGGGTATTGCCAAAACCGGATGGGCGAAATACGCGACCCATATGTCGATGGTTGGCGGCCTGTTCTTAGGGCCCATCGGCGAAAACAGTAATTTCACCAAAATGTTCAAGCTCCTCGTCCCGGAGGAGGAAGCCCTGCTCGGACTTCACGTCAAGAACAAACCCACTTCCGTCGAGGAAGTCGCGAAGTCGGCGGGCATCTCCGTCGAAAAAGCCGCGCCGATGCTGCGGCACATGGGTCAGAAGGGCCTGCTCTTCGAGCACCTGACCAAAGACGGGAAATACTTCTATCATGTTCCCCCGTTCATCCCCGGTTTCTATGAGTTCGTCATGACGGACCCGGATACCCTCCAGAACGCGGAAGTCGCGAAACTCTTCCGCAATGCCCTTGACCGGGAGCTGGGCCCGCTGCTTCGTTTTGCGGACGTCCAGGGCGGCGGTCTCATGAAGGTCACCCCTATCATGAACGAGATCAATGCGGAACAGAAGATCCTTCAGTACGAAGACATCCTCACGTTCATCAACAACGCGGAACGCTATTCCGTCGCCGACTGTGCCTGCCGGACCGCCGGCAGACTCCAGAACGTCGGTTGCGACCACCCGTACAAAGACACCTGCATGCAGTTCGACGAGACCGCGGACTACTATGTCCGCACCGGCCGCGGCCACTACCTCACCAAAGAGGAAGCCATCGCCAAACTGAAGGAAGTCGAAGAAGCGGGTCTGGTCCACTGCGCATTCCAGGTCGAAGGTCAGGACTACACGACTTTCATCTGCAACTGCTGCGGATGCTCCTGCGCGGGCCTGCGCCAGATCAACCGTCTGGACGGCAACCCCATGTCGCACTCCAACTTCCGCGCACAGATCAACGAAGACAACTGCGTTGCCTGCGGTGAATGCGTCAAGATCTGCCCGGTCAACGCCATCACACTTGGCACCAACCTCCTCGCGAAGACCGATGCCGAACAGCAGCCGTACTGGAAAGACGCGCAGACCCACAAGATGAAGAAAGAGGACGTTCACGAGAACTTCATGAATGAGCGTCACATGGTCGCGAAGGACGGCACCGCGCCCTGCATCGTCGCCTGCCCGTCCCACGTCGCGGTCCAGGGCTACATCCAGAAAGCCGCCGAAGGCAAGTTCATGGAAGCCCTCGAACTCATCAAGAAGGACAATCCTCTGCCGGCCATCTGCGGTAAGATCTGCCCGCATCCCTGTGAATCCGCCTGTACCAGAAACACACTCGACGAGTCTCTGGCGATCGACGCCATCAAGATGTTCATCGCCGAAAAAGAGAACGACGCGTCGCAGCGGTTCATCCCGGCGATCAAAGATCACTATGATGAGAAGGTCGCCATCATCGGCGCCGGCCCTGCCGGCCTGACCGCTGCCTACTATCTGGCCGTGGAAGGCTTCCAGGTCACCGTGTTCGACAAGAACGCGAAACCCGGCGGCATGCTCGAGTACGGCATCCCCGCCTTCCGTCTGGAGAAGGAAGTCATCGCCTCCGAGATCGAAGTCTTCAAAGAGATGGGCATCGAATTCAAGTGCGGTGTCGAAGTCGGCAAAGACGTCACCATCCAGCAGCTTCGTGAGGAAGGCTACAAGGCATTCTACCTCGCCATCGGCGCACAGAAGGGCTCCATGCTCGGTCTCGACGGCGAAGAACTGCCGAACGTCATGAACGGCGTCGACTACCTGTCGCTCGCCAACGCCGGCAAAGAGACCGGTACCAAGGGCGATGTCATCGTCGTCGGCGGCGGTAACGTTGCCATCGACGTCGCCCGTACCGCGATCCGCAAGGGCGCGACATCCGTCAAACTGTACTGCCTCGAGTCCAAGGAAGAGATGCCCGCCGCTGCCGACGAGCAGATCGAAGCCAAGGATGAAGGCATCACCATCCACAACGGCTGGGGCCCCATGGTCATCGAGAACAACGGCAAGGAAGCCACCGGCATCACCTTCAAACAGTGCACATCCGTCATCGACGAGGACGGCAAGTTCAATCCGTCTTACGATGAATCCGTCACCGAGAAGGTCGAAGCCCAGACCATCATTTTGGCCATCGGCCAGCGGATCGACTGGGGCGGCCTGCTCGACGGCCTGAAGGTCGAGACCGGCCGCGGCAACGCCGTCAACGTCACGCCGCTGTCCTTCCAGACCGCGGAAGAAGACATCTTCGCCGGCGGCGACGTCGTCACCGGACCGCGCTTTGCCATCGACGCCATTGCGGCGGGCAAGGAAGGCGCTCACTCCATCTTCCGCTATCTGACCGGCCGTCATCTGACCAACGGCAGAAACTACGAGTACAAGTCCATCAAGCTCGACCGCGTCCAGATGAACCTCAACCGCATCGACCTCACTCCGCGCCAGTTCGCGCCGGAAGTCGACCATGCCAAGGCCATCGAGACCTGGAACGACCTGCGTGAAGGCCTGACCGAAGAGCAGATCGCTGCCGAGTCCGGACGCTGCCTGCACTGCGGCCGCTCCGTCGTCGACATGTACAAGTGCCTCGGCTGCGGCGTCTGTATCCACCGCTGCGAATTCGACGCCATCAAGCTCGTTCGTGTGGACGATACGGAATCCGCCACCGACATGAAGCACTGGTACGGCCGTCTCGTCAAGAATGCGGCCAGACGCGGTGTGAACATCGCGACCACAGCCGTCAAGGAGCGCATGGGAAAGGAAGGCTGATATGCACGAACTGTCGATCGTCCAGCACTTCGTTGGAACGACGGATCAGGCTGCCGCCCAGCGAGGCATCAAGCAGGTCAAACGCGTGACGCTGACTGTCGGCGCTCTGACCGGTGTCATCCCGAAGTACGTACGGATGTACTACGATGAAGTCTGTGAAGGCACCCGGCTGGAAGGGTCCGAACTCGAGATCAACTACCTCGAAGCGGAAGCGTTCTGCCGCGGTTGCGGGAACATGTACGACCCGACACAGACCGACGACAAATGTCCCGCCTGCGGAGACACCGACAAGGAGATCATCCAGGGCAAGGAACTGACTGTCCGGGACATCGCCTACGAAGAATAAGCAAAAACACCTGAGTCGCAGGACTCAGGTGTTTTTCTTTAACCCAAAAGGCACTGTCCACTGTATTGGACACTGTCACTCCTTACAATTAATTACAGCGAAAGTTTGTTCTCTTCTTTCGCATTTTGTGTTATAATGGACTGGGAATCAAACCTACGACCTACTGATTGTTGTAGTCCCCATGAGAACGCTTGGTATGGTATGTTTCTCAGAGGGTGATTCCCTCTTTTGATTTTGATTGCTCAACAGTCCAGAAGCCGAGACCGAGCTGTAGTCCCCTCGTAGTTCTTGGTATGGTATGATCCGAGACCTCGGCGGAAACGCAGACGCAGAGTTGTAGTCCCCTCGTAGTTCTTGGTATGGTATGATAGTCAAACTAGTCGGGTCATAAACAGAGTAGTTGTAGTCCCCTCGTAGTTCTTGGTATGGTATGATGACGGCCTCCGGCGGTCTGAAGATGACAGGGTTGTAGTCCCCTCGTAGTTCTTGGTATGGTATGATAGAGGGGCCAAAAAATCCCGTCAGATTGCGGTCTGACGGGATTTTCCTCGATTATTTTAGTATAACGTAAGTTGCTCAGGAGTGATTGAGTCCTCTTCTTTTTTCAATTCCCCAACTAATACCTCCATCGATTCATATTGCTTCTCTGTTATCACAAGATAACGTACCGAGCCATTATCTGGCAGATTATGCAACAGACGTTCATGATGAGTCTCTACCGAATCATAGCCATTGCAAACCCTTCCATAAAGAGAAAACTGAATCATATAGTACCCATCTTTCAGAAGGAAATTCCGAAACTTGGTTGCGGTTTTTCGTTCTGCTTTTGTTTGGACCGGGAGATCAAAACAAACAAGGATTCTCATAAACTTACTCATATTCAGGAATAACGATGGTAGATATTTCGATATTTCATATATATCGTTAGTCAAAGAATTGTCGCTTTTCTTTTCCGACCTTGTGGTAGTTCCCTAAAATATCGACCTGATATTTCTCAAAAACCTCCAACGTTTTTATTCCTAAATTCGTCATATAATATGATCCGTCATGATAATCAGCCACGATGGATGCTCCACTGATACCTGATTTTCGATAGTATAAATAAAAACCATCAGATTCAATAGAGCCAGGCAAAGTGCTATCTTTCATACTAACTGTAAGTTTGATTTTTCCTGTTGCCTTTTTTGCATATACTAAATCATTAGGATACAGAGAGAAGACAAAATCATTTTCCTTCATTTCTTTCCATTCTGATGGTGACTTAGCGGCAATAGGGGCTTTGTTTGGTAACTCTGCTTTAAGAGTATCTGCCACATATATAGGGACATAGTAATACCCATCCCCCTCAACATGAAACACATCGATTCGAATCATCGATCCATTATCGGCTACGCCTTTTCCGTCATTAACGGGTACGTTGAGAGACGACTTTTTAAAGGTCTTCACTTTGCGAACCAAAGGACCTTGTGTGCCATCTGCCTTAGGTTTGTAGAAGTCTTCTTTAAATGCTTTTTTGGCATCGCCACCAAACTCAAGAAGGCGTACTTTCAATGCCTCATAAAGCAAACGGTCACTTTCTGGCTTGTAGTATCCTTCGATTTCGCCATCCTTCAGTTTTAAGTTTTGTAACGCTGTTTTAGCAATAACAATCCCATCCTCCTCATAATGACGAGGACTACGAACTGTATCTTGATGCGCCGGTCCGGTCACTTTGTGATTCGGCATTCTGGAAACAAAACAAGGATGAATCGTCGACAATTCAACGTCACGATAATTACTCAGCCGAGTGAGAGCTTCATGCATGTGTTTTTCATTGTCAAACAAGCGGCAATCCAGCTCTTTCCGGAACTCCGGATATGGGAGCGGGAAACGATCTAACACTTCACCAGTTCTTGGGTCAACAGCATAACTCTCACCCTCAAATTCTTCATATTCTGTTTCATGGTATTTGCTCCATCTGGAAATGCGATTGATCATTCCATCGGTTACACAAGCAATAACAGCAGCATCTACAGCATGATGCAAATCGCCATTTTCACGAATCTTATTGATACCCCAGCGCTTTCGCATATATGCAGTTACAGAACCGTTAACGGATGTGACTCGCTTAGTTTTATCTGAACCATTTTCTGAAAACTGAAGATGATCTTGGATACAATTTAAAAGAAAACGGCTCAAATATTTGGTGTCGTTCAAATTCCGTTCCTTGAATTCTTTGATATCTTCCTCTGTCGGGCGCGACCTCAATAACCGCTGTTTCTTTTTATAATCTTTCACATTGGCTTTAACGTACACGACAAAATTATTCGCTTCTTCTCCACGAAGATAATCTAACGGAACACGATTTCCTTTTTCTCTGTTCTCACTTGAAAAAACCAACACCTTGTTTCGGAAAGAATCGTCAAAGCAAATGCTATACGGTACGATATGATCGATATCGACATACCCTGGCTCAAAAAGACGATCATACGCTATCACCTTTTGTGAATACAGGGAGACCCCTTGTTGTTCGTGATAAAGTTTCAGTTTTAAGATATCTTGTCCAGAAGGATTGACCTTTCCAAAATTATCTGCGATTTCCTGTTTGATTTTTTCGTTTCTTGCATTGTTTTGGTCATGACTCTTTTTGATCTCTTGCCGATCTTGAAAACTCTTCGACATTTCTCTAGCCAGTTCCAAGTTCAGATATGCGGGACTTTCACCCTGTTCTCGAATGATGGCATTGATCACCTTGATTGTTTGTGATACCGCTCTTCGTACTACAGGGTTGTTGATATCTTCTAGTTCAGGAGCATCATTTGGGTTGGCCGGAAGATATAGTGCCTTTCCGTCACTATAATGTCCTTGGAATTTGATACCCGCATTTTCACAAGCTTTATCGTAGGTCATCCCCTGCTCCAAACCAGGAATAATCGCTTTACATGCTTTTACAGAAATATGGCCAAATTTGGAAAAAGAAGGCATCATCAGAACAGTATCTATCTCTGACTTATCGAGAGATGTATGCTCTTTAAGATATGAGATGATTTTGTCGTCTGTTTTAAACACAGTTAAGGCATATCCAATTTCATCCAGATCTGTGCGGCTAACGATGCTGATATGCCCTTTCTTCAGTTTGTCAAACCTTCTTCGCATCTCATGATATGCGTGCAAATACTGGAATTTGGTTTTAGATTCCCATTCTTCTTTGTCATCAGACCGATAATAGACATTCCGAAAACGGTCGTTCTCCGAAAGCCCCAAAACCACACGAATTCTTTTGAACGTCAGACCATCCGTTTGAAACGCTGCCTCAAGTACGTTTTTTCTTTCATCTGAACGAAGGGTTCTTATAGAACCATCCGAAACAATACGAATATGGTTCACGGCTTGCAGAAGGCTGAAATATTGGAACGAATAAGTTGCTTTCGCGGCACGTTGTTCTTCTGGAAAAAACGTGCAACGACCAATCATCTTTTCAATTTGGTTGCCACCATAAGGACTGTCCCCTCCAGGCCCTTCTTCAAAAGAACGTTGTGAAAACAGAATGTTGACATACCGGTTCTCAACGGTTTCATTTGCAAAGGGACAATCAAACTCTCTTTGGGCTGCAAATATTTTGTGAGCCTCATCTTCAACCATTTCTCTGGAAACTGTGTTAGTGTAGTTCTCCGCCTTGTTTCGTTTTTGTGATGAGAATTTTTCGTCTTTTGCAAACATCTCTCCAACTGTACGATAACCCTTTTCTTTCATAAGGAGAGCATTTCCGCTTACTGCCGTTAAGAGCTTTCCATCATCTTTATCCTCCTTGTCGACCTTTCGATTTGACTTAAAGCCTCTCCGTTGGGCAAGGTGGATCAACACTCTGGCAAACTCCTCATTTGTAAGAGGTCTGTCGAGTGCGTCTACTCGAAGCATGTAAATATCTGAGACCGGCTCAGAATAGAGAACGTCAAGTTGTTCTTGAGAAAGGATTCCTTCATCAACAATCATATATCGGATTCTTTCCAAACGATGTTTATGTCGACGAAGTCTTCGACGAGCACTTCTTGCTTCTCTTCGTGGCAAAGCAAGAGAACTACCATCTTTTGGATGTTCCGCGGAAGGGAAGATACGCGAACCGAGACGTATGATGCGTTTTGGATTTCCTTTTTCATCTAAATCCATTACCGCATAGCCCACGGAAGCGATGCCACAGTCTAATCCAATTGCATAACTCATGGTAAAACTCCTTCTCGTATTATTGAAAAAAAGATGACGACCCACGGAATGTGGGCCGTCAGAGCTTTTCAGTGTTCTACTTTATTGTAGTGACCTGATAGTCCTTGGTATGGTATGTTGAGGACTAGTTACAGTATAAGCGAATTACGCTATTTTGTAAAGTGCAACTCCAATGGATCCGACAATCCGAAATTCCTATGTTTTAGCCCATTTCAGTCACTTTTCCGTACAGCTTCTACCTTTAATTTAGTAGATTCTTTTTCTAGAGTCAATAGCCATTTAGGCGATTCGGAAGGAGTGTCCAATCCAACGGACATTATGCCGTCTCCATCCAGATTTGCAACTCTCACAGCAATTCATCCCTTCGCGGAAAACAGGTCTTGAAATTCCAGAGCCAGTTCTATATAATAGAAAAGCGCTTCGGCAGAAGCGCTAATAATTTGCTGGATTAGCTCAGTTGGTAGAGCGCCTGATTCGTAATCATGAGGTCACCGGTTCAAATCCGGTATCCAGCTCCATGAGGGCACCCGAAAGGGTGCCCTTTTCAATTGACTTTAATTATTCCCTATGGTACGATAATTCCTGCAATTTTGAGAAACCCTCTTTCTTAGGAGACGATACTTATGAAGAACATGAAAAAGTATATCGCCATCATCCTCGCGGTCCTCATGTTTGCAGTCTGCTTCACAGCCTGCAGTAAGGACAAAGACGACGTCAAAAAGACGGACAACGAGATCCCTGCCGCGTTCGAAGGCAGACTCATGGCGCCGTACATCGACCTCATCCTCAGCAAGGCATACACCTTCGAGACCACTCCGAAAACGGAGACCCCCATCACCTTCGTCCAGTACGGCGATGACCAGAAGATGCTCTCTCTGAACGTCGAGCTGGAAGGTCAGCCGACCGCCATCACCTACATGCTGAAGGACGGCACTTACTATCTCCTGACCGCCGCGGACAAGAACTACACTGAGCTCTCCGCTTCCCAGGTCAAGAAACTGAAGGTCGACGAACTCTTCAACAACGCAAGCCTCGAGAAGTTCCCGAATGCCTCCTATGTGGGCACCGGCACTTCCACCATCTCCGGCGTGGAGTACACCTACGAAGACTATTACAACCCGCTGGTCCAGGTCAAGAACCGCTACTACTTCAATGAAGACGGTCAGCTCACCTACATGGCCCGCATCAATGACAAGGGCAAAGTCGGCCAGAAGATCCCCGTCAGCGTCCTGGAGACCAACCCCACGGTCTTTGATGTCCTGAACGACTACAGCTACATCGAGCAGGCTCCGGTCACCAAGAAGGCCAACGGCGTCACCACCAGAAAAGCTTCGTAACAAACTGTATATCCAGTACCATCCGCACTCCGCCTTCCGACCCCGGCGGAGTGCTTTTTCAAAACCTCGAAAGGAGGGGTTTCATGAACGCAGTCATCACCGGCGCGTCCGGCGACATCGGGCAGGCCATCGCCAGGGCCTACGCCCAGAAGGGATACAAGTTGGCGCTCTGTTTCCATGAAAACAAACAGGCGGCGGAAGACCTTGCCTATGAGATCACCCGCGGCGGCGGGATGGCCAGCGCCTTCTCGGCGGACCTCACCTCGGAACAGCATGTCATGCTCCTCGAACGGGAAGTCATTGAGCGCATCGGCGAACCGGATGTGCTCGTCAACAACGCGGGCGTTTCCTCTCAGATGCTCTTTGGCGATGTATCGCTCGAAGAGTACGACCGCGTCATGGACACCAACGTGAAGAGCATGTTCCTCACGACCCGCGCGTTCCTGCCGTACATGATCCGCAACAAAAAGGGCAGCATCATCAACATCTCCTCCATGTGGGGACAGGTCGGCGGTTCCTGTGAGGTCATCTACTCCGCCTCTAAGGCGGCCATCATCGGCATGACCAAGGCGCTGGCAAAGGAAGTCGGCCCTTCCAACATCCGGGTCAACTGCATCGCCCCCGGTGTCATCGACACCTCCATGAACGCGATGCACTCCCGGGAGACCATGGAAGAACTCATCGACGAGACCCCGCTCATGCGTCTCGGCACGCCCCGGGACATCGCGAACGTCGCGGTCTTCCTCGCCGGCCCCCGGTCCACCTTCATGACCGGCCAGGTCCTCGGCGTCAACGGCGGCATCGTCATCTAAACAGAATATAGCAAAAGCCGAGACAGGAATCTTTCCCGTCTCGGCTTTCTTTTGTGACATTGTCAAAACTTGTAGATGTTTGCTTCCGTCACGACATAGTCCATCGGCATGTCCGTGTCTTCCTCGACGACCTGTTCGAGTCTCTGGGCCTCGAAGGCGATGCAGACCCGGCAGGCGTCAGGCGCCCGGTCGATGTACCGGTCGTAGTACCCGGCCCCGTGGCCGATCCGTCCGCCGTCCTCGTCGAATCCGACACAGGGCACCAGGATGACGTCGAAGTCCTCCGGCGCGCGAAGGGTCGAGAAGTCGGGGTTCGGCTCCCGGATCCCGTACTTGCCGTAGTTCCAGACGGGCTCTTCCCCGAGCGTATACGCCTCCATGTGGCCGTTCTGCATGGAGATGGGGTACGACAGCACTTTGCCGTTACGTTCCGCCCAGTCGTGGAAGACCGAGAGGTCGACCTCGTCCTGCATGGCCATGTAGGAGAAGATGTGGGTGGCGTTCTGCACCTCCGGCAGTCTGGTCAGACGCTCAGACAGTTCTGCACTGTACTCCGCCCGCTCCTCCGGGGTCAGCATCCGGCGGGCGTTCATGCAGAACTTCCGCTGGGCGGTCTTTTTCTCTTTGTAATATGCGGAGCGGATGTCGCCCGCCATGTAAAGAGAGCCGAAGGCCAGTACCGGTCTCCCGGTCTGGAGCGCCGCGTGGACCGCCGAGGGGATATCCTCACAGGCGTCCGCCGGGCAGCCGAGGCTGCGCAGGTAGTCGCGGAGGTCCAGCGCGTCGAGCGCCCGGGGGCTGTCCGGCGTCACACAGAGGAACTGCTCCGCGTGAGGGCGGACGCTCTCCATCATCGCTTTGTAGTCTTTATCGGAGAGGACGCCGGTCAGGATGACGAGCTTTTCATCTCCGAGATATTTCGTCAGGTTCTCCGCCACCACTTCCGCGCACTGCGGGTTGTGGCCTCCGTCGAGCAGGAACAGCGGTTCCCGTCCGAGGACCTCGAAGCGGGCCGGCCAGCGGGTCTTCGCAAGACCGTTGGCCACGGCGTCGTCGGAGATCGTCCATCCCCGTTCCCGCAGCGCCGAGACCGCTGTCAGGGCGGTGGCCGCGTTGTGGAGCTGGTAGTCGCCGAGCAGCGGCACATTCAGCGTGAGGCCGTTCCATTCGAAGGTCTCACCGGACAGGTCATGGGTCACCGGGGCCACATCGCCAAAGTCGACGAGGTGGAACGTGGCGCCCCAGACGCCGCAGAGCTGACGGATGATGCTCACGACTTCCGGCGTGCTGTCGTAGCAGACGACGTCGCACCCGTTCTTGATGATGCCGCCCTTGGTCATGGCGATCTCCTCGAGGGTGTTCCCGAGGTACTCGGTGTGCTCGAGGCCGATGTTCGTGATGACCGCCACTTCCGGCGCGTCGATGACGTTGGTACTGTCGAGGGCGCCGCCCATGCCGACTTCCAGGACCACGATGTCGCAGCCCTGCTCTTTGAAATAAAGCATGCCGATGGCCGTCACCAGTTCGAACTGGCTCGGATGGTCCTCCATGGCGTCCGCTTCCACTTTCACCCGCTCCGTGACGGCGGCGAGGTCCTCCCGGAGGATGTACCGGCCGTTCACCTGCAGGCGCTCTTCGAAGCAGAGGACATGGGGCGATGTATAGAGCCCGGTTTTATAACCCGCTTCCCGCAGGACCGACGACAGCATGGCGCAGGTGCTCCCCTTGCCGTTGCTGCCCGCCACGTGGACGAATTTCAGGTCTTTCTGCGGGTCTCCGAGGCGGTGCAGCAGCTCCACGGTCCGGTCGAGGCCGAGCCGCGTGGTGCTCCAGGTATAGTCTTCAATGTAGGCGATCGCTTCCTGATAGGTCATTTACAGATTCTCCATGATGTTGCTGTTTCCGTCCGCCAGATTGAGACGCAGCGTTTTCGCCGTGCCGTTCTCCGTGTATTCGATGCGGATGATGTCCGCGGTCTCGTACTCGGCCATCTGGACGGAATAATCTTTTTCCGCGAAAAAGTACTTGAGGTATTCTGCCGCTTTCGGGTCGTAGTCCCCCGCATTGTCCGACATGAAGATGATGCTTCCCATGATGTCGTTGAGCTTCGCGAGCAGCAGTTTCTGCGTGACACTGTACTCCAGATTGTCTTCTCTCAGGAAGAAGACGTCCGGGTCGTTGGCGAATGCGCGTCCGTCGAGGCAGCGGCGGAAGACGGTGTTGACCATCGCGTGGCGGGACGAGGGGATCTCCCGGGTCAGAGCCAGTTTGTTGAGGAGATCGCCGCTGTAGACCTTGTTGGCGTCCGGGCCGATGCGGCAGGCGTCGAAGATGCCGAAGCAGGAGCCGAGCGGAGCGCCGCAGCCGAGGATCAGTTTGTCGCCGCAGGCTTCCCGAAGGAGGTCGATGCCGTCGGCCATGAGCTGTCCGCGGTTCTTCCCGAGACGCGGGTACTCGCAGATGCTGTAGAGGAAGTCGAGTTTGACGAGGTCATAGCCCCACTCGTTCAGGATGACATCGAAGAAGTGCTTGATGTACTCCCGGGCGCCGGGGTTGTAGATGTCGAACGCATAGGCGAAGCCCCAGCCGAAGTGGGCGAGGATGCGGCGGCCCTTCTCGTTTTTGATGAACCAGTCCGGGTGCTCTTTCGCCACTTTGGACTTCGTTGCGGCACAGAACGGCGCGAGCCAGATGCCGGCTTTGTAGCCTTTGGCGTGGATGGCGTCGGCGCAGGCTTTCATGCCGTGGGGGAACTTCTCTTTGTCCGTGATCAGCCAGTCTCCGGTGTGCTCCTGATAGCCGTCGTCGATCTGGAAGATCTGAGTCTCCTCCTGCGCGAAGTCCAGTCCGTTCAGGTCGCGGTAGATGATCTCCTCGTTGATCTTACTGAAATAGTTGTACCAGGAGGTATAGCCCGCGAGCCGCTCGAGACGGGGTTTCTTCACGCCGAGAAAGTCGAAGAAGTAAGTGTCGAACGCCTGCTCGTACTCCGCCTCACAGACGAGGAGGTCGTACATGAGGAACGTGTCCCCCGCCTTCAGCGCGGTGCCGTCCACTTCTCTGCGGAGGGTGAATCGCCCGCGCGGCATGTCGACATCGAAGATGGTGAACCCGTTCCGGTCGGCACGGGAGCCCCAGAGTTCGATGAAATGGCTTCCCTTTTTGCGGAAATAGGTGAATGTGAAAGAATGGAAGCATCCGGGGACGCCGTACTCGGTGTAGGCGTAGTCGCCCATCTGTCCCGCCTGGGTCTTCACGAACTTGTGGAAGGAGACGACTTTGGGCAGGCCTTCGGTCACATCGTTCCGGCCGACCTCTTCGGTCGTCGACCAGGACTGGAAGCCGTTCAGGAAGAACAGGTCGTTGTCCCGGAAGGTCCGGCCGGTGGTCAGCATGAAATCGTTCAGGACCAGGTCTTTCTTCGCGGTCAGGACCGCTTTCAGCGTCGTGTCGGTCTGCTCGAGAGCGAGGTCGAACCATTCGTTTTCAAAGTCAGACGTGCCGATGGCGTTCCCGCCACAGGTCAGTCTTGCGTTCAGCGTATAATTGTTCATCGTACATCCTCCTTCAAGGTGTCTGTCGCGTTCTCTCGTCTCTATTATAAGGGCTTTTGTCCCGTTCGTTAATCCTCAAAATTTGCCACTTCTTCAGCGAGCGATTCCCACTCGGCCATCGTGGCCTCGAGTTCGGTGTTCAGCACCGCCATCTGTCCCGTGAGTTCGGTCATTTTCTCGAAGTCGGAGGCGATGGACTCGTCGTTCAGCTGCCCGGAGACCGCATCGATCTGCTCCTCCAGTTCCGCGATCCGGCTCTCCGCCTTTCGCAGCGCCGTCTTTTTCTTCGTCCGCTCGGAGCGAAGCCGCTTCTGTTCCCGGTAAGAGAGCCCGCCGGCCCCCATCTGTTTTTCCGCTTTCCCGGGCGATGTACCGTCTGTCGTGCCGCGCCGCTCTTTTTCCGTGCGGTAGTCGTCGAAGTTGCCGACGAAGGTCTCCGCTCCGTCGGGCCGCAGTTCCACGACCTTGTCGGCGAGCGCATTGATGAAGTAACGGTCGTGGGAGATGATGAGCAGGGTGCCTTCATAGCCGGACAGCGCGTCTTCGAGGGCCGCCATCGAGTAGAGGTCGAGGTGGTTCGTGGGCTCGTCCAGGATGAGGAAGTTGCAATGACGCAACATCAGCCGGCAGAGGGCCACCTTGGCCCGCTCGCCGCCGCTGAGCGTCTCGATGGTCTCGAAGACCTTGTCGCCCCTGAACCCGAAAATGGCGAGGGCGGAGCGGACTTCCGTCTCGGTCATCCGCGGGTACATGTCGTGGACTTCATCGAGGACCGTCTTCGTCATGGAGAGGTTCATCTGGTGCTGGTCGAAGTACCCGACCGTCACGCCCACGCCGAAACGGACGCCGCGGACCCGTTTCAGGATCTGCTTCACGAGCGTCGTCTTCCCGATGCCGTTCTCGCCGATCAGGAAGACCCGCTCTCCGCGGCGGATGTTGAGGCTCACGTCCTTGTACAGGACCTTGCCCGGGAACTCCATGGAGAGGTCGTCCACGTCGAGGACCTCTTCCCCGCTGACGCTGTCCGGGTCGAAGAAGAACGAGAAGTCATACCGCTCATACTCCGGTTTTTCGAGGTCTTTCGTGAGGCGGTCGATCTGCTTCTGTTTGCTCTCCGCCGTGCGGATGTTCCGCTCCCGGTTCCAGCGTTTCTGCTGTTCGATGATGCCTTCGATGCGGTGGACTTCCGCCATCGTGTTGTCATAGTTGCGCTGCAGGCTCAGGTCCCGCTCCGCTTTCAGAGCCATGTGCCGGTCGTAGTTGCCGTCGGTCACATAGAGCTTGCGCAGAGAGATCTCGGCGATGCGGTTGCAGACCTTGTTGAGGAAGTACCGGTCGTGGGAGATGACGATGGTCGTGATGCTGCTCGACTGGATGAAGTTCTCGAGCCAGTCCACCGACGCGATGTCGAGGTGGTTCGTCGGCTCGTCGAGGAGCATGAGGTCCGGTTTCTGCAGGAGGAGCTTGGCAAGGCCGATCTTGGACTTCTGGCCGCCGGAAAGGCTCCGGACCGGCAGGCTCTGTTCCTCGTCGGTGAACCCGAGGCCGGTGAGGACGGCCCGGGTGAGGTTTCGGTAGGTCAGTCCATCGCCCGCCTCATACGCCGCGAGGACCTCTTCCTGTCTCGCGATGAGCGCCGCGTCCCCCGCATGCTCTCCGGAGAGCGCCTCCCGAAGCTGTTCGAGTTCCGCTTCCATCTCAAAGAGATGGGAGAAGACGAGAAGCGTCTCTTCGTAGGTTGTGCGGTCGGAGTCGGCGCAGACGTGCTGTTCCAGATATCCGAGCGAGGTGAACGGAGAGCGGATGACGGCGCCGTCGTCCGGCTCCTCTGCCCCGGTGATGAGGTGGAAGAGCGTCGTCTTGCCGGTGCCGTTGGCACCGATGAGACCGATGATATCGCCTTTTTCGACCGAAAGATTCGCCTTCTCGAAGAGAAGCCGGTCGCCAAAGGATTTGGTTAGATTGCTGACGTTTATGATCATGGATTTACTGGACCTCCGGGGGTTCCAAGTTGTATTTTTTTGAAAAACATCTTTTGATTTCAGGGATTAGTGATATAATGCTATTACGTTTTTAAAGGAGGGATATCATGAGCAGCAGAAAGAAGCAGCGTCGGAACATCGTTCTGACCGCCCTTGAGGTCATCTTCCTGTGCATCTTCCTCTTTGCCCTGTTCCAGGCCGGAAAGATCCTCTTTGAATACCATGAAGGCGATTCGTTCTATGAGGATTCTCAGAACACGTACCTGACTCAGGACGATACATCGCCCGAGGCCCCGAAGTCCCGGCTGGGATTCCGCGTGGACCTCTCCAAGATCCAGCAGGTGAACCCGGACGTCAAGGGGTGGATCTACATCCCCGACACCGAGGTCTCCTACCCGCTCCTGTGGTCGAAGAGCGACAACACGTACCTGCGCCACACGTACACGAAAGAGTACAGCGTATTCGGCAGCATCTTCTTCTCGGAACTGAGCAACCCCGACCTCACTGACATGCATACGCTCATCTACGGACACAACACCAAAAACGGCGCCATGTTCGGAGGGCTCAAAAAGTATAAGGACAAGGACTACTTCCACTCCCACCCGTATGTCTACCTCATCATGGGCGACCGGACGTACCAGTACAAGATCGTCTCGTGCTTCACGGCACAGACCTCCGACGACGTCTACATCCTGACGTTCGCGAAGAATTCGGACTTCCAGAACTGGCTCGCGAAGGTCATCACCAAGAGTGAAGTGGACCCCGGCACGGTCGCCATCACGGGCATGGAACAGGTCCTGACCCTCTCCACCTGCACGTCCCGCACCAAGACGGAACGGTTCACGGTCAACGCCATTCTGGCGGATTCCTGGGAGAATCAGGAAGCGTATTAACCATTGCACACCATTTTACCACGGAGGCACTTATGTCAACAACTGTGATCCTTTTTATCATCCTGGCCCTTCTGGGCTCCTACCTCATCGGCTGTCTGCAGCCCTCGTACCTGCTCGGCAAAGCGATCAAGCACGTCGACATCCGGGACTACGGCAGCGGCAACTCCGGAGCCACGAACGCCATTCGCGTCTTCGGCTTCAAGTTCGGCATGGTCTGCCTTCTCATCGACGCCCTGAAAGGCCTGATCGCAGTCCTTCTCGTCAAGCTGTTCCTCGGACCGGATGTCGTCGGCAGTGAAGGCGCCGCCATCCTCCTGCAGCTCTGCTGCGGTCTGTGCGTCATCCTCGGGCACAACTACCCCTTCTATATGCACTTCCGCGGCGGCAAGGGTGTGGCCGCCTCCATCGGCATCCTCCTGATGATCGACTGGAGACTGGTCCTCATCGCCGGCATCCCGGCCCTGCTGGTCATGGTCCTCTCCCGCATGATGAGTGTCGCGTCCCTGACCTTCGAGACGCTCTGCTTTGTCGGTCTGGCCGTCCTCTGCTTCCACATGGACTTTTACTACGGCATCCTTCTCGCCGCATTCCTCTATCCTGCCATGTCGTTCTGGCGTCACCGTTCGAACCTCGTGCGGATCGCCCACGGCGAAGAGTCGAAGCTCTGGGGCAAGGGCAGCAAGAACACCGGAGAGATCCCGAAAGACCAGTACGAAGAAGCCATCGAAAAACTCGATGAGCAGGCCGGTGTAGACCTGCACCATCACAACCGCAAGTAAATCGCCACTTACGGCATAAGAAAAGACCTCCGAGCGGAGGTCTTTTTTGATTGTTGGTTCTTTTGCGGTCAGAAATATTGTCGCCTCGCTCGGTCAGTCTCTTCCCGTCGCGACGCTCTGTATTTCTTCCTGCTCAGAGCCCGACTTCATCGGCTCTGCCGCGTCAGGCTCCGAGCCAAAGTTGAGTTTCTCGCGGACGATCTTCCGCATGAAGAAACAGCAGGTGAGGAACGAGACGACCTCGGCGATGGGGAATGCCCACCAGACCATGTTGAGGTTGCCCGTGAGGGACAGGAGGTAGGCGGCCGGCAGCAGAGCGACCATCTGACGAAGGATGGAGACGATCATGCTGTAGACGCCGTTGCCGAGCGCCTGGAAGGACGAGGACATCATGATGGCGGCACCGGCGATGAGGAAGTGCGTCGCAATGATGCGGAGCGCCGGGATGCCGATAGCCAGCATCTCGGGCGATGCGTCGTAGAACTTCAGCAACGGACCCGGGATGGTCTCAAAGAGGATGAGACCGATGAGCATGATGCCGATGGCATACATGGCCGCGTATTTGACGGTCTCGAGGACACGGGTCTTGTTGCGCGCACCGTAGTTGTAGGCGACGATGGGGACCATGCCGTTGTTGATGCCGAAAATGGGCATGAAGATGAAGCTCTGGAGCTTGAAGTACGCACCGAAGACGGCAGCCGCCGTCGACGTGAATGCCATGAGGATCCGGTTGAGACCGAAGACCATGAACGAGCCGATCGAGGCCATGATGATGGACGGGAGACCGACCGCGTAGATCCGGCGGACCACCGAGGCCTTCAGTTTCATATAGCGGAAGGCAAGGGTGAGCTCCTTGTTGTATTTCAGATTGAAAAAGAGAGCGAGGCCGGCGGCGATGATCTGTCCGAAGATCGTCGCAATGGCGGCGCCTTTGACCTCGAGGCGGGGCGCACCGAGGAGACCGAAGATGAGGATCGGGTCCATGATGCAGTTGATGATGGCGCCGGTGGCCTGCGTGATCATGCTGTAGAAGGTCTTGCCGGTCGCGAGCAGCATCCGTTCGAGACAGATCTGCATCAGCATCCCGAAGGAGCAGAGGAGGACCAGCTTCATGTAGTCGTTGCCGTACTGGGTGATGTTCGCGCTGGCGTGCTGGAGTTCAAAGAACGGCTCGACCAGCGTCAGGCCGGCAACGAAGAAGAACAGATAGGTGATGGCATAGAGCGGGATCGCGTTGTTCGCCGCATAATTGGCCATCTCGAAGTTCCGCTCGCCGAGACTCTTGGAGACCAGGGCCGAGAAACCGACGCCGGTACCGATGGCGACGGCGATCATCAGGTTCTGCATGGAGAACGCCAGGGAGACCGCTGTCAGGGCATCTTCCTCGATACGGGCGACAAACAGGCTGTCGATGATGTTGTAGAGCGCCTGCACCATCATGGAGATGACCATCGGGATGGAGGTCTTGATCAGCAGGGGCTGGATCGGCTCTGTCCCCATCCGGTTCGGAGGAAGGTGTTTTGCTGCAGTTTCAGCCACTTAAGCCTCACCTCCAAAACGCACTCTGGCGATGTGTTCGAGCATGTCGGTCACGGGGTCGAGACCGAGGTCGGTATTGAACAGGATATCGTAGTTGGTCCAGTCGCCCCACTTGTAGGAGGTGAAGAACCGGTAGTAGTCCGCGCGGGTCTTGTCCATCGCCTTCAGCTTCTGGGGATTGAGGCTGGCGACATCCTGATAGACGTTCACGATGCGGTCGATCCGCTGTTCGGTGCTGCCGTACAGGAAGACTTTCAGGAGGTTCTCCCGGTCTCTCAGGACATAGTCTCCGCAGCTGCCGACGATGACGAGAGAGCCCTCATCGGCCAGGGCGTTGATGACACGGTTCTTCGAGAGGAACACCTGCTCTTCGAGCGGGTTCGTATGGGCGAACGTGGCCATCTCATAGAGAAGGCTCGACGTCTTGCGCTCCATGAGTTCGACGACGCTCTGACGGGCCAGACCGCAGTCCTCCGCCACGAGGTCGATGATGTTGTCTTTGTCGTAGTAGGCGATCCCGAGGCGGTCTGCCAGTGCTTTTCCGACAAGGCGGCCGCCGCAGCCGCTCTGGCGGCTGATCGCGATATAGTAGTTCTTTGCCATGGTGGTTCCTCCTTAGCGATGCGCCTTTCGGTGCACATAAACCGAACGGTATTTCGAATAGATGATGAGCTGGCTCTTGTAGAGCCCGTAATAACCGGACAGCATGTAGCTGACCGCGACGACGAGGCCGAACATCCACATGCCCTGTCCGCCGAAGAGTTCGAGCCCCATGATGAACGAGGCGATCGGCGAGTTGGTGACGCCGCAGAAGACGGCGATCATGCCGAGGGCGGCTCCCACTGCGGGAGGCAGCCCCAGGAACCCGGCCGCGAAGCAGCCGAAAGTGGCACCGATGAACAGGGACGGGACGATCTCACCGCCGCGGTATCCGCCGGCGAGAGAGACGGCCGTGAAGACGAGTTTCAGCAGGAACGCATACCAGACCGCGTGTCCGGCAGCTGCCTGCAGGATGACCGCCGTGCCGAGGCCGTTGTAGTCCTGGTTCCCGACGAGCAGGGTCAGGAGCGCGACGACGGTACCGGCGACGAAGATCTTGATGAAGGGGTTTTCGAAGACGTGCTGCATCCCCCGCTCGGTGATGATGAGGGTGTAGCAGATGACGATGCTGAGCACGGCACAGAGGATACCGAGCAGCATGACCTTCCCGGCACTCAGGGGACCGAAGGACGGCACGAGGTCGAAATGGTACTGTGCGTACTGGACCCCCAGCAGTTTGGCGATGTACAGTGCCGTCAGCGCCGACACCGTGCAGGGCACCAGGGCCGCATAGTACATGACGCCGACCGAGATGACCTCCATCGAGAAGACCGCGGCGGTCAGGGGCGAGCCGAAGATGGCGGCGAACGCGGCGCTCATGCCGGTCATGATGAGGACTTTGTGGTCGTTCTCATTGAACTTCAGAAAGCGGGAGAGCGTGGAGCCGAGGCTGGCGCCCATCTGAAGAGCGGCGCCTTCGCGGCCGACGGACGCGCCGAACACATGGGAGATGGCGCTCGACACAAAGATGAGGGGCGTCATCCGGAACGGGATCTCTTCCCCGCCGTTCACGGCGGCCAGGACCATGTTGGTCCCTTTGTTCTCCTCGGTCTGAGGCTTTTTATCGAAGAAATAGTAGAGGGCGGCGATGACGAGACCGGCCACCGGCAGGAGCCAGATGAGCCAGGGATACTGTTCCCGGAGTTCTCCGGCATAGAACAGCGTGTAATAGAACCCGGTGCCGACGAGCCCCAGGACCACGCCCAGAAGCAGTGCCAGCACGAGCCATTTGAGATAGACCCGGAAGTGGCCGAAGAAGTTTTTGATGTCGTCCCACAGGTTCAGAAAAAACGATTTCACGGTGTACCCTCCCCTCTTGAATTCTTATTATAAAAAATGCGTCCTGTCAGTTCAACTGACAGGACGCTATTTTACGCTTTATTTCGCGATGTCTCAAGGGGTAATTACGATCATACGGTCGCAGAACTCTGCGCGTCGGGAGCATTGC
>JAFRHS010000021.1 GCA_017433225.1 Clostridia bacterium
AATGTACCACCTAAGAGACGAAACTGCTTTCAAGAAGGCATTTTGGTGGTACATTCTCGCTTGAAACAAGAAAGCTTGTACCACCGACATAAAGAAGAGCCTTGGAGAGGTCAGTAGGGCAGGAGAGACGTTCAGCAGGCGGGATGGGGAACGCCGCAGGTTCGGAGGTCGGGCTGCCAGTGCCCGGGCTCTCGAACCGTTCACCGCACCCGCCTGCGTCAAACGGTATGTGCGGGCGCACGAAAAGCCTTCCGCAAAAACGCAGAAAGCTTCTGTCATGTCATACGACTTCTCAACAAATTTCAGTTTGTTGAGTTATTTGGGGTTTGTGGTACACTAAGGAACATAGAAAGAAACTTACCTGAGTGGAGGTTTGGAAGATGAAGAAGATCCTGCTTGTGATCGATATGCAGAATGACTTCATTGATGGGTCGCTGGGGACTCCCGAGGCGGTGTCCATCGTGGAGAATGTCGTGGCAAAAGTGAAGTCGTACATCGCCGACCCGGATGGGGACGTGTTTGCGACCAGAGACACCCACCAGCCGGACTACCTGCAGACGCAGGAAGGGAAGAACCTGCCGGTCGAGCATTGCATCGAAGGGACAGACGGATGGCAGATCCGGCCGGAAATCGCGGCACTCATTCCCGAAGACCATGTCTTCAACAAACCGACCTTTGGTTCGACCGAACTCGCTGCGGCGATGAAGGAAGCCTATGATGCTGAAGCGGGAGACGTGACCTTCGAACTCGTTGGACTTTGCACGGACATCTGTGTCGCGTCCAACGCGCTTCTCCTGAAAGCGACCATGCCCGAAGCGGTCATCTCGATCGACCCGTCCTGCTGTGCCGGTGTCACGCCGGAGAAGCATGACGCGGCGCTCGAGATGATGCGCAGCTGCCAGATCTTGAACGCCTGACAGAAGGAGCCAATATGAAAACACTGTACCTCGCCGGCGGCTGTTTCTGGGGGACCCAGAAGTTTCTCGACCAGTTCGACGCGGTGAAAGAGACGGAGGTCGGGTACGCCAACGGAACGATGGCGGCGCCGAGCTATGAGGACGTCTGCTACAAAGACACCGGGCACGCGGAGACGGTCCGGGTCGTCTATGACGAGACAAAGCTGTCGACGGAAGAACTCCTGCGCTATTACTTCATGACGATCGACCCGACGTCGGTGAATCGCCAGGGGAACGACATCGGGACCCAGTACCGCACCGGCATCTGGTTCAGGGTGGGCGATGTACCGGAAGAAAACCGGGAAATGCTCACGGAGATTCGCACCGTCCTCGACGAAGTGACTGCCAAAGTGGGACAGCCGCTCGCCGTGGAATTCGGTCCCCTCGACAACTTCTGGCCGGCGGAAGAGTACCACCAGAAATACCTCGACAAACATCCGAACGGGTACTGCCACATCCCGCGGACCCTGATGCATCTGGAGAGCTAATGGAAGAACATCAACTGACCGAACGGGCGGTCCTCTGTGCCCTCGACACCGGACGGCAGACGCTGACCGAAGCGGAAGCCATCACGGCGGCCGTCAGCGTGACGGGCTGGGCGAGGACCGAAGCCGAAGTGTCCCTCGAAGAACTGAGAGAACTGGCCAAGACTGCCGGCGCGGACGTCGTCGGGACGGTCCTGCAGGCGCGTCCCTCGGCGGATGCCGCTCTGTACCTCGGTACAGGCAAGATCGAAGAGCTCAAAGAGATGGTGGACGCGGATGTCTGCGACCTCCTCATCTTCGACGGCGAACTGTCGCCGACCCAGCTTCGCAACATCGAGAAGGCGACGGGCGCCAGAGTCATCGACCGCACGACGCTCATCCTCGACATCTTCGCCCAGCGGGCGCGCTCGCGGGAAGGCCGTCTCCAGGTCGAGCTCGCGCAGCTCCAGTACCGCCTGCCCCGGCTCGCCGGTCAGGGCACGAGCCTGTCCCGGCTCGGCGCCGGCATCGGCACCCGCGGCCCCGGCGAGACGAAACTGGAGACGGACCGGCGGCACATCGAACGGCGCATAAGGGCCATCCGCCAGGAGCTGAAGAATGTCGAAAAGCGACGCAATATGCTCCGCGCCCGCCGCGAAAAGACCGGCGTCGAGACTGTCGCGCTCGTCGGCTACACGAACGCCGGCAAGTCGACGCTGATGAACGCCCTGACCGAGGCCGGCGTCCTCGCCGAAGACAAACTCTTCGCGACGCTCGACCCGACATCCCGCGCCCTGCGCCTGCCTTCCGGACGACAGGTCATGCTGGTCGACACGGTCGGCCTCGTTCGCAACCTGCCTCACCAACTGGTCGAGGCGTTCCACTCGACGCTGGAGGAGGCGGCGGCCGCGGACGTCATCCTGAACATCTGCGACGCTTCATCGCCCGAATACGAAGACCACCTGCGGGTGACGGAAGAGGTCCTGAAAGACCTCGGTGCCGAAGGCATCCCGACCCTGCAGGTCATGAATAAATGCGACCTTATCTACGAGCAGCCGCACATCGCCGGAAAGAGTATCTACATCTCCGCCCGGAACGGCTCCGGACTGACCCTGCTGCTGGAGGCTCTGGAACAGGCGTTCCCGGAACAGCGAGTCCGTGCCCGGTTCTGTTTCCCCTTTGAGGAACTGTCCCAGGCATCCATCGTCCGGGGCGACAGCGCCGTACAGGGGGAGACCTACACGGAAGACGGCCTGGTGCTCGACGTCATCTGCAGCGCGCGGATGGCAGACCGTTACAAAGAATTCCTGATCGAAGACCAAAAGGAGGACGGACCATGTTCCTGATGATCGGTGTCAACGACGGGCAGAACGCCCTTTACTACGAAAAACTCGTCTACTTTACCCACCTCGGGAAAGCTGTGAACGTGACGGTCTTCGTGACCTTCACGCAGCTCCTCCTGTTCTTCATCCCGACTTTCAAGTGGAACAAGCGCTACTACGTCCAGCTGCCGAACGGCGAGGTCTTCGAACTGAACGCCGAGGTCGGTCGCGCCGTGGAGCGGGGAAGAGACGTCGACATCACAGAAAAGGACTGCTTCCAGTCCGGCCGGGCGGACTATTACGCAAACGGCGGTTTCGGCGGCAGCATCAAAGACTTTTTCTTTGGCGATTCGCAGAACAACGCTTCCGACGTCCACTACTGCCCGCACTGCGGCTACCCGATCGTCGACGACTTCGACTACTGCCCGAAATGCGGCAAACCCCTCAAATAAGTTTGCAATATCAATAAAACGTGATATAATGCCTCTCGGCAAAACCAAACAGCGGAGTTCGGCCTCTAAATCCTTCGCTATAGAAACGAAAACCAAGGAGAACACATCATGAATATCATCAAGCAAAAGACTACCATGGTAGCAGCGCTGCTTCGCTCTGTACCGGTGGCCATGACCATCATTTTCATCATCGCGGTCGTTCTCATGAACTTCCTCGCGCGTATCACCCTCGTGTCATTGCCCTGGCTCGCCCTGAACGCAGGTATCACTGTTTCCTGGATGTCTTTTTTATTTGTCGACATCGTCACCCGCCACTTCGGCGCAAAGGCGGCCAACATGCTGTCCATCGTCGCCATCGCTGTCAACCTGGTGGTGTGCTTTATCTGCGTCATCCTGAGCCGCGTTTTTGACCGTCCGTCCCTCGACATGGTCGTCGGCGGACAGTGGTCCATCCTTCTCGCGAGCACCATCGCCTATATCGTCGCGGCGCTGACCAACAACTACACCAATGTCTTCATCGGGAGACGGTTCTTCCGTCAGAATCCGGACGGCAGAAAGGCGTTCGCGTTCCGTTCCTACATCTCGACCTTCCTGTCCCAGTGCGTCGACAACTTCCTGTTCGTCTTCCTGGCATTCGTGGTCTTCCCGAACCTGCCGGGCGCGCTGCCGGTCCGCTGGACGATCGCCCAGTGCGTGGGTGCCTCGGTCCTCTGCGCGGCCTTCGAACTGCTTTCCGAAGTCATCTTCTCACCGCTTGGCTACCATGTGGCACAGAAGTGGAAAGAGAGAAACGTCGGACAGGAGTACCTCGACAAGTACTGCCCGAACGGCGTCCTCGAAAGCTGAGGCGATACACGATGAAAAACCTGGAACTGCTCTCCGCAGCAGAGATCGGAAGAGAAGTGAATGCCGGACACATTTCCCCCACGGAAGTGGTCCGGTTTTTTGAAGAACGCATCGAGGCACATAACAAGGACCTGAATGCGTTCGTCTATACGAAATTCGAATACGCGGAAGACGCCGCAAAGCAGCTCGAAGAGCGGCTGGCCCGCGGCGAAGACGTCGGCCCCTTTGCCGGCGTGCCCTTCGCGCTGAAGGACTTCCTGCCCTCGAAGAAGGGCTGGACCCATTCCCACGGCGGCGTGGAGGCACTCATCAGAGAAGACCCGGTCGACTCCGAATTCACCAAAGCCATGGAGGCGGCCGGCGGCATCGCCATCGGCAAAACGAACGCGCCGGCGTTCGGCTTCCGCGGCACGACCGACAACCACCTGTACGGTCCGACCTGCAACCCCTTTGACCACCGGTACAACGCTGGCGGTTCTTCTGGCGGCAGCGCGGCTGCCGTGGCCGGCGGACTCGTGCCGATCGCCGAAGGCGGAGACGCCGGCGGCTCCATCCGCATTCCTGCCGCCTGGTGCAACCTCTTCGGGTTCAAAGCTTCGGTCGGGACCGTCCCGAGCGTCATTCGCCCGGATGCCTGGTCGGCGACCCACCCGTACTGCTTCAACGGCGGTCTGACAAAAACGGTGGAAGACAGCGCCATCCTCATGAGCTACATGGCGCACCACGACCCGAGAGACCCCCTGAGCCTGGACCACGGGCACCGAAACTTCGCGGAGCTCATGAACCGTCCCGTCGAGGGCTGGCGCATCGCCTACACCCCGGACTTCGGGATGTTCCCGGTCGAACCGGAAGTGGCCTCGGTCGTGGAGAACGCGGCCATGGCGTTCAAAGACGCCGGCGCCATCGTCGAATCCGTCGACATCCGTCTGCCCCGCACGCTGGAGGAGTACACCGCGATCTGGCTGCGGAGCATCTGCGTCGACACCGCCATCGAACTGGAACTGGACCGCCGCAACGGCTTCGACCTCGTGAAAGACTTCCGCGACGAGCTGCCCGAAGCGTTCGTCTACTGGAACGACCTCGCCGCAAAAGGCAACCTCCTCGATTACTACGAATTCAACACGGCACGGACCGAGATCCTGGATGCGTTCGAAGATGTCTTCGAACACTGCGACATCCTCCTGTCTCCGACCGTCTGCTGCCTACCGCCGCTCAACGCGGAAGACGGCAACACCCGGGGGCCGGACCGCATCAACGGACATCCCGTAGAATCCCTCATCGGATTCGCCCAGACCTTCCCCGCGAACTTCTCCGGCCATCCTGCCGCCTCCATTCCCGCCGGTTTCTCCGAAAGCGGTCTCCCGATCGGCATGCAGATCGTTGGGAAAAAGTTCCGGGACGAAGACGTCCTGGCGGCAGCCCGCACCTTCGAACAACTCCGCCCCTGGCGGGAACGCTTTCAACATCCGGAGGGATCGCATGATTAAAATCCTTTTCGTCTGCCACGGCAAGTCCCAGGGTGAGTGAAATAGGTAACGCTGGTACGCCATTAATGGCGTAGATGGACCGAAAATGTGATTTGCAACTACTACGATTCACCTACTAAACACTCAAGTAAAACACTATATATAGTATAGAGAGCTAAGACAAAACACTATATATTGATATAATGCTCCCGAAAACAGTTCCCGGGAGCTTTTTTGTTTGTGTTTCTCCCGTTTTAATGAATGACATGCATTATACTAGTCCGGAGAATATCCACAAAGTAATTGACCCCTTATTTTTGGACGATTTGTGGGAAGAGTTTCATGCAATAAAATCGAACGAAGAATTAAGCCCGGTAAAAAGAAATAACCAATACAGGAAGTTACACAAAAAAATCTGTAGCTTAAAGTTTCTTGAAATCTGCACTACGTCTTTGATACGGGTTGCGGCGGCATAAGACCGAGGGCTCGTTTTTCGGGCAAAAAGGGCTCGTTCGAGCCCTCCTGTGAAGTCGGGTATGGACCCGGCTATATTTTTTGCCAAAATAGTTGACAAGTCAACGAGTTTTAAATAGGAGGATGTTTATGGATCAGGCGGGGAGATACATATCCGTATTGATGAGGCAACTGAATTTATTCTTCAGCCATGAATTGTCCGAGGTGGAAATTACAGCATCAGAGTTGATGTAT
>JAFRHS010000022.1 GCA_017433225.1 Clostridia bacterium
GGCCGCGCCGTAAAGCAAACATGCCGGTGGCATGTTTGTAGGTGCGGGAGTTGCGGCAGCAACTCGGTGTGGTTTCGCAAAGCGAAAGCACGTCGAGCCCTGTTTGGGGCGCGAAGTGGCTGCGAAGCGAAAGCACGTCGAACCCTGTTTATAAACATTTCCGATACCTTCGAAAAATTGACATCAAGTTGTTCGAACCTTATCATGAAAATGGCATATTTCGTAAGTACAGATTTCGTACGTATCAAGAAGAATCCATCGAAAAGGGAGAACACAACTATGGCAAAGACTAAATACCCGACTTTGCTGTCTCCGGCGAAGATCGGCAACGTCGAGATCCGCAACCGTACCATCATGGCGGCCATGGGCATGAGCCAGTCGGATAACGGGTTCGTCAACAAGGCGACCATCAACCATTATGCGGCGCGCGCAAAGGGCGGCGTGGGAGCGATCATCGTGGAAGTCACGTGTGTCGACAGTCCGCTCGGTCTGAACACGAAGGGCATGCTGGTCATCGACGATGACAAGTACATTCCGGGCATGGCGGACCTTGCGTCTGCCATCCACGACGGGGGCGCGAAGGCGTTCCTGCAGATCTCGCACACCGGTCGTGGTGCGCGCAGGGCCATCATCGGCAATCAGCCGGTCGGCCCGAGTGCGGTCGCCATGCCGTATTCGTACATGATGGGTCTCGGCAACGAGACGCCGAGAGAACTCACGATCGACGAGATCCACGCCATCGAGGAAAAGTACGCCCAGGCCGCCCTTCGGGCGCAGAAGGCAGGCTTTGACGGTGTCGAGATCCACAGCGTCGGCTACTACCTCGGTCAGCAGTTCCTGTCGAAGACCGCGAACATCCGCAAAGACGAATACGGCGGAAGTGCCGCCAACCGGTGCCGCTTCCACCTGAACATCATCAAACGCATCAAAGAACTCTGCGGCGACGACTTCGCGATCATCATGAAACTGTCGGTCGTCGAACAGGGCTCAGACGGCGGTATCTCCATCCCGGACGGCATCTACTATGCCAAGAAGTTCCAGGAAGCGGGCGTCGACGCCATCGAAGTCCTCGCGGGCAAATGGTCCAGTGAATCCGGCAAGAACGAGCGTCCGGAGTCCGGCTATAAAGACAACATGACCATGCCGCTCTGCCAGGTCCTGAAGTATGGCCTGCTGGCGACCACCGGTCACAAGAAGACTATTACGCTCATTGGTTGCGGCCACACCCAGAACCCGGTCGCTGCGGAAAAAGCGCTGAAGAACGGCACCTGTGAGTTCGTCGCCATCGGTCACGGACTCCTCGTCGAGCCGGAACTCGTCAATAAGTTCGCGGAAGGCCGCGAGGACGAGATCCGTCCGTGCATCGGCTGCGGACACTGCATCGACCACCAGCTGCAGCACGGCGGGAAAGCCGTCTGCTCCGGCAACGCCGTACTGGCGCGTGGGGAGAACGATTACTCCATCGCCCCGGCAAAGAAGAAAAAGCACGTGGTCGTCATCGGTGCCGGTGTGGCCGGCGTAGAAGCGGCACGTATTGCGGCGATGCGCGGTCACAAAGTCGATCTCTATGACAGCAACAAGTACGTCGGAGGCGCGCTGGAAGTGGCCAAACGGCCTCCGTTCAAAGAAAACTTCCTGCCGCTCCAGCCGTACCTCGAACGCCAGCTCGAACTGACCGGCGTCAAGGTCCACCTCGGCAAAAAGCTCGACGCGAAGGATATCCTCAAGATGAAAGCGGATGCCGTTGTCTGTGCGACCGGTGCGAAGTCTGTCGTTCTGCCGATCGAAGGCGCGGACAAGACCGTCCTCGCAAAGGACGTCCTCCTCGGCAACGTCAAGACCGGCAAGAATGTCGTCGTCATCGGCGGCGGATCCACCGGCTGTGAGACCGCAGAGAAACTCGCGATGGACAAGAAGAATGTCACCGTCCTCGAACTCACCGACAAGCTCGCCGCCAACACCGGCAAGACCGCTCAGACCGTCCTCATGGGCCATCTCAAGGGCTACGGCGCGAATCTCCTGACGGAGTGCAAAGCGGAGAAGATCACCAGGGATTCCGTCGTTTACACCGACAAAGACGGAAAGCAGCACAAACTGAAAGCCGACACGGTCGTCATGGCCGTCGGCGAGAAGCCAGACGCTTCGCTCTATGAATCGCTGAAGGGCAAGGTCAAGGAGCTCTACAACATCGGCGACTCCAACGGCGGCGCCATCCTGCCGAATGCGGTCTACGAAGGTTATACGGTCGGCAACCAGATCTAAGAAACTAACTTTGCGAGAGTTAGTCATAAAGGACTCTGTGTCAGAAATGGCGCAGAGTTCTTTCTCTATTGGTTTCGTGCGAAATGTGCTATAATAACCGCAGTTCATTCGCAGGAGGTGCGGTATGCATCCAATCTTCTTTCAAATGGGGAATATCGTCGGTTACAGCTACGGGCTCATGATCGGCCTCGGCGCCCTGCTCGCCATCTTCGTCTCGGAGTGGAGAGCGAAACGCAGGGGACTCGACGGGGAACTCGTCTTCAGCGCCGCGGTCTGGGGCCTGTTCGCTGGTCTGCTCGGCGCGAAACTGACGTTCATCGTATCCAACATCAAGTACCTGTCCACGGACCCGGGGTACGTGCTCGGCACCGATGGGTTCACGGTGTACGGGGGAGTGGTGCTCGGCATCCTGGTTGGCGGTCTCATCGTCCGTCGCAAGAAGGTGGACGTCCCGTTGTACCTCGACCTCGTCATCCCTCAGATCGCGCTGGCACAGGGCTTTGGGCGCATCGGCTGCTTCCTGGCAGGTTGCTGCTACGGCAAGCCGACTCACAGCCACATCGGTGTCATCTTCCCGCCGGAAGCCATCGCCCCAAGCGGTGTCCCGCTCATCCCGACACAGCTGATCTCCGCCATCGGAGACTTCCTCATCTTCATCATCCTGCTGCTCCTCAGCAACTATGCGACGGACTATTTGAAGGTCAAAAAAGGGGAGGGTCCGGGCACCGACAGGAAGTCCTTCTTCCAACCACCGTCCATCTCGGGCATGTACCTCATCCTGTACGGCATCGGGCGATTCGCGGTCGAATTCCTGCGGGCCGACCCGCGGCGCACCGCGCTGGGCCTCACGAGCAACCAGTACGTCAGCATCCTGTTCCTGGCCGCCGGCATCGCGCTGATCGTCTACGGCGCGAAGCGTGCGAAGAGACTAGTTTCAGAATAAACAGTGTCAGAATAACCAACCTAAAAACGACCGTTCGGTGTCCACCGGACGGTCTATTATTTGCGAACAAATGATATCGGACACGGTGGCGTAAATCGCCTAATAACGACGGTTATTTTGGTCAAAGTTACAAATCCAATGTCCTATCTTTATGGAAAGTGACGGTTTGCCTTATACGCATACAAATGTTAAAATTATTAAGAAAGTTTTAAGCTTTTACATAGTGATAAAAATGTAAAAACAAGGAGAAATGTTATGAGCACGATCGCATTCCGTAACCAGGGCAAGTCCAACGGTGACATCTGCAACAACTATCCGACCGTCTTCGAGCACGGCTTTGTCGGCTGGGGCGAACAGGATGGCATCTACAAATGGGCACCGTACCTGGGCGTCTTCCACGGTCCTCTGGTCAAAGAACTGAGAAACCGCGGCTACGAAGTCTACCAGCCCTCGACTTCCGGCTGGCAGAGCGCCTGGGACCGCTGCTGCGAACTCTGGGCCATCCTCAATGGTGGCACCGTTGACTACGGTAAAGTCCATTCTGAGAAGTACGGCCATGCCCGTTACGGCAGAACTTATGAAAAAGGTCTCATCGAGGACTGGGGAAAGCCCGGAGACCATGAGAAGATCAACTTCGTCGGCCACAGCTTCGGCGGCTCGACTGCTCTGACGTTTGAAAGCCTGCTGGCTTACGGCTGCCAGGAAGAGATCGACGGCACTCCCGCTGACGAACTCTCCGACCTGTTCAAGGGCGGCAAAGGCGACTGGCTCCACACCATCACGACGCTGTCCGGCACCAACAACGGTTCCAACTTCGCGTCCTGGCTGCACACTGCCGGCGTCATCATCATCGACGACATCGTTCTGACCCTCGTCACCATGCTCGGCAACTCGAAGTTCAACGACTACTACGATGCCAACATGGACCAGTGGGGCGTCATGGACGACCCGAAGACCCGCAAGACCGGCCTTCGCAACCCGCTTTCCAAGTGGAAAGAGATCAAGCGCTACGACGCCAACCCGAACCTCGACTCCATCGGCCATGAGATGCAGGTCGAATGCATGTATCTCATGAACAGCAAGCTGAAGATGGATGAGAAGGCATACCATTTCGCCAGACGCGCCTGCGGCTCTGAGCCCAAGGGCAATGGCGAACGCCAGAAGATGCGCAAGGATGCCACCACGATCGCCAAGATCGCCGGCGTCATCACCTGCAACTGGAGAGGCATCCACCTCGAGACCATCCCGCAGTTCAACTATTACCATAAACGCGACATGGTCAACGACGGTCTCGTCACCATCGACGGTCAGTCCGCTCCCAAGGATAAGCCCTACACCGACTGGAAGGTCGGCACCGAGATCGAAAAGGGCATCTGGTACAACATGCCGGTCGAGGGCGACAAGGACCACATCTCCTGGATGGGCATCGGTCAGCAGAAAGACGTATACTTCAACTACTTCGATGAGATGCTCGACGGTTTCCGCCGCCTCAAATAAACACACAATAGAAATAACAAAGGCCTTCCATAATGGAAGGCCTTTTTCGTATTCACTGTGGCGATGTACGGACCGTCAGTTCTTCACGTCTCTCTTGGCAAGGAACTCATGCTTCGCGATGGGAAGCGCTTTTCCAAGGCCGAAGACCGGTAACAGGAAGTAGACGTTGATCGCCCGCTTGGCAAGCTGCGCCGGAAGGGACGGCAGCTGGATCATGAACAGGTTGTCGATGCCGGCGTAGGCGATGCCCTTCTTGGCGCCGAGTGAGATCATGCAGCCGTGCATGGCCGGCTTGTAGACGCGTTTGGCTTCTTTGCCGGTGATGAGGTCTGCGATGTTGTCTGCCGCAAGGACCGAGGACTGCTCGGTGTTCTCGACCATCTGGGGGACCGGATGGTCTTTGCCTTTGGCGACGTAGTACATGTTGTCACCGATGACGAAGACACTCGGGTCGGAGGACTGCAGGGTCTCGAGGTTGACGATGCGGTTGTTGCGGGCATCGAGGGTCTCGGCGGCTTTGCAGGTGATGGTCTCGGACGTGATGCCGGCGCTCCAGACGACCGTGCAGGACGGGACCGTGACGGTCTTGCCGATCTGCTCATAGACGAGGGCGTCCGGTTTGACTTCGACGACTTTCGCGTTCATCTCGAGGTCCACGCCGAGTTCGTTCAGGATGCAGGAACAGGTCGTGGAGATCTTGTTCGGCAGGTTCGGGATGGGACGGGACGCCGCGTCGATGCAGAGGACTTTCGTGAGGCCCTGGGGCAGCTTGTATTCGACGCACATCATGGGGATGTACTCGGCGAGTTCGCCGGCGAGCTCGACACCGGTGAGACCGGCACCGACCACGCAGAAGGTGAGGAGCTTTCTCTGCTCTTCTTCGTTCGAAAGAGGAGCGGCTTTCTCGAAGCACTCCTTGATGTGTTTCTTGAGCGCGATGGCGTCGTCGTAGGTCCAGAAGGGAAGGGCGTTCTCCTGAGCGCTCTCGATGCCGAAATAGTTCGGTCTGGAACCGGCGGCGATGACCAGGTAGTCGTAGGTGTAGTCGTTGACATTGCCCTTGACGACTTTGTTCTCGAAGTCGATGTCGGTGACTTCATCCTGGAAGAAGCTGACGTTGGGGGAGTCCGCGAAGGTCTCCGCCAGGTCGTATGTGATGCCTTCGGGTTTTCCTCGGCCGGTAGCGGCTGCGTGGATCTCCGTCCTCATCGTGAAATATGGATTTTTGTCGATGAGCGTGATGCTGATATTCTTA
Source organism: Clostridia bacterium (assembly GCA_017433225.1). Taxonomy (GTDB): domain Bacteria; phylum Bacillota; class Clostridia; order Oscillospirales; family Acutalibacteraceae; genus RUG420. Next base: position 5,958 of record JAFRHS010000022.1, read on the forward strand.
AGGCGTGAGGTCTTTTTCTCCAGACGCTGCGCACAGAGGATCCCGGAAAAACCGGCACCGATGATGACGATGTTTTTCTGCTTGAAGCCCTGTCTCATGATATTTCCTCCCAAGTTTATGAGATAAAAAGCTCCGGCCTTCCCTAGACCGGAGCGGTAGTCCTATGTTTGATTTAGCGCCGCGCTTTCTCCGGGAAACTGTTTTTGTAGATTTCCAGGAAGTTGGCCCATTCTTTCAGGCGTTTCTTCTGGAGGTCTGTCAGCTCGTCGTTCTGGTCGACCGTCTTGGCAGCTTCGATGTACGCCATGTAGAAGGTCTTGGAGCTGTGTTTCAAATGGAGTTTGTGGTCTCCGGCTTTCCGGCCTTCCTTATACTCTTTCTTCGCGGCTTTCCATGCTTTCTTCGGGTTCATGAAGACAGGGTCTCCGTACTGGTTGACTCCGAGGGCATAGGCTTCGGTCGTCTCCGGGTTGGAGGCAAACTGCTCGAGGACTTTGGGGGCGACTTTGTCGCTTTCCATATCCTCCATGGTGTAAGCGCGAACTGCGGCGAGTTCAGCGGGAGCCTTGTAGTACTTGCGCAGGCCCGCGAACCAGATGACCGCCATAAGAGCGATGTTCAGAATGATGGCAAGGACGAGACCAATGGCAACACCCTTGGCGATTTTTCCGACTTTACTCATTTCATTTCCCTCACTTCTCGTGAAAATTGAAACATTATTCTTTGTTATTCTAACATAGAACAGAAAAAAGAAAAAGCGCATTTTGAAAATTACTCACCCTGTAGTATAATCAGAGGAGAAGAACGTTTGTTTGCATCCGGGAAGGAGGTGACCCCTGTGGCGATGTACGACGACAAGCCCAAAGAACGCATCATTTTGCACTGCGACTGCAACAATTTCTTTGCTTCGGTCGAAGAGACCCTGCGCCCGGAACTTCGGGACGTGCCCATGGCGGTCGCCGGAGACCCGGAGAGCCGCCACGGCATCATCGTGGCGAAAAACCAGAAGGCGAAGGCGTTTGGCGTGCAGACGGCGGAGACCATCTGGCAGGCGAAAAAGAAGTGTCCGAACCTCGTCTGTGTGCCGTCGCACCACCGGCTGTACCACGAGTTTTACGAGAAAATCAACGCCATCTATCTCGAGTACACGGACCTTGTGGAACCCTTCAGTGTCGATGAGTCGTACCTCGATGTCACGAACTCCATCCACCTCTTCAAAATGACGCCGAAAGAGCTCGCGGACCACCTGAGAGCGCGCATCAAGGAGGAACTGGACATCACCATCTCAGTCGGCGTTTCGTTCTGCAAAGTGTTCGCGAAACTGGGGTCCGACTACAAGAAACCGAATGCCACGACGGTCATCATGAGAGAGGACGTCGAACGCATCGTTTACCCGCTGCCGGTGTCGTCGCTCATCTTCGTCGGGAAGCGGTCTGTGGAGGTCCTGGAGCAGTATCACATCCGCACCTGCGGAGACCTCGTCCAGTACGATCAGCAGACCCTGCACCGCATCCTCGGAAAGTCCGGAGACACGCTCTACGAGTACATCCACGGCCTCGAGAACAGCCGCGTGCACTCCTGGTATGAAAAGCACGAGCCGAAGTCGATCGGCAACAGTATGACGTTCCGTCACGACCTCGTCGGAGAGGCGGAACTGAAGGCCGGCATCTCGGCGCTCTGCGACTCTGTCGCGGGCCGTCTGCGCCACGCCGGAAAGAAGTGCCGGACCGTGCAGATCGGCATCCGCAACCCTGACTTTGTCACTATCCAGCGCCAGACCACCCTCGACGTCCCGACCATGCTCAAAGCCGACCTCGTGCGCATCTCGATGCAGCTGTTGCGCGACAACTGGGACATGACAAAACCGGTCCGACTCCTCTCCGTCACCGGCTCCGAACTGGTGAACGCCGACGAGGAGATCGTCGAACAGCTTTCGCTTTTCGGTGCGGAGACCACAGACGGTAAATCGCCAAAAGACAGGGAGAAGCAAGAGAAAATCGAGTCTACGATTGATGAATTAAGAGAAAAGTTCGGCAAAGGATCGATCACCCTGGGCTTTAACCGTTTGGATCGTGAATAGGGGTGGCAGCTTGCTACCTTTTGACATGAGGCAAGGGGAGTTTTTGCGGCTTCTTTTTGCGCAGGGGGGAAGAGTGCCCAGCTTACCAGGCACTCGCGTGGTATGGCATGGCAAGCAAAAAGGAACGCAAAAACGGAACCGATTAAAGCTGCCACCCCGCTTGTTCTCTTGACATTAGAGACTTATCGGGTCTATACTTTTACGCAATAAAGTAATAAATCATTTTGGAGGCGACTCAACAAATGTTGGATATCAAAATCGAAAAAGCGGCGACGCTCAAAGCGAAGCCCACCGATGAGAGCAAACTCGGTTTCGGTAACATCTTCACGGACCACATGTTCGTCATGGAGTACGACCTCGGTGTCGGCTGGCACGACGCGCGCATCGTTCCTTATGCGCCGTTCCCGCTGGACCCGGCCTGCGTCGTGTTCCACTATGCCCAGGAGATCTTCGAGGGCATGAAGGCCTACAGAACGGCTGACAACAAGATCCAGCTGTTCCGCCCGGACTGCAACGCGAGCCGTATGAACGACTCTGCGGACCGTCTGTGCATCCCGAACATCCCCGTTGAGGATTTCATCCAGGCCGTCAAGACTCTGGTCGAAGTGGAGAAGGACTGGGTCCCGCACTCTGACGGTGCGTCCCTTTACATCCGTCCGTTCACCTTCGCGACCGACGTCACGCTCGGTGTCCACGCGTCCCATAAGTACACCTTCTGCATCATCTGCTCCCCGTCGGGCGCTTACTATGCCGAGGGCATCAACCCCGTCCGCATCTACGTCGAGGACGACTTCATCCGTGCGGCACCCGGCCTGACCGGTTTCACCAAGTGCGGCGGTAACTACGCGGCTTCCATCCTTGCCGGCGACCAGGCCGAGAAACTGGGCTATGCTCAGGTCCTGTGGCTGGACGGCGTCGAGAAGAAGTACGTCGAAGAAGTCGGTTCCATGAACATCATGTTCAAAATCGACGGCGAGATCTACACCGCTCCCTGCGACGGCACCGTCCTTCCGGGCGTCACCCGCCGTTCCATCATCGAGCTCTGCAAGGACTGGGGCTACACCGTCCATGAAGAGCATGTCGCCATCGCCGACATCATGAAAGCCGGCGCGGAAGGCAGACTCGAAGAGGTCTTCGGCTGCGGTACCGCCGCTGTCGTTTCTCCCGTCAAGGAGCTCAAATGGAAAGATGAAGTCGCATACATCGGCGACGGCCAGATCGGCGCACTCACCCAGAAACTGTACGATACCCTGACCGGGATCCAGTGGGGCAAGATCGAGGACACCAAGGGCTGGACCGTCCCCGTTTGCTGAGGTTTTCATCAACCGTCAAAAAATTGCGGAAAACGCCCCTCTTTTTGTAGCTTATTTATATTGACGAAAAGTTGCGTTTAAGGCATAATATTTGTGGTTTAAGGCAGTCCGGATCTTTCTGCTTTCCGGACTGTCTTTTTTCATGAAAATCCGTAAGGAAGTACAGGAGGCTACCATGAAAAAAGTAGCAGTCATCATGGGCTCGGACAGCGACCTTCCCATTGTGGAAAAGGCGATCGACACTCTGAAGAGTTTCGACGTCCCGACCGAAGTCCATGTCTATTCCGCTCACCGTACTCCGGTCGAGTGCGCCGAGTTCACCCGCGCCGCCCGTGACAACGGGTTCGGTATCATCATCGCAGCCGCCGGTATGGCCGCGCACCTGGCCGGTGCCATTGCCGCCAATACCACACTGCCCGTCATTGGCATCCCGTGCAAGGGACCGAACTTCGACGGCATGGACGCGCTGCTCTCCACCGTGCAGATGCCCTCGGGCATCCCGGTCGCCACCGTCGCTGTGAATGGCGCGAAGAATGCTGCGCTCCTCGCATGTCAGATCCTTGCGGTGGAAGACAAAGAACTGCAGGAAAAACTCGATAACGACAGAAAGTCCTCGGCAGACACGGTTCTGCAGAAGGACCGGACTGTTTCAGGCAAATACAGCTCCTAACGGGGCTGCTTTTGCATTTTTTCTACCAAAAACCTTTCAGGAGGAAACCATATCATGCTCAATTCCAAGTCTGAAGCTTACGCGGCTGCCGGTGTCGACATCACGGCCGGCTACAAAGCAGTCGAACTCATGAAGACCCACATCGCCAGAACGGTCACGGACGGCGTCCTGTCCGGCATCGGCGGGTTCGGCGGTCTGTTCGAACTGGACCTCGACGGCATCGACAAGCCGGTCCTGTGTTCCGGTACCGACGGCGTCGGCACCAAACTGAAGATCGCATTCCTCATGGACAAACATGACACCGTCGGCATCGACTGTGTCGCCATGTGCGTCAACGACATCATCTGTGTCGGTGCGAAGCCTCTGGTCTTCCTCGACTACATCGCCTGCGGCAAGAACGTTCCGGAACGTATCGCCGAGATCGTCTCCGGTGTGGCAGAAGGCTGTGTCCAGTCCGGCGCGGCTCTGTCCGGCGGCGAGACCGCAGAGATGCCCGGCTTCTATCCGGAAGACGAGTACGACCTGGCCGGTTTCGCGGTAGGCGTCGTCGACAAGGACAAGATCCTCGACAACACCACCATGGAAGAGGGCGACGTCATCATCGGCCTCCCGTCCAGCGGCGTCCACTCCAACGGCTTTTCGCTGGTCCGCAAGGTCTTCGACGTCGAGTCCGCAGACCTCAAGACCCCGCTGCCCGAACTCGAGGGCAAGAGCCTCGGCGAGGCACTCCTCGAGCCGACGAAGATCTACGTCAAACCCATCCTGGCGCTCCTGAAAGAAGTCCCGGTCTCCGCCATCAGCCACATCACCGGCGGCGGTTTCTACGAGAACATCCCGCGGTCCATCCCGGACGGCTACAAAGCGGTCATCAGCAAGGCCGGCATCAAGGTGCTGCCCATCTTCAAGCTCCTCCAGGAGCGCGGCAACATCTCGGAGCACGACATGTTCAACACCTACAACATGGGTGTCGGCATGACCGTCGTCGTTGCCAAGGCCGACGCGAACAAAGCACTGAAGATCCTGCATGACAACGGGGAAGATGCCTACGTCATCGGGTACATCGCCAAAGGTGAGGAGAAGATCGAATTATGCTGAAGGCGAACATCGCAGTCTTCGTCTCCGGCGGAGGCACGAACCTCCAGGCACTCATCGACGCGCAGAAGGACGGCATCATCCGGAGCGGAGAGATCAAAGTGGTCGTCTCCAGCCAGAAGGACGCCTACGCGCTGACCCGTGCCGCGAACGCCGGCATCCCCGGTGTGGCGGTCGTCAAGAAGGAGTGCGGCAGTCAGGAAGCCTATGAAGAGGCCCTCATGCAGGTCCTCGGCGAGTACGACATCGACATGATCGTCCTCGCGGGCTACCTCAGCATCCTGTCCGGCAATTTCACGAGCAAGTGGCCGAACCGGATCATCAACGTCCACCCGGCGCTCATCCCGAGCTTCTGCGGCAAAGGCTATTACGGCCTCAAAGTCCACGAGGAAGCTTTGAAGTACGGCGTCAAGGTGAGCGGCGCCACCGTCCACTACGTCAACGAGGTACCGGACGGCGGACAGATCATTTACCAGAAAGCAGTCGAAGTACAGGACGGCGATACACCGGAAGTACTTCAGAGACGCATCATGGAGCAGGCGGAGTGGATCCTTCTCCCGAGAGCCACCGAAAAAGTCTGCGCCGATATCGTAAAGGAGAGAGACGAATGAACATCTACGACAAGAAAACGATGGGCGAGACCATCAAAGGCAACGAGTATGTCGGACGCGGCATCGTCATCGGCAAGACCGAAGACGCGAAGAAAGCGGCCATCGCATATTTCATCATGGGCCGTTCCGAGAACAGCCGGAACCGCGTCTTCAAGGAAGAAGCCGACTCCGAAGTCGTCATCTATCCGTTCGACGAGTCCAAAGTCGAAGACCCGAGCCTCATCATCTACTCTCCGATCAAAAAGCTCGAGAACAAGACCATCGTCACCAACGGCGACCAGACCCAGACCATCTACGAGTTCCTGCAGGAGGGCAAGTGCTTCCACAGAGCGCTGAACACCCGCTGCTTCGAGCCGGATGGCCCGAACTGGACGCCCCGCATCTCCGGCATCGTCTACCACGACGGCGAGGACTTCGATTACCAGATGAGCATCCTCAAGTCCGGCGACGCCGAAGGCACGGTCTGCAACCGCTTCCTGTTCTCCTACAAGCCCATCGCCGGCCTCGGCCACTTCATCCACACCTATGTGGAGAACGGCGACCCCATCCCGACGTTCCAGGGCGAACCGGAGCGCGTCTCCATCCCGAACGACATCGACGAGTTCTTCCAGGACATCTGGGAGAACCTCGACGAAAACAATAAGATCTCGCTGTACGTCCGGTACATCGACCTCGCCACCGGTGAGGAAGAGAACCGCCTCGTCAACAAGAACCAGTAAGGAGTGTAAGTCATGAAAGAATTCGAACTCAAGTACGGCTGCAACCCGAACCAGAAGCCGGCGAAGATCTACATGAAGGACGGTTCCGACCTTCCCATCGAGATCCTGAACGGCCGTCCGGGCTACATCAACTTCCTCGATGCCTTCAACTCCTGGCAGCTGGTCAAGGAGATCAAAGAGGCCACCGGCATGCCCGCCGCCACCTCCTTCAAACACGTCAGCCCGACGTCCGCCGCAGTTGGCGTCCCGATGAGCGACTCGCTCAAGAAGGCCTGCTTCGTCGATGACATCGAAGGCCTCGATGACAGCGCCATCGCTACGGCTTACGCCCGCGCCCGCGGTACGGACCGCATGTGTTCCTTCGGCGACTGGATCGCCCTCTCCGATGTCTGCGACGTCACCACCGCAAAGCTCATCCAGCGCGAAGTGTCCGACGGCATCATCGCTCCCGGTTACGAGCCGGAAGCCCTCGAGATCCTGAAGTCCAAGAAGAAGGGCAACTACAACGTCGTCCAGATTGACCCGAACTATGTCCCGAACCCGCAGGAGACCAAAGACGTCTACGGCGTCACCTTCGAGCAGGGCAGAAACGACTTCAAAGTCACGGACGAGACGTTCGCCAACATCGTTACGGCGAAGAAAGAGCTGCCGGCCGAGGCCAAACGCGACCTCACCATCGCTCTTCTCACTCTGAAATATACGCAGTCCAACTCCGTCTGCTATGTCGTAGACGGCCAGGCCATCGGCGTCGGTGCCGGACAGCAGTCCCGCATCCACTGCACGCGCCTTGCCGGCGACAAAGCCGACCACTGGCTCCTCCGCCAGACCGAGCAGGTCCTGAACCTCCCGTTCAAAGACACGGTCGGCCGTCCGGAGAGAGACAACGCCATCGACATCTACCTGTCTGAAGACTATGAAGATGTCATCGGCGACGGCAAATGGGAAGCCCTGTTCACTGAACAGCCGGCTCCGTTCCTCCGCAAAGACCAGAGAGCGTACCTCGCGACCGTGACCGGTGTCTCCATCGGCTCCGACGCGTTCTTCCCGTTCTCTGACAACATCGAGCGCGCCTTCAAGTCCGGCGTCTCCTACGTCGCGCAGCCCGGCGGCTCCGTCCGCGATGACCTCGTCATCAAAGCCTGCGACGACATGGGCATGGTCATGGCCTTCACCGGCCTGCGCCTGTTCCACCATTAAGGAGGTACCGGAATGAAGTTAATGGTCGTTGGTGGCGGCGGAAGAGAGCATGCCATCATCAAGAAACTCAACGAAAACAAGGACGTGGAGGTCATCTACGCGCTGCCCGGCAACGGCGGTATGGCAGATGACGCGGTGTGCACCGGCATCGGCGCCACCGACATCCCCGCCATCGTGAAGTTCGGCAAAGAGAACGCCATCGACTTCGCCGTTGTGGCGATGGACGACCCGCTCGTTCTCGGCTGTGTCGACGAACTCGAAGCCATCGGCATCCCGTGCTTCGGCCCGGAGGCCAAGGCTGCCATCATCGAGGGTTCCAAGATCTTCTCGAAGAACCTCATGAAGAAGTACAACATCCCGACCGCCGCGTACGAAGTCTTCGAAGACTGTGACAAGGCGCTCGCATATCTGGAAACCGCTCCCATCCCGACGGTCATCAAGGCCGACGGTCTGGCCCTCGGCAAAGGCGTCATCATCGCGCAGACGAGGGAAGAGGCGATGGACGCTGTCAAGGAAATGATGCTCGACGGCAAGTTCGGCGCCTCCGGTTCCAAAGTCGTCATCGAAGAGTTCCTGACCGGTCCCGAAGTCTCGGTCCTGAGTTTCACCGACGGCAAAGTCGTCGTCCCGATGGTCTCTTCCATGGACCACAAGAAGGCCCTCGACAACGACGAAGGCCTCAACACGGGCGGCATGGGCACCATCGCCCCGAACCCGTACTACACCGATGACATCGCCAAAGAGTGCATGGAGACCATCTTCCTGCCGACGATGAACGCCATGAACGCCGAAGGCCGCACGTTCAAAGGTTGCCTGTACTTCGGCCTCATGCTCACTGTGAACGGCCCAAAGGTCATCGAGTACAACTGCCGCTTCGGCGACCCGGAAGCCCAGGTCGTCCTGCCGCTCCTGAAGTCCGACCTTCTGACCATCATGAAGGCCTGCCGCTACGAGACGCTTGCCGACACGGAAGTCGAATTCGCCGACGAGTCCGCCTGCTGCGTCATCATGGCCAGCGCCGGCTATCCCGTCTCTTACGAGAAGGGCTTCGAGATGACGCTTCCGGAAGACAAGACCGGCATCTTCGTCGCCGGCGCGAAGCTGGAAGACGGCAAACTCCTGACCAACGGCGGCCGCGTCCTCGGCGTCACCAGAACTGCGCCGACTCTGAAGGAAGCCATCGACCTTGCATACAAAGCGACCCAAGACATCCACTTTGACAACGCGTACATGAGAAAAGACATCGGCCAGAGAGCCCTGAAAGCACTTTAAGGAGGACCAAGCTTTGGTTTACCGAATTTTTGTTGAGAAAAAAGAAGGACTTGCCTATGAGTCCTATTCGCTGAAGCGGGACGTCAATCGCCTCCTTGGCATCAAGGGCGTGACCGATGTCCGCATCCTGAACCGCTACGACGCGGAGAACCTGCCGAAGGAGACCTTCGACTTCGCCTGCAAGACCATCTTTGCGGAGCCGCAGATCGACAACCTCTATGAGGAGGTGCCGGAAGGCGCGGACCGTGTTTTCGCGGTCGAGTACCTGCCGGGTCAGTTCGACCAGCGTGCGAACTCGGCGGAGGAGTGCATCCAGCTCGCGTTCAAGGGCGACCGCCCGAGCATCCGTTCGGCGAAGGTCTACCTCCTCAGCGGCGACATCACCGATGAGGAACTGGCCGAGATCAAGAAGTACGTCATCAACCCGGTCGAAGCCCGTGAGGCTTCCATGGACCTGCCGGAGACTCTCGCCATGAAGATGGAACTGCCGGAGACCGTTGAGACTCTGGACGGGTTTATCGCGAAGAGCAGGGAAGAGCTGGCGGACATGGTCAAAGACCTGGGCCTGGCCATGGACCTCGACGACATCGCGTTCTGCCAGGATTACTTCAAGTCCGAGGACCGCGACCCGACCATCACCGAGATCCGTATGATCGACACCTACTGGTCCGACCACTGCCGTCATACGACGTTCCTCACCACCATCGACAAAGTCACCTTCGAGGACGCGTTCCTGCAGGAGGCTTATGACAAATACCTCGCCGACCGCGAGAGTATCGGCCGTACCAAGCCCGTGAACCTCATGGACATCGGCACGCTGGCCGCGAAGGTCCTGCGCAAACAGGGCAAGCTCGAGAAGCTCGACGAGTCCGAGGAGATCAACGCCTGTACCGTCAAGATGACCATCAACCACGACGGCAAGGACGAAGACTGGCTGCTCCTCTTCAAGAATGAGACCCACAACCATCCGACGGAGATCGAACCCTTCGGTGGAGCCGCCACCTGCATCGGCGGTGCCATCCGCGACCCGCTGTCCGGCCGTTCCTACGTTTACGCGGCCATGCGTGTCACCGGCGCGGCTGACCCGCTGAAGAGCTTCTCCGAGACCATGGAGGGCAAGCTGCCCCAGCGCAAGCTCGTCACGACGGCTGCCAACGGTTACAGCTCCTACGGCAACCAGATCGGCCTTGCCACCGGCATCGTCGACGAACTCTACCATGACGGCTATGCCGCCAAGAGAATGGAGATCGGCGCGGTCATCGCAGCGGCTCCCGCGGAAAACGTCAGACGCGAGCGTCCCGACCCGGGCGATGTAGTCATCCTCCTCGGCGGACGGACCGGCCGTGACGGCATCGGCGGCGCCACCGGCTCCTCCAAATCTCACACCCTCCAGTCCCTCGACACCTGCGGTGCCGAGGTCCAGAAGGGTAACGCTCCCGAAGAGCGCAAACTCCAGAGACTGTTCCGCAACCCCGAAGCGTCGAAACTCATCAAGCGCTGCAACGACTTCGGTGCCGGCGGTGTCTCGGTCGCCATCGGCGAACTCGCCGACGGCCTTGAGATCGACCTCGACAAGGTCCCGAAGAAATACGAAGGCCTGGACGGCACCGAACTCGCCATCTCCGAGTCTCAGGAGCGTATGGCCGTCGTCGTCGAACCGAAGGACGTCGCCCGGTTCCAGGAACTGGCTGCCGAGGAAAACCTCGAGTCTACCGTCGTGGCCACGGTCACGGAGAACCCGTACCTGACCATGCACTGGAAGGGCAACACCATCGTCAACGTCTCCCGTGAGTTCCTGAACTCCAACGGTGCAGAGAAACACATCACCATCGAAACGCCGAAACAGCAGCCGTTCGCCCGCAAGGTCGAAGGCAGCTTCACGGACAACTATAAAGCCCTCGTCGAGGACCTCAATGTCTGCTCCAGACGCGGCCTCTCCGAGCGCTTCGACTCCACCATCGGTGCCGGCACGGTCCTCATGCCGTTCGGCGGCGCCACCCAGACCACACCCATCCAGGCCATGGTCAACAAGGTCTCCGTCGAGCACGGCGACACGAAGACCGTCTCCTTCATGGCGTGGGGCTACAACCCGTACATCTTCGAAAAGGACCAGTTCCACGGCGCGTACCTGTCCGTGGTCGAGTCGGTCGCGAAACTCATCGCCGCCGGCGCCACCTTTGAAGACGTCTACCTGACCTTCCAGGAGTACTTCCTGCATCCGGGCACCGACCCGAAGCGCTGGGGCCAGCCGGCCGCCGCGCTCCTCGGCGCGTACAAGGCGCAGATGGACCTCGGCATCGCCGCCATCGGCGGCAAGGACTCCATGTCCGGTTCGTTCGAGGACCTCGACGTCCCGCCGACCCTGTGCTCCTTCGCCGTCACGACTGACTGCATCTGCAAGGTCCTCACCGGCGAATTCAAGGCGCCGAACCACAAGGTCGTCATCCTCGAGCCCGAGTATGATGAGTACGGCGTCCCGACCGCCGAGAGCCTCCTGAAGCTCTTCGACCGCATGGCCGAGCTGAACAAAGAGGGGAAAGTCCTCTCCACGTACACGCCGACCTACGGCGGCATTGCCGAGGCCATCTACAAGATGGCGACCGGCAACCGTGTCGGCTTCCGCTTCGGCACCTGCTGGACGCCGGAAGAACTCTTCGGTTATAAGTATGGTTCCTTCATCGTGGAACTCCCGCTCGACGCGGAGATCCCCGAAGGAGCGCGGTACCTCGGTAAGACCATCGACTGGTTCGACTTCGTCCTGAATGATGAACTCGTCTGCGGCAGAGACCTCCAGAAGGCTTACGAAGACAAGCTCGAAAGTGTTTTCCACTGCAACATCGAGACTCCGGACGACGAAGTCCCGACCTTCTCCTACATCGATGACACGGTCTACAAAGCCAAAGAGACCGTCGCCAGACCGAAGGTCCTCATCCCGGTCTTCCCGGGCACGAACTGTGAATACGACACCGCCAAAGCGTTTGAACGCGCCGGTGCCGAAGCCGTCGTCTATGTCATCAACAACCTCTCCAGCGAGGCCATCGACAAGTCCGCGAAGGACATTGCGAAACTCATCGGCGAGAGCCAGATCGTCTTCATCCCCGGCGGTTTCTCCGGCGGCGACGAGCCCGACGGCTCCGCGAAGTTCATCGCCTCCTTCTTCCGCAACCCGGAGATCAAGGACGCGGTCACCGACCTCCTCGAGAACCGTGACGGCCTCATGGGCGGTATCTGCAACGGTTTCCAGGCTCTCATCAAGCTTGGCCTGGTCCCGTACGGCAAGATCACCGAGCCCGATGAGAACGCCCCGACCCTGACCTTCAACACCATCTCCCGCCATCAGAGCAAGATCGCGAGAGTCAGACTGGACTCCAATAAATCGCCGTGGCTCAAGTACGCGACGGTCGGTGAAGTCTACAATGTCCCGATCTCTCACGGTGAGGGCCGCATCCTCGCGTCCGAGGAGCAGCTCCTGAAACTGGCGGAGAACGGTCAGATCCTGACCCAGTACGTCGGCCTCGACGGCAAGCCCACCATGGACATTGCCGCGAACATCAACGGCTCCGTCTTCGCGGTCGAAGGCCTGCTGTCCCCGGACGGCCACGTCTTCGGCAAGATGGGCCACGCAGAGCGCATTGGCGACGGCCTGTACCAGAACGTTCCCGGTGAATACGACATGAAGCTCTTTGAGAGCGCGGTCGCTTATTTTAAAGGAGAGTAAGAACTATGGCAGAACGTAAATACTATGAACTGCACGTCGCGGGCCTGACCCGTCAGCTGCCCATCTGCGAAGTCAACCCGCACCTCGACATTGCCGGTTTCGTCATCTTTGGCGATGTAGAGATGACCGTCAGGAGCACTGAGGAACTTCTGAAGAAGTGCCCGGAGTTTGACTACATCATCACCGCGGAGGCGAAGGGCATCCCGCTCGGCTACGAGTTCGCCCGCCAGTCCGGCAAGCCGTACTTCGTCGCCAGAAAGGGCCTGAAGCTCTACATGACCGACCCGGTCGATGTCGAAGTCAAGTCCATCACGACCATGCACGTCCAGCATCTGTATCTGGACGGCGCAGAGGCCGCGCAGCTGAAGGGGAAGAGAGTCATCATCGTCGATGACGTCATCTCCACCGGCGAGAGCCTCAAGGCTCTGGAAGCGCTTCTCAAGAACACCGGCGCCAACATCGTCGGCGAAGTCGCCATCCTTGCTGAGGGCGATGCCGCGAAACGCGACGACATTATCTTCCTTGAGGAGCTTCCGCTGTTCTTCAAGTAAAAACGACCACTTCTTTGGACCATTTTTGGAGAGAAATGATTTAAAAGGAGCGTGACAAAATGGCTGAGCAAAAGACTGTAAAACAACCGAAACTGTTCGACAAGATCGACGCGAAAGTCGAAGGCCGCGAAGGCCTCAAAACGGTCTGGCAGGCCGGCAAATTCAGCCTGTTCAGTGTCGTCGCCATGCTGATCCAGACGACCCTGCAGCTGATCCTTCCGTTCATCTTCGACCGGATGGCCACGCCGCTGCCCGGATGGCTTTCCTGGATCATCAACCCCGGCACCCTGAGCCCGGAACAGCAGGCTCTCTATGTCGTCGCCGGCGTCGTGACCTGGGGCTATCTGCTGCCGTTCTTCATCTCGAACTACACGGCGAACATCGTCACGTACATCCTCAACAAGAAGTACACGTTCAAGTCCAGCGCGCCGCGGTGGCACTTCGTGCTGTATTTCATCCTGATGACGCTCGTCATCGTCTTCAGCACCTGGCTGCAGGGCGTCTGCTTCGGCTGGCTCGGTCATTTCAGCATTCCGGAATGGCTCAACCGCATTCTGGTCATGGCACCTGCCGGGCTGCTTCAGTTCATCGCGTTCTTCGTCATCCAGAAGATCCTTCTACCGGAAGACCCCGCGCTTGCGGGCAAGTCGTCTGACGTCGAAGAAGCCGTTGAAAAAACTGTCGAATAAAACGCCGGCAAGCACTGTCAAATACGTGAAAATCCCCTATTTACGAATAGGGGATTTTCTTATATAATATTGCGCAGTCAAGCACTTTAAAGTATTAATGAACCAAGAACCATATTAAGGAGAGACTGAAACATGATCCAGGACATCATGAAAGCCATCGCTGCCGCCGACCCGGAAGTAGGGGAAGGCATCCTCAAAGAGTACAACAGACAGCGCGGCAACATCGAACTGATCGCCTCTGAAAACATCGTTTCCGAACCCGTCATTCTGGCGATGGGCTCGGTCCTGACCAATAAATATGCCGAAGGTTATTCGGGCAAGCGTTACTACGGCGGCTGCGAAGTCGTCGACGAGCTCGAGACCCTCGCCATCGAGAGAGCCAAGAAGCTCTTCGGCTGTGACTATGCGAACGTCCAGCCTCATTCCGGCGCGCAGGCCAACATGGCGGTCACCATGGCCATCTGCGAGCCCGGCGACAAGATCCTCGGCATGTCCCTCGACGCCGGCGGACACCTGACTCACGGTTCGCCCGTCAACTTCTCCGGTCTCTTCTTCAACATCATCCCGTATGGTGTCGATGATGAAGGTTACATCGACTATGACGAACTCGAGAGAGTCGCCATGGAAGAGAAGCCGAAGATGATCATCGCCGGTGCCTCCGCGTACCCGCGCATCATCGACTTCAAACGCTTCCGTGAGATCGTCGACAAGTGCGGCGCCGTCCTCTGGGTCGACATGGCGCACATTGCCGGTCTCGTCGCGGCAGGCCTCCATCCGAGCCCCATTCCTTACGCGGACGTCGTCACGACCACCACGCACAAGACCCTTCGCGGTCCCCGCGGCGGCATGATCCTCTGCAACAAGGAAGCCAACGAGAAGTACAACTTCAACAAAGCCATCTTCCCGGGCTGCCAGGGCGGTCCTCTGGAGCACGTTATCGCCTCCAAGGCCATCTGCTTCGGTGAAGCGCTGAAACCCGAGTTCAAGACCTATCAGGAACAGATTATCAAGAACACCGCGGCTCTGGCCGACGCCATGATGGATAAGGGCTTCAAGCTCGTCTCCGGCGGCACGGACAACCACCTCATGCTGGTCGACCTCACGAACATCGAAGGCCTCACCGGTAAAGAGTTCCAGATCAACGCGGACAAAGTCCACATCACCATCAATAAGAACGCCATCCCGAACGACCCGCGTTCTCCGTTCGTCACCTCCGGTGTCCGCATCGGTACCGCGGCCGTCACGTCCCGCGGCATGGTCGAAGAGGACATGAAGGTCATCGCCGACTGTCTCTGGGACATCGCGACGAACTTCGAAGCGACCGCCGACAGCGTCTGTGAACGCGTCGCCGCCCTCGTCGCCAAATATCCCATTTATGAATAAAGATTTTGTGATATAAGAAAAAGTCCTGGATTTTTGTCTGGGGACCCTCGCAGAGGGGGTTCGGTTGGCGGACAAAAAGACAGGAGCTTTTTCGTTATCTCCTAAGGAGTATAGCTTTGGAACTTTACATCATGCGTCACGGTCAGACGGCCGACAACAAGAAACACCTGCTGCAGGGCCGCAAGAACATCCCGCTCTCGGACGAGGGCGTCGCACAGGCACTGCAGGCGAAAGCGGACCTGGACGCCGAGGGCATCCGGTTCGACCGCGTCTGCGCTTCTCCGCTCAGAAGGGCGATGCAGACCGCGTCCCTCATCACCGGTGTCGACGAGTCGGACATCGAGCCCATCGAGGAGATCATCGAATACGACTTCGGGCCGCTCGAAGGCAAACGTGTTGAAGACCTCGGTGAAAACATGCGGGCGTTCTTTATGGACCCCGAGGCGTACATCGCCCCGGACGGTGCCGAGACCTACGATGAGATGTTCAAAAGGGTAGAGGAGTACCTGAAACGCATGGAGAAAGAGGACCCGGACGAGAAGATCCTGGTCGTTGCCCACGGCGGAACCCTCCACGCGATGTACCAGCTCCTGAACGGAGGCCCCATGAAAGATATGTGGAAGCAGACCATCGGAAACTGCGGATATTTCATCGCCTCAGTCGTGGATGGGACGCTCTCAGTCGTGGACCGTCGGTTCAAAGAGGAAAATAAAACTTTACCCTTAGATAGTTTTCTGAAAAAGTGACAAATTGACACATTCCATTCATAAAATTTTCACAAAAGTGCCGTTTACCCATTGCGAAATAAAGAAAACCTATATATAATAGAGTTTGACTATTCAGGTACTTTTGCGATTTTGTGACGAAAAGTACCCCACAAACAACAGATCAGAAGAAGGAGACAAGGGAAAATGAAGAATTTCAAACGCTTCATCGCCGCTCTCATGGCCACTGTCATCGTTGCCACACTCAGTGGTATTTCGGCATTTGCCACCAAGACCTATCCCGGCGTCGAAGACGCCAGCAACCTGGGCTACAAGTCTTACCTGGTCTTTGGTGACTCCATCGCCACGGGCTATCTGTCCGAGCAGTCCGGTACGGACATGAAACAGATCAACATCGCTCAGACTCTGAGAGACGGTGAGACCACCACCAATGCCTACCCGACCATGATCGCCGACGCGCTCGGCCTCGACGTCAAGGACAATCCCTTCGGTTATTTCGGAAACGGCAACACTCAGAAGAACCCTGATGCATGGTCCTGGAACCATGACCACTATCAGTTCTACAACTATGCCAGAGACGGTCTGACTTCTCACGAGTTCCGTCTGCTTCTCGACCCGTCTTACTACAACCAGATGACGGAAGAAGAGAAGAACATCTCTGACAACATCATCATCGACGGTGACTTCACAAAACTTGGCCGCTACGGCTTCACGATGATGCAGCAGCACATCCATAAGGACATCAAGCAGGCAGACGTCATCACCGCCTGGTTCGGTTCGAACGACCTTCTGTTCTACGTCCTGCAGACCACGCTCAGCATCGTCAACGATACCACCATCACCGACGCAGCCAACGCCGCACTCTCCGTCGTCGGCATGGCAGGCGCTTTAGATGCGGTCATCAACACGGCTGCTCTCGTCGGCAAACTCCCGCTCGTCCTTGCTACTCTGGTCACTCAGTCCACCAAAGCCAACGCTGCTTTCGCAGAGAACTGGGATGCCTTCATGGGTCAGCTTATCGCGGAGAAGAAACCGGAATGCAAGATCTACGTCGGCGACATCTACAACTCCAACGCCGGCCTCAAGTTCACCAGCACCTCTCAGTTCCGTGTTGGCCAGCTCATGGGCTTCTCGGCAAATGAGATCAACAACGTCATCCGTAACACTTCGAAGTACAGAAGTCAGTACACGGTCGTCCACACGGCCGGTGTCGAACCTCTGCTTCCGGAATGGGCCCCACTTGACCAGTGGCAGGCTGCTCTGGACGAAGGTTACTTCTACACCATGTTCATGGCTACTGCGCATCCGCAGAGAGAAGGCCAGATCTACCTCGCCAACGAATTCGTCAAGGCGATGAAGGCAAACGCTTAACAACACAAACAAAACTATCAGAAAGGAACGTTAAACACCATGACAACCACGAAACGTTCAAAGCTCGTTGCCATTCTTCTGGCAATGGTCATGATCCTCACCGCAAGCTCTCTGAGCCTGCTGGCATTCGCCGTCGGGGAAGATGAAGTAGAAGGGGAGGCACTCCCGCTCGACCAGATCGAGTCTCTTGAGAACCTCAACGTCCACACCTACATGCATTTCGGTGACTCCATGTCCACCGGTTACATGCTGGGTGCCACCCAGGCGGAAGTCGACTCCTTCGCCGTCAACATCGACGACAACTTCAACATGTCCTTCCCGAAGGGCAACCCCACGACCACGACGCATGACTGGGCATTCCCGTATACCTACGGTTCTTACCCGAGCCTCATCGCCGAGGCTTTCGGTCTTGACAACAGCCAGTGGTACTCCTTCGCCCGTGAAGGTCTGACCACCAACGATGTCCACCGCATCATCGACCCCTCCTACTACAACGTGATGGACGGCCAGGCCAAGAGAAACTCTGACCAGGCATTCAACACGCTGTTCGGTACTAAGGATCAGGGTCAGAGGGAACTGAAGAACATGCAGAACCTTGCTGCTCAGATGCTTCCGAAAGCGGACCTCATCACCATCGGCATGGGCCCGAACGACATCATTTTCTCCCCGCTGTTTGACGTTCTTTTCGTTCTGAAAGACGCGGCTGCCGGCAACACTCTTTATGCACAGCTCGTCGGTAACGCCACGAAGTCTATTGTTATGGCGATGGGCGGCTACGATCTGATGGCCGCATATTCCACGCTCTTCTCGGTCGCCGATGTCATCGGCGCACTTCCGGAAGTCGTTTCCGCTCTGATGCTTTCCATCGTCAGAGGATACATGGCTGTCCAGCAGAACTGGGAAGGCATCGTCAACTACATCCGCGCTTATAACCAGCATGCCGCCATCGTCTGTGTCGGCGGTTACAACGCGACCAAAGACCTTCAGTTCGCGGACATCGACATGGTCCGTGTCGGTAAGGGCATGGGCGTCTTCACGACCATCATGAACCTTTACTGGGCCAACACCTGCCCGCTGCGCAACCAGTACTACTTCGTCGACATCCGCAACGTCGACCTGCCGCCGTGGCCGACCATGATCGAATGGCCCGGCAAGATCGCCGCCGGTCAGTTCTTCGGTTACTTCATGAGCTGCTCGCATCCGTCCTACAAGGGACACCAGCAGATCGCGGACGCCATCCTGGACGCTCTGTTCCAGGAAGAAGGCACCAACACGCTGCCTGTGACCAGCCTCATCTGATCGAACACGTTTTCAAGGCTCTCCCATACGGGGGAGCCTTTCTTTATTTACAGGGGGCTATTTGTCAAGTCTTGAATTATTCACAGATATTGGCTACCATATTATAGAATTTTTAAAATACAGGAAAGGAGGGACCGCGCATGGCTCTGTACCAGGCGACCACGCAGCAGGTCGAAGAACTGACCAAGTCCACCGGCACCGGGTACCCGAGCATCGACCGGCCCTGGCTTTCGTACTACACCAAAGAGGCTATTGAGGACCCCCTGCCTCAGATGAGTCTCTTCGAGTATCTTTACGAAAACAACAAATACAATTTAGACTCTGACGCCCTCAACTACATGGGGAACAAGATCAGCTTCCGAGAGCTCTTCAAGCGCATCGATGAAGCGGCCAAGGCGTTCCTGGCTCAGGGCGTACAGGAAGGGGACATCGTCTCCATCCTGACCGTTGCCTGCGTGCCCTGCGTCATCAGCTTCTACGCGCTCAACAAGATCGGCGCCGTCGTCGACTTCATCAACGTCCTGTCCACCGCGAAAGACCTGGTCAAGTTCTTCCGTGCGAACAAGTCGAAAGTCGTCGTGTCTGCCGACATCTTCATGAACAAGGCGCTGCTGGCCGCAAAGGCGATCGGCGTCGAGCATGTCATATCGTTCAGCATGGAAGACGATCTTCCGTTCTTGAAAAAGGTCGGGACACTCTTCCAAAGCAACCCCGACGTCGATGAATCCTGCCTGCAGGACAAGGTCGTACTGACCTGGGACAAGTTCATCGCCTCCGGGGCACATGTGCCGGACATCACCTACATCAAGAACCCGAACACGCCTGCTCTGCTGGCTCACACCGGCGGTACCACCGGTTTCCCGAAAGCGGTCATGCTGAGCGACAACGCGATGAACGCCGTCGCGTTCCAGTACCATTACATCTTCCGGGTCGAACCGAAGGAAAACGTCTTCCTGAATCTTGTGGTGCCCTTTGTCGTGTACGGCTCGCTCATCAACATGCATATGCCGCTCACCATGCGGTCCACGGTCGTTCTCATCCCGAACTTTGACGCGGAAGACTGGCCGGAGTACTTTAACAAATATAAGCCAAACTTCATTACTGCCATTCCGAACTACATTGCGCCGATGCTCAATAACCCCCGGATGCGCAACGTCAACCTCGAATGCCTCAAGGTCATCGCCGTCGGCGGTGAAGGCGCCGGTAACGCGCTGGAAGTCGATATGAACCGCTTCCTGAAGCGCCACGGGTCCAAGGCGAAGCTCCTGAAGGGCTACGGTATGACCGAGCTCTCCGCGTCCGCCTGCACCGGGTTCGGGGACGTCAACGCCCTCGGTTCGGTCGGTGTGCCGCTGCCGCGCAATCAGGTCCAGATCGTGAACCCTGACACCGGCATGGAGTGTAAGTACAATGAGATCGGGGAAATCTGTTTCCGGGGACCCGGCATGATGCTCGGTTACAAGGATAACCCGGAAGAGATGAAGTCTCTCTTCCGCAAACACAGCGACGGGACCTACTGGGTCCATACGGGCGACCTCGGCTACATGAACCGCAAAGGACTTCTGTACATCGTCGGGCGCATCAAACGCGCCATCCTGACCCAGTACAAGGGCACAGCGTACCGCATCTACCCGAACGTCATCGAAGAGGTCCTCATCTCTCATCCGGCAGTCCGGGAAGCCTGTGTCGTCAAACTGCACGAGGACCGGCGGGGAAGGACCAAGGCGTACATCGCCCTCAACGACCACAACCGTGTGGACGAGGAGGAGATCGAGCGGGAGCTGCGCAGTTTCTGCGACGCCGAAATGGCCGAGTACATGCGACCGTTCCTGTACGAGTTCCGCGGCAGCCTTCCGCTGACACCGGCGGGGAAGGTCGACTACAAGCTTCTGGAGATCCAGACAGCTGGACAACGCTAAGTTGACACTTGTGTAAAGTATTTTCGTCATTTGTGTTTTAGTGAAAGTGCTGTACACCACATTTTGTGGTTGAAAAACGCTTGTTAACTTAAATTAGCCTAAATATTCATAATTTCTTCATAAACTTGAACAAAGAAGCAGTCCGAAAGGGCTGCTTTTTCGTCGTTTTACCAGTTCATATTTGTTCATAAACGTGTTAATATTCTAGTCACAAAGTCCATCCGGGGCAGAGGCCCCACATACCTGTAGCAATCAACTTTTTATGGAGGATAAGAACTATGAGTGAAGCAATCAACAGAACCGGCTATCCGTCGATCGACAAGCCGTGGAACAGATACTTCAACACCATCGACGGCGGCAACACTGTCGAAGTTCCCACTGAAACCATTTTTAATTATCTGAAGAAGTGCAACGCGGACAACCTTGACGGTTATGCCCTTGACTTCTTTGGTCATAAGATCACTTACCGTGAGCTCTTCGACCGCGTCGAAAAAGTCGCTGTCTCTATGAGAGAGCTCGGCATTGAGGAAGATGAGATCATCTCCATCATCTCCGTCAACGCTGTGGAGCCCTATGAGCTCATGTACGCTGCCAACCGCGCCGGTGCCGTCTTTGACTTCATCTCCTGCCTGGCAGACCACAAAGCACTGGTCCATTATTTCCAGGACAACGAGTCCAAGAAGGTATTCGTCCTTGACCTCTTCGCTGAGAAGGTCATGAAGGCTGCCAAAGAGGCCGGCTTCGCGGACAAGATCGTTGTCTTCGACCTCGCTGATGAAATGCCCGGTCTCACCAAGATCGGATACCGCCTCAAGACCCGCAAGCAGGACAAGTCCTTCTACAATGACCCGATGGTCATGAAGTACAAAGACTTCAAGGCTCTTTCCGACGGCAAAGCTCCGCTGGACTTCGAGAAAGACGCTTCCAAGCCCGCTGCTCTGGCTCACACCGGCGGTACCACCGGCTTCCCGAAGGCGGTCCTTCTGAAGGACGTCTCCTTCAACGGCGTTGCCTGTGTCTACAACCACTACCAGCCCCTCCACAAGGGTCTGTCCTACTGCATCAACACCGTGCCTCCTATTGTTGTGTACGGTTACTCCGTCGGCATGCATATGCCCATGTGCTGCAAAGCCACTCAGGCCATCATGCCGAAGTTCGAGCCCGAAAAATGGCCCGAGTTCATCAAGAAGTATAAGCCCGCTTACATCGTCGCTGTTCCGGCATTCCTCATCCCGATGCTCGAGAACCCGAAGATGGAAGGCCTCGACATGTCCGACCTCACCATCCTTGGCGTCGGCGGAGACGGCTGCACGAACGCGTTCGAAGCGGACGTCAACGAGTTCATCCAGGCCCACGGCTGCAAGACCGAGGTCGTCAAAGGCTACGGCATGACCGAAGTCGGCGCTTCTGCCTGCACGACTTATCCGAGCGGCTACGCGAAGGGCGACTATCCGGTCAACGCTCTTGGTTCCGTCGGTTTCCCGCATCCGGTCAACGAGTTCGTCATCTGGGACAACGAGAACAACTGCGAATGCAAGTACGACGAGATCGGTGAGATCTGCATGCACTGCTCCACCGAAATGCTCGCTTACAAAGACCAGCCCGAAGAGACCGAGAAGATCCACAAGGTCCATCCGGACGGCAAGTCCTGGATCCACACCGGCGACCTCGGTTACTTCAACGAAGACGGCCTTCTGTTCATCTCCGGCCGTATGAAGAGGATCATCCTGACCGTTCAGGACAACATCGGATACAAAGTGTTCCCGATCGTTCCCGAAGAGGCTCTGGCGATGCACCCCGCCATCCAGGACGTCTGTGTCGTCGCGATGAGCAACGATAAAGATAACCGCCTGAAGGCGTTCGTCTCCCTGAAGGAAGAGAACAACCTTGACGAAGAGACCGTCGAGAAAGAGCTTCGTGAGATCGCTTCCAACGAGCTCAACGGCTATGAGTGCCCGTACCTCTATGAGTTCCGCGCCAACCTGCCGCTTACTCCGGCCGGCAAAGTCGACTACAAGGCTCTCGAAAAACAGGCGTAAGCTTTTGCCTACACGCACACATAAAACTCCCTCAGCCAGGCTGGGGGAGTTTTTCCTTGGACTTGTGTGAAACCTTAACAATTGCATTTTTCCACTTTTAAATATATAATAAAGCAAATTGTTGTGAAACAATCAGAAAGGAATTGCTCTTATGGCGAAAAAGAGACCACTCTCTACCAAAGGCAAAATCATCACCGCACTCATTTACCTGCTGGCCATCGTCATGGTCGCGCTCGTCATCTACCTGAACGCCCATCCGGACGCGAAGGACAAGGTCGTCCCGTCCATCCTGTCGGAAACGACCACGACGGCAGAGTTCGACAAGAGCGACCTTCCGTACAATTCGGAGGGTTCCGACAAGTACGCCGGCATTGAACCGGCTTACAAGTTCGGCGACATCCAGCTGCAGAAAGAGGGCGACACCACCTTCGCGTTCGTGAACGGCAAGAAGGCCCTCGACTACACCGGCGTCTGCACGGACGGCACCGACTGGTGGTTCGTGAGAGACGGGGCAGTGGACACGTACTATAACGGCATTGCCGGCAATGAACTGGGCGACTGGTACGTGAAAGACGGCAAAGTCGACTTCACCTTCAGTGGTGAGTTCACCTGCAACTCGAACACCTACACAGTCGACAAAGGCAAGGCGGTCAAGAACGCCTGACATGACATGTAAACGAGGCAACGAATGACGATTCAGAAGTACCTCAACAAACTGAATCAACACAGTGTACTTTCGGCTCTGGTCCTGACGGTCATGCTGCTCTGCGGCATCGTCGGGCTGGGGCTTTACACCGTTATGGCAGAACCGAACGGCGGTTACAAGGTCTCGGACCTCGAAGTCCGTCAGGCGGAAGACCGCCAGTGGTATGCCTATGAGAAGGGCACGAACAACAAGGCCATGACCTATACCGGCGTCGTCCCGAACCGCCTCGGCTGGTGGCGTGTCGAAAACGGCAAGGTCAACTTCAAGGCCCACGGTGTCTACTACAACGACTACGGCTACTGGCTCGTCACCGGAGGCAAAGTCAACTTCAAGTATGACGGTTTCCTCGAGATCGACAACGTCGTTTCTCAGAAGAACGGTTCGGCGATCTACTCCGACGAGCGCGGACAGACCGTCGGCAAACCGGCCGGAAAGACGGCGTTCTGGTACCTCGAAGACGGCAAAGTCCTGACCAGCTACACCGGCGCAAAACCCGGCACCATCCAGACCCGTTCCGGCTGGTGGCGTGTGAAGAACGGCAGAGCCGTCACGATCTATAACGGCATCGCCCAGAACGAAAACGGCTGGTGGTATTTCAAGAACGGCACCGTCGACTTCAACTATACCGGTGTGGCACGCAACGACTTCGGCTGGTGGCGCATCGAAAACGGCAAAGTCGACTTCAGCTACAACGGCGTCGCATCGAACGAATACGGTTCCTGGTACATCGTGAACGGCAAAGTCGACTTCGAATACAACGGCGCGTTCGTTCTGGAAGGCGTCATGTATGTCGTCGAGAACGGCAAGGTCGTTGAGACCTCGGGGATCGACTACAAAGAGCTTCCCGTCACCCGCCCGAACGTCACTTACCTGAGCACCGGCGCGGAACTCTCCTGGAACGCCGTGAAGACCTCCGGCGCTCTGAAGGTCGACGGTTACGAGATCTACGTAAAAACGGCTCCTACGGCAAAATACAGCAAAATAGCGACCGTGGACAGCAAGACGACTAATTTCAAGCACGAACTGGGCCGGAGCTACGCCGACCCGAGCCAGACGACACGGCTCTATGACGTCCGTGCCATCACGAAGAACCGGTTTGGCATCGTCACTGCCTCCTCTCCCGAACGGGAGGCGAACGCCGCAAACAACTTCGTCGGCGGCGCGTACCAGCTGGCAGCTCCCAGCATCGTCCGTGTGGAAGACAGCGGTTTCAACTACCGGGTGACGTTCAAGAACGTCCCGTACGCCACCCAGTACGACATCTACTACGGAGACTATGACGCGAAGGGCAAGCCCGTGAACCTCCGTCTGGCGGCCTCTGTCAGAGCGGAAAAGAGCGGCGCGGGTTCGGAAGCGGACGCGAAGACCGGCTGGGTCAAAGGCAACCAGACCGCCACGGTCGTCAAGCAGAACGGCGCCCAGTTCCTCACGGTCCAGGCCGTGGCAACGGAGCGATCTTTCAAAGGTTACTCGGCTGCCACATTCAAGAGCGCCTATGACACCGGGTTCCGTCTCGGACAGAACCAGCTGAAGGGGCAGAAGATCCTCTTCGAAGGCGACTCGCTCATGATTGGCACACCGTATGGTCCGTCCACCATGGACTACACCATCTCGAACCGTGTCCAGCAACAGACCGGCGCGAATGTCTACAACTGCGCGGTCGGCGGCGCGGTCATGGTCTCGGACTACCCGAGAGTCATCAACAACAGCATCCTGCACAACCAGACCATGCTGATCGCGGACGGCACCCATAAGAACTTCTCGAATGCCGCGTGGAGTGACGTCCACGACCTGACGGACTTCGACATCGTCGTCCTCGAAGGCGGCCCGAACGACTATTCCTGCCGCGTCCCGCTCGGCGACCTGAACTCGACTGACGTCAAGCAGTTCTACGGCGCGCTCAACAAACACCTGAGCCTCATCAAGGAGGCGAGTCAGCAGAGACTGGCAGCAGGGAAGAGCCGCACCAAAGTCGTCCTCGTCGATATCTTCTATGCGCCGGCAGGAGACAGCAAGAACCTCATCGGTCTCACGTATGCCGACTACAAAGCCGCTCTGAAAGCCGTCGCGGACGCCTATGCCGAAGACCCGGACATCGACGTCTACTGGTACACCGGGACCGACAGCATCCTCAACAGCGACAACTACCTGACC
>JAFRHS010000023.1 GCA_017433225.1 Clostridia bacterium
GAAATGTACCACCTAAGAGACGAAACTGCTTTCAAGAAGGCATTTTGGTGGTACATTCTCGCTTGAAACAAGAAAGCTTGTACCACCGACATAAAGAAGAGCCTTGGAGAGGTCAGTAGGGCAGGAGAAAAGTTCAGCAGTCGGGATGGTGAACGCCGCAGGTTCGGAGGCCGGGCTGCCAATGACCGGGCTCTCGAACCGTTCACGCACCGCCTGCGTCAAAGGGTGTGCGCGGGCGCACGAAAAGCCTTCCGCAAAGGCGCAGAGGGCTTGTGCCAAGTCATGTGACTCCTCAACAAATATCAGTTTGGCGGGAGGGTCGGCTTTCTGACGTAAAGAAAAGCACTCTTTCCAACAGAAAGAGTGCTTTGTGAGACGCATATAGGATTATGCTTTGTCCTTTTTGAAGAACACCAGGAATTTGCTGAAGAGGTAATTCAGGATGATGACGACGATGGAGACGACGATCTTGGCGAGCAGCCCCTTGACGCCGAACAGCGGATGTGTGAGCCCGTGCGTCGAGAAGAAGGGGACACCGACCCACTCGATGACGCCGGTGGTAAGGCGGGCGCCGATGAAGGAGAAGAACTCCCGGATGGCGGTGGCCGGCTGCCAGGTCTTCGACTCGAAGACGAACAGCTTGTTCGTGACAAAGGCGAAGAGGACGGCGCAGATCCACGACAGGACGTTGCCGACACCGATGGACATGCCGATGGCCTTGACAAAAAGACTGTAAGTGCCCCAGCTGACAACGGTCGTCATGCCGCCGAAGAGCAGGTAATTGATGATTTCTTTATGTTTGAAATAGAAGTTTCTGATCGTTTCCATGGATCGCTGGTTCTCCTGATGAGGTTTATTCTGCTTCCGCAGCTTCTGCTGTCTCTTCGACCGCATCTTCGCCGGCTTCGACGATGGAACGGGTGGAGACGGGCGCTTTGTTCACGTAACGGTCGACCGCTTTGGCGACGGCGGCGCCGACAATGGTACACACGATGGCTTCGACGATGAAGTTGACGCCGACCGACAGGACCGCGAACAGGAAGACGTTCGTGGCGCCGGGGATGCTGGCGGCCCATGCCTGGATGACCTCGGTGTGCCAGAAGCAGGCGATGAGGGTCGTCATGAAGAAGAGCGTGTTGAGGAAGGGCCCGAAGAACGCGGTGACCGTATAGGCGGCCGCGCTGCGTTTCCGGAACGCCTTGAAGATGAGACCGACGCAGAGGCCCATCAGAAGACGGGGCACGACGGTGAACAGGAAGGTGCGGGGAAGGCTGATCTGCATGAGGGCAGTACCCATCGGGTCCATGCCGAAGCACTGGTAGAAACTCGTGAGGCCGAAAATGGTGCCGAGGATGGTGCCGGCTCCGGGGCCGCAGACGATGGCTCCGACGACGACCGGGACCGTCAGGAACGTGATGGTCATGGTGCCGATGCGGAGGTATCCGACCGGGGTGAAGGCCATGAGCAGAAGGATGGCAATGAGGATGCCGAGTTCACTCATGTAGAGGATGTTCTTGTTGATTCGTTCTTTTCCCATAGTTGATTCTCCTTTACTGTAGCTCCGCTTTTGCGGATGCTGCGCATGTGGGAAAGGTGTGCCGGCGTCGGCGATGTACGGGCGGCGGTCAGCAGTTCTTCTGGTAGATCAGCTTCAGGCCTTCGAGAATGAGGTCCTGATCCATCACCATTTTGTTGCGGCAGCCTGCTGCAACGGCGCTGAGTCCGCCGGTCGCGACGATCGTCTGTACCGGGTCTTTGATCTCTGCGGCAAAGCGGTCGCACATGCCGTCCAGCATATCGATGCTTCCGTAGATAAGACCAGAGGTCATGCTGTCGACGGTGTTGGTGCCGATGGCATGGTTCGGGAAACGGATGCCGATGTTGATGAGCTGGGAGGCTCCGGTGGACAGCGCGTTCAGCGAAATCTCGATGCCGGGGGCGATGGAACACCCGAGAAAGGCACCGTTCTTGTCGAGCGCGATGACTTTGGTCGCTGTGCCGAGGTCCACGAGGATGGCGGGCAATGCATACTTGTTCTTTGCGGCGACCGAGACGGCAACGAGGTCCGCGCCGACTTCCGCAGGGTTGTCGGTCAGGATGTTGAGGCCGGTCTTCACGCCGGGGCCGACCATCAGCGGGGTCTGTCCCGTGACTTTTTCGACGGCTTCCTTCAGCGCTCTGGAGATCTCCGGAACGACCGAAGAGATGATGGCGCCGGAAAAACTCGTTTTGTCGATCTCGTGCAGCCGGAAGATGCTGGCGAGGTCGACGGCGATGCGGTCTCTGGTGGCATGGTGGTCGGTCGCGAGCCGGGAAGTGAACGTCAGTTCTTCGCCCTGATAGGCTCCGATGGTGATGTTCGTGTTACCGGCGTCGATGACAAGTAACATATTGTCGCCTCCTTTCGGACGGAAGGATTATATATCATTAAAATGAGAAAAGCAAATCCGCTTTAATACGTTGACACGATATGCCAAAAACAGGTACAATAAATTTGATACAATTGTGCAGTTTTAACTGCTTCGGCAAACGAATTAGGAGGTTGTTGTTATGCCAGTTTTGAAAGAAGAATTCACATTCCCGTCCGTCGTCGGAGATGCCGACATCCACGCAATTTCCTGGAAGCCCGAAGGACCTGTCAAGGCGGTCCTGCAGCTGGTCCACGGCATGGCGGAGTACATCGACCGCTATGACGGCATGGCAAGATGGTTCGCAGAGCGCGGCATCGCTGTCTATGGCAACGACCACCTCGGTCACGGCCTTTCGGTCAATGACACCTATCCGCTCGGTTACTTCGGCACCAAGAACGAAAACGCCGCTGTCTTTGTCGACGATGTCCACGGCCTCACGAAGATCGCCAAAGAGCAGAACCCCGGTCTCCCGGTCGTCCTCTTCGGCCACTCCATGGGCTCGTTCGTCGCAAGACTTTACCTCGCCAAATACGGCGCGGAACTGAAGGCTGCCGTCATCTGCGGCACCGCCGGCACCAACCCTGCCATCGGCGCTGCCAAACTGGCGACCGCTCTGTTCTCCAAGACCGGCCCGACCAAACCCGGCAAGATCATGAACAGCCTTGCGTTCGGTTCCTACAACAAAAAGACCGACAAGCGCACCGCGTTCGACTGGCTGTCCGTCTATGAGAAGAACGTCGATGTTTACATCGACGACCCGCTGTGCGGTTTCCTGTTCTCCAACCAGGGCTTCCGCGACCTCATCACCATGAACGATTACATGATGAAACAGGAAGTCATCGATGCCGCTCCGGCCGACCTTCCCATCTGCTTCATCGCCGGTGACGAGGACCCCGTCGGTTCCTACGGCGCAGGTGTCAAAGAAGTCTTCGAGCTCTATCAGAAGAACCACAGCGACGTCTCCTGCAAGCTCTATGAGGGCAAACGCCACGAGATCCACAACGAAGAAGACGGCGAAGTCGTCTATCAGGATGTTCTGGACTTTATTGAAGCAAAGGCTCTGTAATGGTATAATAGCTGCAAATGGACAGGTAAAACACCCCGGACATTTTGTCCGGGGTCTGTTTTTGAAAGGGGAGTCCTAAGCGTGGATCACAATCTGAAGAACCTGGAACAGATGGACCGTCAGGCTCTGCTCGATTACATCGAATCACTGGAAGAAAAGACTGCAAATCTCGAAGAGAAAATGGAAGACCTCAAAGCGCAGGTCGACGTCCTCAATATGGATATGGGCGATTTCAAAGTGCCGGAGGACCCGGTGCCGGAACTGCACGTGTCCGAACAGACCGCCGACGCGCTTGCGGAAGCTGCCTCCATCTTTGACGACTTCGACGATGTCGAGGTCGACCCGACTCCGGTGAAAAACGGAGTCGTGAAGCTCGGCCCCGTGACCGAAGCGGAGGACTATATCCCGGTGGCGGCTGCCCCGGCACCGTCCAAAAAAGCCGTCAGGGTCAAAATCAAAAAGAAAAAGGCGTAGATCGCCACAGAAACATCAGAAGCTCTGTGTCAGTTTTGGCACAGAGTTTTTTGTGTCTTTTCGGCAATTTCTATCCCCCCAGGGGGCTTGTGGAGCACATCGACCCGTTGCTATTGTTATAAGTGAAAATATATAGTTTTTATTAACGCATTTTTGACCGTTTGGAGAATCCTTTTATGACGACTACCACCGTGACTGCAAGCACATTGCTGCAGGAGATCGAGCAGTACTGGAGCCGCCGGGCTTCGAGCTACTCCGACCTGATCAATACCGAACTGGCTACGGACGGCCTTGAACGCTGGCTTCCCGTCCTGCGGGAAAACGGCATCGGGGACGAACCGTGCCGCATTCTCGATGTCGGGACCGGTCCCGGCTTTTTTGCCATCGCTCTGGCCAGTCTCGGGCATGAGGTCGTGGCGGTCGACTATACCGAAGCCATGCTGGAAGAAGCGGCAGCCAATGCCCAAAAGGCGGGTCTCGCGGACCGGATTCTGTTCCTGCAGATGGACGCACAGGATCTGACGTTCCCGGATGACACCTTCGATTTCATCGTCACCCGCAACGTGACTTGGGTCCTCGAACATCCGGACGAGGCATATGTCTCCTGGCACAGGGTCCTGAAACCGGGCGGCACGCTCCTCAATTTCGATGCCGGCTGGTACAACTATCTGTTCAACGAAGAAAAATATCAGGAATTCCTGGAAGACCGGGAGAACGTGAAGGCGGCAAAGATGACCGACAGCTACGACTCCTATGACCAGAGCGATGTCTGTGAGGAGTTCTCAAAACAGCTGATGCTGAGCCGCTATACCCGGCCGGAGATCGATCTCATGATGCTGGAGGAGATCGGTTTTTCCGACGTCTCGGCCGACCGTGAGATCTGGAAACGGGTCTGGAACGACGAAGAAAAGATGAACGGCCGTTCCACGCCGCTGTTCCTTCTGAAGGCGGTCAAATGAAACCTGTCGATATGCTGTCGGGACCGATCGGGAAGAGTGTGATCGCGTTCAGTATCCCGGTGTTCCTGACCTATCTCATCCAATTGATGTATCACACGACCGACACACTGATCGTCGGTCGTTTTCTTGGAACAGACCCTCAAGCGGCGGTGGGAGCCGGCGGAAATCTGATCACTCTGATGATCGGCCTGCTCGGCGGCATCACGGTCGGAGTCAGCGTCCTGGTCGCCCGCTATTACGGGGCAGGGGACCGGGAAGGGATGAATCGCCTGACGACCGCGGCACTGCTCCTTGCGTTGCTCCTGAGCGCCCTGTTCGCTCTGTTCGGTGTGCTGTTCTGCCCGACCTATCTGCGGCTCGTCCACACTCCGGAGCACATCCTGCCGATGGCAACTGCTTATCTCCGGGTCTACTGCATGAGCCTTCCTGCCATGGTACTGTACAACCTCGGCCTCGGGATGCTTCGCGGCATCGGCGACTCGTTTCGGCCGATGCTGTTCCAGGTCTGGGGAGGTCTCCTGAATGTTTTGTTCGATGTCGTGTTTCTGATCATCTTTCGCATGGAGGCCGTCGGTGCCGCCATTGGGACGCTCATCGCCCAAAGCCTTGTCGCGACTGCCGTCATTCTGTACCTGCTGCTGCCGCGCGATCACTTCGTCGTTGGACGGTACTCTTTGCCGGCCATGTACGAAGAACTGAGGAAGATCCTCTCCATCGGCGGTCCGGCCGGACTCCAGGCCATGCTGATCACACTGTCGAACGTGCTGATCTCCGCGGAGATCAACCGCCTCGGCGCCGTCGCCATCGCGGCCTTTTCGGTCTATTTCGAAGTGGAACTCCTGGTCTGGTTCCCGATCGTCTCGTTCGGTCAGGCCGCCGCGGTGTTCGTCGGTCAGAACGCCGGCGCCGCGCAGCACGACCGGGTCCTGCAGGGCGTCCGTGTCATCAACCGGATCGGCGTCGTGTTCACCGTCGCGATGAGTCTCTTCTGCATCGCACTGGCGCCGCAGCTGTTCGGTCTGTTCTCGAAGGACCCGCAAGTCATCGCCTTCGGATCGAACATCCTGCACATCACGTTCCCGTTCTATTTCGTCTATGTGTTCCTGCAGGTTTTCGGAGATTCCCTCCGTTCTCTGGAGCACTCGTTTGCCGTGATGCTGACTGTTCTCGGCAACATCGGCCTGCTCCGCGTCGTGCTCATGTATGTTCTGATTCATGCATTCGGCACGGTGGAAGCGCTGGTCATCGTATACCCGATCACCTGGTTCACGGCAGCCGTGTCGATGGCTGTTCTATATATCGCCAAAACCAAAAAACTCAAAAAGGGAGAAGAGTCATATGAAACACAAATCGCTTAAACGTATCCTTGCGGCGCTCCTGTCTCTTGTCATGCTGCTGGCCTTTGCCGCCTGCAGCAGCACGGAAACTGCCAAACAGGATGATGCCGCCAATACAAAGTTCCTGAACCTGGCGGCAAACTTCGCCTATCCGAGCCTCGATACACATAAGGAGTATTACGGCTGGTACACATCTATTTACGGCATCACAGAGGGCCTGTTCAAACTGGGCGACGACATGTCTGTCCAGCCGGTCCTCGCCGAGAAGTGCGAAGCCAACGGGAACGAATGGATCATCACGCTGAAGGATGGCATCAAGTTCTCGAACGGGAATCCCGTGACCGCCGCCATGGTCATCAAGAACATCCAGAGACTGGCCTCCGTCAACGAGCGTTTCTCGTACTTCGGAGAGTACACCTACAAGTACGTGGATGACAAGACATTCAGCATCTTCTGTCCGGAAGTCTATCCGATCCTGCCGAACGACCTGGCCAGCCCGGAATTCGGCATCCTCGACCTCGACAGCATCACCGATTTCGACAAGGCGATCATCGGGACCGGCCCGTTCGTCATCAAGGAATTCATTCCGGAAGGCGATGTGACCGTTGAGAAGAATGCCAACTACTGGGGCGGCGAAGTCAAACTCGACGGCGCCAAGTTCTTCTACATGCAGGAAGACGAGCCGAAGCTGATGGCGATGCAGTCCGGCGAGATCCAGGGTTACGACTCCGTCACGGCGGACGCCTATGAGATCTTCAAACAGGATCCTTCGAAGTACGCACTGACCGACATCCCCGGCACCCGTCTCCAGTTCTACATCCTCAACAAGAACCGCCTCTCCGACAATGTCCGCAAGGCGATCAACGGCACGGTCGACAAACAGGCTATCGCCGACTACCTGAAGGGCACGGTCTCCGCGACCGACGGTCCGTTCAACTCGAATGCCGCTTACGGTAAGATCAATGGAGTCCAGAAGATCGATGCGGCCGCCGCGAAGGCGCTCATCGAGCAGGACGGCTACACCATGGGTGCTTCCGGCATCTATGAAAAGGACGGCCAGCCGCTCAAGATCAACATCGCTTACTATGCGGCCCGCTCTCTTGACACCCTTGCGACACTCATCCAGTCTCAGCTGAAGGCCATCGGCATCGATTCGACCCTGACCGTCGAAGAGGATCCGGACGCCACCTACATCAAGACCGGCGACTTCGACCTCGCTCTGTACTGCATGATCTCCGACAAGTCGGGCGACCCGTACTACTTCATCGACTCCACGCTCCGCGAAGGCGCCTATTATGACTGCGGCGGTTTCTCGAGCGACGCGTGTGAAGCGCTCATCAACCAGCTCGAGCATGAGACCGATGTCGCGAAACGTGCGGAACTGGCAAACCAGATCATCCAGATCGCGATCGACGACAACGCGTTCGGCTATGTCGGACTGTTCAACAAGATCACCTGCCTGCAGCCCGGTATCACCGGTTATGCCAACACCAACCCGTTCGATTTCTATGCCATCTCGGCCAACACGGATATCACTGCATAAACCATGGGAAAATACGTTGGAAAGCGGCTTTTGTCGCTTGTCCCGATCCTGCTCGGGATCACGTTCCTGACGTTTTTACTGCTGTACATCGCCCCGGGGGACCCCGCTCAAAAGCGGCTGTCCTCCAACAGCGGTGTGGCGGTCACGCAGGAGCAGATCGATAACATGAGAGAGGAAATGGGCCTGAACCGGCCCTTCCTCGTCCAATACGGTTCCTGGCTCGGCCACGCGCTGACCGGGGACCTTGGCACGTCTTATAAAGACAGCATGCCGGTCTCCGGAAAACTCGGCCCGGCGTTCCGGCGAACGCTGATCCTGGCCGGTGTCAGCCTGCTGATCTCCCTGCTGGTCTCCATACCAACGGGCATCCTTTCTGCGGTCTACCGGGGGAGTTTCTCGGACCACCTGTTCCGACTCCTGTCGTTTGTCGGAAACTCATTGCCGAACTTTTTGCTGTCCATCCTTCTGATGTATTTCCTGTGCATCAAGGTGGACCTGTTCCCGGTCATCGCGACCGGCAGTGTCCAGGGACTGTTCCTGCCGGCGCTCGCACTGGCGATCCCGATGGCATCCCGCTTTGTCCGGCAGATCCGCGCCGAAGTGCTGGAAGAACTGGGCCGGGACTACGTCACCGGTCTTACTGCGCGCGGCGTCCGCTCTTCGTGGGTCCTGTTCCGCAATGTCCTGCGCAACGCTTCCAGTTCGATCCTGACGATCGTGGCGCTGGCGGTCGGCACGCTGATGGGCGGCAGTGTCGTCGTCGAGTCGATCTTCAACTGGCCCGGCATCGGCAAACTGGCGATGGATTCGATCTCAGCCCGTGACTATCCCGTCATCCAGGGGTTCGTCCTCATCATGGCGGTCGTCTATGTGCTCGTCAACCTGCTCACCGATCTGTGCCACCACTGGCTCGATCCGCGGGTCGAACTGGAATAGGGGAGGCTGTCTATGAATCCGTTTCGCAAGAAAGAAAAGCAGCTGACCCGGGAACAGCTTCGACGCAGAGTCCTGGTAATGCTGGCTCTGGCCGGCCTTCTGTGCGTGTTTGCACTGGCCGCCCCGTATCTGACACCCAATGACCCCAATATGCCGCACTCTGCCTATATGAATGCTTCCCCCTGTAAGGAGTTCCCGCTCGGAGCAGACCGTTACGGGCGATGTGTCCTGTCCCGCGTCATGATCGGCGCGAAGACGTCCATCTTTTCCGCGGTCGTACTCGTGTTTATCTCCTTCGCCGCCGGTTCCCTGCTCGGGATGCTGTGCGGGTGGTACGGGGGCATTCTCGATACGCTGATCATGCGGCTCGCGGACATCTTCCTCGCGTTCCCGCAGATGGTCCTTGCCATCGCGGTCGCCGGTGTCCTCGGCGGGAGCCTGCTCAACGCGATGATCGCCCTCGGGATCACGGGCTGGACGCTCTACGCGCGACTGGCCCGGACGCATACGATGGCGCTCAAACACGAACCCTTCATCCTGGCGGCGCAGATGAACGGCAGTTCCGGGCCGCAGATCATGCTGCGGCATATCCTGCCGAATATGATCGGTCCGCTGACCGTCAACGCCGCCACACAGATCGGCACGAACATGATCGGCATCGCCGGCCTCAGCTTCCTGGGTCTCGGTGTCGTCCCGCCCAAAGCGGAGTGGGGCTCCATGATCAATGAGGCCCGCGCCTATCTCCAGCTGGCGCCCTGGTCGGTCTTCGTGCCGGCGGCCGCCGTCATCGTGACCGTCATGGTCTTCAATTATCTGGGCGACGCCGTTCGGGATTACTACGATGTGAGTGAGGCGAAGTGATGGCAAAGACAAAAACGATCAAAGCGGTCCGTGCGGTCACTGCCCGTACATCGCCGCAGAAAGAAAGCCTCCTCTCGATGAAGGACCTGCGTGTCTCGTACGGCGAGTTTGAAGCGCTGCACGGCTACTCTCTGGAACTGGCTCCGGGGGAGATCCACTGCATTGCCGGTGAGTCGGGTTCCGGGAAATCCACCATCCTGAAAGCGCTGCTGGGACTGACTTCCTACTCCGCAGAGGTGACCGGCGGATCCATGACGTTCGCCGGACAGGATGTTCTCGCGATGAGCGACCGGGAACGGAGGGATCTGCTCGGCGATGAGATCGGCCTGATCGCGCAGAACCCGGCCGCCTCCTTCAACCCGCTGCGGACGTTCCGTGTCCAGTTCAGAGAAACACTGGAGAGCCACGGCAAGAAACTCGACGAACATGAAGTCTTCCATGTGTTCAAAACGCTTGGCCTGCCCACCGACGGGCGTGTCCTGTCGAGCTGTCCCTATGAAGTCAGCGGCGGGATGTGTCAGAGGGTGGCGATCGCGCTCCTGATGCTGCTGAAACCGCGGCTGCTCCTCTGCGACGAAGTGACCTCTGCTCTGGACGTCACGACCCAGAAACAGGTGGCGGACGAACTGCTGCGTCTGCGGGATGAGACCGGAATGGCGATCCTTCTGGTCACACACAATCTCGGACTGGCGGCTTACATGGCGGATACCATCAGTGTCCTCCTGGACGGGGACTGCGTAGAGTCCGGCCCCGTCGGCGGGCATTACCGGAACGGCGCGCCCGGCGTCCTGTCGACTCCGTCCCATGAATACACGAAAAAACTGCTGCACGATGTGGCCGACTTTGAAGATGACCTGAGGCTGAGAACGGCCTTTGCGTCGGATGTCCCCATGGCCGTACAGCTGTCCGATGTCCACAAGTCATACCGGGTCCGCGGCAACGAAGTGCAGGCACTGAAATGTGTCGACCTCAACCTGTACCGGGGCGAGGTCCTCGGCATCGTCGGTGAGTCCGGCTCCGGAAAGACCACGATCCTGCGGCAGGTCTGCGGCATGGAGACCCCGGAGTTGGGCGATGTACGCCTCGAAGGAAAATGCCAGTTCATCTTCCAGGACGCCTATGCCTCGTTCGACCCGAGGATGACGATCCGGCAGTCGCTCTATGAGAGCATCCGGAATGCCGCGAAGCGGGACGGAAAGCCGTCTCGGCGCGGCAGCAGTGTACCGGAATACGATGAGCGGATCCGGACCTACCTCGAACAGGTCGGCCTTTCGGAGGAACTCCTGGACCGGTTC
Source organism: Clostridia bacterium (assembly GCA_017433225.1). Lineage (GTDB taxonomy): Bacteria > Bacillota > Clostridia > Oscillospirales > Acutalibacteraceae > RUG420. Next base: position 10,883 of record JAFRHS010000023.1, read on the forward strand.
CCGTCCCGTCTGTCCGGCGGTCAGTGCCAGCGCATGGCCATCGCCCGGGCGCTGGTGGGAGACCCGGAAGTGCTCCTCTGCGACGAGATCACGTCCGCGCTCGACGTCACCGCACAGAGGGAAGTCGTCGAGTTGCTGGTACGGCTCCAGAAGGAACTGGACCTGTCCATCCTCTTTGTCTCCCATGACCTCGCACTGGTCCACAGTTTCTGCGACCGGATCCTCGTTTTGAAGAGCGGGGAAGTGGTCACCTGCGGAGAGGCGGGAGAGGTCATCCGGAACACGGAAGAACCCTATACGAAACAACTGCTCGACTCGGTCCTCACGGTCCGATAAGAGAAAAGAAAAACGACCGTATTGCGTGTGCAATGCGGTCGTTCTGTTTTGGTTGGCTGATCGCCCCGGTGTTACAGGAACATGATCATCAGCTTGGACGCGAGGACGATCGTGATGAGGGCGATGGGGTAGGTGGAGGCATAGGCTGCCGCCACGTTCTCGGTGCCGGCCGTGGAGATGAGGGTGCCGAGGGCCGGGGTCGAGGTCATGCCGCCGCAGAGAGAACCGAGGTTGTTGAGCAGCGGGAGCTTCAGGACTTTCTTCGCGAAGAAGTAGCCGATGAACATCGGGATGAGGGTCATGAGGACGCCGTAGAAGAAATAGATGGGCTTGAAGTACATGACGAAGCTCGCACCACCGGCGACGCCGGCGCCGATGAGGAAGAGGACAAGGCCCAGTTCCCGGAACACTTTGAGGGTGCTCTCTTTCGGCATGAAGTTGATGCGCCCGATGCGTCCGAAGTGGCCGAAGACCAGCGCGACCAGAAGGCAGCCGCCGGTGACGGTCAGCGAGAAGCCGCCGGCACTGATACAGCCGAGGATGATGCCGAGCATGGCGGCAACGGAGAACGCGGCAATGCCGAATTCGTCGAGTTGGATGAGTTCGACTTCCTCCTCTTCCGTCTCTTCCGCTTCGATCATGATCTTCTGACGTTCGACACGCATGTCCGCTTTCGTGAACTTCGGGACCAGCTGGACGAACAGGACGACGCCGATGACGCCGAAGAGATAGGCGATACCATGTCCGACCGCGACCGGATCCTCCAGCGCGGGGCCGACCGCTTCCTTGGCCGCCGAGAAGGCGGGGGTGGAGGTCAGGGCACCGGAAAGAAGGCCGACGATGAGGGCTTTGAAGGACTCATGGTCTTCTCCTCTGCCGCCGATCAGGATGATGAGGATGGTGACGAGACAGGATGACAGGATGATGATGAGTCCCAGTGAGATGTAGGACTTGAAGTTTTTCTTGAGGTTCCGGAAAAAGCTCGGACCGGCGATGAACCCGACCGAGGTGACGAAGAAGACCAGACCGATGTTCTCGATGATCTTCAGCGCTTCCTTGACGAAGGTGATCTCCGAAACGACGAGGTTCGGTTCCAGCGAGTGATAGAAAAACGCGCCGTAGATGAGGGCGACGATGAAGACGCCGGCGGAACCGAGGCTGACCCCTTTGATGGTGACGCGGCCGAGCAGGTAGCCGGCGGCGAGGATGAGGAGCACCGTAAAGGTCAGATAGGTGATGGACTTGATGGTGAGCAGTCCCAATGCCATAAAGACAACATTCCTTTCTCAAACTTCTCCAATAGAACGAGGACATGGATTGTCCTAATAAATGGATTATATAAAAGGACACCGTCTTTTTCAATAGAACTGTTAACTTTTTCACACAACTATCCAAAAATGATAAAAACAACATGACGAAACAAGGAAAACCCTCTCCGGAGCCCCGGAGAGGGTTTTCGTGCCTGGAATGTAGGAAGTACAGAATCAGAATTTGCCGGCTTTCGCAGCTTCTTCGACAGAAACAGCGACCGCAACGGTGGCACCGACCATGGGGTTGTTGCCCATGCCGATGAGACCCATCATTTCGACGTGTGCCGGAACGGAGGAGGAACCTGCGAACTGGGCGTCGGAATGCATACGACCGAGGGTGTCGGTCATACCGTAGGAAGCGGGGCCTGCGGCCATGTTGTCGGGGTGAAGAGTACGGCCTGTGCCGCCGCCGGAAGCGACGGAGAAGTACTTCTTGCCCTGAAGGACGCATTCTTTCTTGTAAGTGCCCGCGACCGGATGCTGGAAACGGGTCGGGTTGGTGGAGTTACCGGTGATGGAGACACCGACGTTCTCGAGATGCATGATGGCAACGCCTTCGACGACGTCGTCGGCACCATAGCAGCGGACGGAAGCGCGGACACCGTCAGAGTAAGGAGTCTCTTTGATGACTTTGACTTCGCCCGAGAAGTAGTCCATCTTGGTCTCGACATGAGTGAAACCGTTGATTCTCGAGATGATCTGAGCGGCGTCTTTACCAAGACCGTTCAGGATGACGCGGAGGGGCTTCTCGCGGACGACGTTCGCCTTGGAAGCGATACCGATGGCGCCTTCCGCTGCTGCGAAGGACTCATGACCTGCCAGGAAGCAGAAGCACTCGGTCTCTTCTTCGAGGAGCATCTTGCCAAGGTTGCCGTGGCCGAGACCGACTTTTCTGTGGTCGGCGACGGAGCCGGGGATGCAGAATGCCTGAAGGCCTTCGCCAATGGCGGCAGCCGCTTCGGACGCTTTTCTGCAGCCCTTCTTGATGGCGATGGCAGCACCGACGGTGTATGCCCAGCATGCGTTTTCGAAGCAGATGGGCTGGATGCCTTTGACCATTTCATAGACGTCGAGGCCGGCGTCTTTCGTGATTTTCTCAGCTTCTTCGATGTCCTTGATGCCATACTGATTGAGGACAGCGGTGATCTGATCGATTCTTCTTTCGTAGTTTTCAAACAGTGCCATGATCAAATCACTCCTTTCTCGGGTCAATAAGCTTCACAGCGTCCTGGACGCGGCCGTACTGACCGGAAGCTTTTTCCCACGCGGTATTCGGATCGTCTCCGTTTTTGATGAAATCGGTCATTTTGCCAAGGCTGACAAATTTGTAGCCGATGACTTCGTTGTTGGCGTCGAGGGCCAGGTCGGTGACATAGCCTTCTGCCATTTCAAGGTAACGGACACCTTTGGCTTTGGTGCCGTACATGGTGCCGACCTGGGAACGAAGGCCTTTGCCGAGGTCTTCAAGGCCTGCGCCGATGGAAAGACCGTCATCAGAGAATGCACTCTGGGTACGGCCGTAAACGATCTGAAGGAACAGTTCACGCATGGCGACGTTGATGGCGTCACAGACGAGGTCGGTGTTCAGGGCTTCCAGAATGGTCTTGCCCTGAAGGATCTCGGCGGCCATAGCGGCGGAATGGGTCATTCCGGAGCAGCCGATGGTCTCGACGAGAGCTTCCTCGATGATACCTTCTTTGACGTTGAGGGAGAGTTTGCAGCAGCCCTGCTGCGGTGCACACCAGCCAATACCATGGGTAAAGCCGGAGATGTCACTGATCTGTTTTGCGCTGACCCATTTTCCCTCTTCGGGGATGGGGGCCGGATCGTGCTTCGCGCCTTTGGCGACGGGGCACATGTTCTGTACTTCTGTGGTGTAAATCATGTTCGACCACAACTCCTTCCTTACGGATTCATTTGGGCAGAAAGCAGACGACTGCGGCAGACCGCAATTGTCACACTATTAACGTATTCCCACTAGTAATGTTCTCATAAATATAGCAACTAGTCAACGGTTTTGCCGTGGAAATCCCATTTTCTTTTTTTGCTTTCCAAAGGTTTTTTAACAGTTGACCACTTCTGTAAAGGTATGGTATGATGTCGTTGTCCGAACAAATACACCGATTGTGAGAGGAGACTGTAATGACGATCGCATCTTATGCGTTCCTGATCCTGTATTTCATTTTCTCCGGCATCCATCTGGCCGACAGCTGGAAAGACGATGCCGCGGCACGGAAGAAAACCAAGCCTTTCCTGCTCATTTTCCTCATCCTGTTTTATGTGACGGCCGCCCGGGCGAAGGGCGGGACCGAATACCACCTGCTTCTGGCGCTCATCACGAGCTGGCTCGGCGATGTACTGCTCATCCCGAAAGGCCACCACTGGTTCGCCCTCGGAGGCGTTGCCTTCGGCGCGTCCCATGTCTTCTTCATTCTGGTCTATACGCAGAACATCATCTTTGAGGGCATGCACTGGTGGCTCGTCATCCCGATCGCGCTGATCTACTTTGCCGTCGCGTTCGCCGTCATCGTCGCTGTCCAGCCGACGACCCCGAAGATCATGGTCGGCCCCATGTATGTTTATCTTCTGGCCAACGCCACCATGAACTCGTTCGCCCTCATGCAGCTCATCACGCACCGTACTCCCGGCACCGTCGTCGCGTTCCTCGGTGCTCTGCTGTTCTTCATCTCGGACTGCACCCTGTTCCTTGTCCGGTACTATAAGAAGAACGAAGACCTCATTTTCCACAAGCACTTCACGGTCATGCTCACGTACCTGGCCGGTGAGCTCCTCATCGTCATCGGTATGCTGATGCAGGCGTGAGGTACATCGCCCAAACCAAAGAGACCTTTTCCCGAATCGGGAAGAGGTCTTTTCTTTTTTGTAAACTTCATTGCATTTGAGTGCATTTCCATTGCAACTGTGCTACAATGAGTCGGTAATAACCCTATGCTAACTGATGAGGATATTTATGAGATTGAACGAATTGGAAGTCGGAAAGACCGCGGTCGTCACCAGCGTAGGCGGCGAAGGCGCTCTCCGGCAGCATTTCCTCGATATGGGCATCCTGCCCGGCGCGCGCCTCAAGCTGGTCCGTTACGCGCCGATGGGGGACCCGATGGAACTGCGCATCCACAGCTATGAGCTGAGCCTCCGTCTGGCGGATGCCGCGAACATCGGGGTCGCCGTCTGTGCCGGCGACGATGAGGAAGCGTCCCCGGTCGGTGAACACTGGACCCCGGTCGAGCGGATCCGCGGCCACCATATCGAACACCCCGGCCTCGGCGAAGGCGGCAAGTACCACGACAGCGAGTCGGAGACGCCGCTGCCGGAGGGCGAGATCCTGACTTTTGCACTGGCCGGCAACCAGAACTGTGGAAAAACGACACTGTTCAACCAGCTGACCGGTGCGAACCAGCACGTCGGGAACTTCCCCGGCGTCACGGTAGACCGGAAAGACGGCAAGATCAAAAAGCATCCGGAAACGCTTGTGACCGACCTTCCGGGCATCTACTCGATGTCGCCCTACACCAGCGAAGAAATCGTCACGAGACAGTTCATCCTGCGGGAAAAACCGAAGTGCATCATCAACATCGTCGACTGTACGAACATCGAGCGGAACCTGTACCTTACGATGCAGCTCCTCGAACTGGACACGCCTATGGTCGTCGCCCTGAACTTCCTCGACGAGGTCGTCGACAACGGCGGTGCGGTCCACCTCAATGAACTCGAAGCGGCACTCGGTGTCCCGGTCGTCGCCGTCAATGCGCTGACCGGTGAAGGTGTCGACGAACTCGTGCGCCACGCCATCCATATCGCCCGCTATCAGGAGAAGCCGCCCCGCAGAGATTTCTGTGATGAGAACGACCACGGCGGCGCCGTGCACCGCGCCCTGCACGCGGCCATGCACCTGATCGAAGACCACGCGGCCGCAGCGGACATCCCGCTCCGTTTTGCCGCCCATAAACTCATCGAAGGCGATCAGCGCGTCGAAGACGCCCTGGGCCTCGATCAGAATGAGAAAGAGACCATCGAGCACATCGTCGAACAGATGGAGAAGGAGAGAGGCCTCGACCGCTCCGCCGCCATCGCCGACATGCGCTTCGAATTCATCCGGAAAGTCTGCCGGGTCTCCGTCGTCAAACCGAAGGAGAGCAAAGAGTACAAGCGCAGCCAGAAGGTCGACAACGTCCTGACCGGCAAGTGGACGGCGCTCCCGTGTTTCATCGCGGTCATGGCCGTCGTATTCTGGCTGACCTTCAATGTCGTCGGACCGTGGCTGCAGGATCTTCTGCAGCTGGGCATCGACAACCTCGCGGAACTCACGTCCCGGGCCATGCAGGCGGGGCACGTGTCTCCGGTCATCCAGTCGCTCATCATCGACGGTATCTTCAACGGGGTCGGGGCGGTCGTCAGTTTCCTGCCGATCATCTGTCTCCTGTTCTTCTTCCTGTCTGTCCTGGAAGATTCCGGCTACATGGCGCGCATCGCCTTCGTCATGGACCGTCCGCTCCGGCGGATCGGCCTCTCCGGGCGCTCCATCGTCCCCATGCTGATGGGCTTCGGCTGTACCGTGCCCGGAGTCATGGCGGCCCGCACGCTGCCCTCGGAACGCGACCGGAAGATCACCATCCTCATGACCCCGTTCATGAGCTGCGGCGCGAAGATCCCGATCTACGCCTTCTTCACGGCGGCGTTTTTCCCGGGAAAAGGCGCGATCGTCATGTTTGCCCTCTATTTTCTCGGAATCATCCTTGGCATCCTCTTTGCGTGGATCGCCCGGAAGACCGTCTACCGCGGAGACCCGGTACCGTTCGTCATGGAACTGCCGAACTACCGGATGCCGGGACCGCGCAACGTTGCCCGCCTCCTCTGGGAAAAGGCGAAGGACTTCCTGCAGAGAGCCTTTACGATCATCTTCCTTTGCACGATCATCATCTGGTTCCTTCAGACCTTCAGCTTCCACTTCAATGCGGTGACCGATGAGCGGGAGAGCATGCTCGCAGCCATTGCCGGGTTCTTTGTCCCGGTGCTGGCGCCCCTCGGCTTCGGCGACTGGCGGATCGTCACGTCCCTCATCGCCGGCGTCCTCGCCAAAGAGAGCGTCGTCTCGACCATCTCCATGCTGTTCGGCAGCGCGGAAGGTCTCAGCGGTGTCCTGACGTCCCTCGGCGCGGCCAGCCTTCTGGTCTTCTGCCTCATCTACACGCCCTGCGCCGCCGCCATCGCGTCCATCCGCAGGGAACTCGGCGGAAAAACGGCGGCCGGAGTCGCCGTCTGGCAGTGTGCCTTCGCCTGGGTCATGTCCTTCCTGGTGGTCCTTGTGGGACGCCTTGTCGGACTGCCGCTTTAAGTTGACGAAACGGCCAAACTGTGGTAGATTATTTGCGACATAATTATTCTTTTCTATTAGAGGAGATCGAACCATGAGCAGAATCAATACTCTCGAGACCAAGAACCTTTGCGAAAGCGCCAAGAACGGCGGCTGCGGCGAATGCCAGACGTCCTGCCAGAGCGCCTGCAAAACTTCCTGCGGCGTTGCCAACCAGCAGTGCGAGCAGAAGTAAGTTCTGAACCGACAAACCAAGCTGTGCCGCATCCCGGCGCAGCTTTTGTCTTGTCTGCACGTCATTCTGTAAACTGGAGGGAAGCAGATTGCTTCATCAATATGAACTGAACGGGTACCACATCGTACTCGATACCTGTTCGGGGTCGGTCCACTCGGTGGACGACGTCGCCTACGACATCATCGCGCTGTACCCGGACCACACGGAGGAGGAGATCGTCTCCGCCATGATGGAGAAGTACGGGGAACGCGAGGATGTCAACGAGGACGAGATCCTCGAGTGCATCGGCGATGTACGCTACCTCGAAGATCACCAGAAGCTCTACACCCCGGACACCTATGAACCCCTCGCCGGCGAGTTCAAAAAACGCAGCGGTGACGTCATCAAGGCCCTGTGCCTCCACGTCTCCCACACCTGCAACCTCAACTGCGAATACTGTTTCGCGAGCCAGGGCAAGTACCACGGCGACCGGGCCATCATGAGCTTTGAAGTGGCCAAACAGGCGATGGACTTCCTCGTGGCACATTCCGGGACACGGAGGAACCTCGAAGTCGACTTCTTCGGCGGCGAGCCCCTCATGAACTGGGACGTCGTCAAACAGACCGTCGACTACTGCCGGTCCATCGAGAAGGAGGCGGGGAAGAACTTCCGCTTCACGGTCACGACGAACGGCATGCTCATCGACGACGACATCATCGACTACTGCAACAAAGAGATGTCAAACGTGGTCCTGAGCCTCGACGGACGCAAAGAGGTCCACGACCGCACCCGCGTCGACTATGCCGGCAACGGCAGCTGGGAGCGGATCGTCCCGAAATTCAAAAAACTGGTGGAGGCCCGCGGCGGGAAGAACTACTACATGCGCGGCACCTTCACTCATCTCAATACCGACTTCACGAACGACATCTTCACAATGGCGGACCTCGGGTTCCGGGAACTCTCCATGGAACCGGTCGTCTGCAAGCCCGGCGACCCGCTGGCGCTGACCGAAGACGATCTGCCGGTCCTGAAAGAGGAGTATGAGCTCCTCGCGAAGGAGATGCTCCGGAGAGAAGAGACCGGAGACGGCTTCACGTTCTACCACTACATGATCGACCTGACCTCCGGCCCCTGCATCTACAAGCGCATCTCCGGATGCGGCTCGGGGACCGAGTACATGGCGGTCACCCCCTGGGGCGACCTGTACCCCTGCCATCAGTTCGTCGGGGAAGAAGAGTACAAACTCGGTGACATCTGGAACGGCGTCACGGAGAAGGAGAAGCAGGACGAGTTCCGGTACTGCAACGCCTATGCCCGCCCCGACTGCGCGGACTGCTGGGCGAAGCTCTACTGCTCCGGCGGCTGCGCTGCGAACGCGTACCACGCGACCGGCGATGTCAAAGGCATCTACGAATACGGTTGTGAACTCTTCCGTAAACGCATCGAATGTGCCATCATGATCCAGGTGGCCCACGCGGAGCACCCGGACCTTTATAAACCCCACCGTGTCGGCGGGGATAAGGCAGTCACGCTCGGCGGCCGTCTCGCAGAGGTCCCGGACGACGAAGACTGCAGCACCTGTGACGGCTGCGACTGATCTACTGGAGGGATGAACATGAATTACGATATCATCATCATCGGCGCGGGCCCCGGCGGCATCTTTTCCGCCTATGAGCTGACCCGAAAAGCGACCGGTCTCAAGATCGCCGTCTTCGAGGAAGGCCATGAACTCTCGAAGCGCCACTGTCCCATCGACGGTAAAACGGTGAAAAGCTGTATCCACTGTCCCACCTGCGACATCATGAACGGCTTCGGCGGGGCGGGCGCTTTCTCGGACGGCAAATACAACATCACGAACGACTTCGGCGGCACGCTCTACGAGCACATCGGCCGGGAGACCGCCATCGAACTCATGGAGTATGTCGACGACATCAACTGCGAGTACGGCGGAGCGGGCACGAAGATGTACTCCACCGCCGGGACCGAGTTCAAGAAAAAGTGCATGCAGAACGGCCTGACCCTGCTCGACGCGTCGGTCCGCCATCTCGGCACCGACATCAATTATATCGTCCTCGAGCACCTCTATGAGGAGCTGAAGGACAGGGTGGACTTCTTCTTCAACACTCCGGTGGAACGGGTGGAAAAGCTGGAAGACGGCTACCGCATCCACACCGCTGAGGCGATGTACGACACGGAGATCTGTATCATCTCGGTCGGACGGAGCGGATCCCACTGGATGGAGACGGTCTGTTCCGAACTTGACATCCCGACCATGTCGAACCGTGTGGACCTCGGCGTCCGCGTGGAAGTGCCGGCCCCCATTTTCGAGCACATCACCGATGAGCTCTACGAGGGCAAGATCGTCTACCGCACGGAGAAGTTCGAAGACAATGTGCGGACCTTCTGTATGAACCCGCACGGCATCGTCGTCAACGAGAACACCAACGGCATCGTCACGGTCAACGGCCACAGCTTTGAAGATGAGGGCAAGAAGACCGACAACACGAACTTCGCGCTGCTGGTCTCCAAGCATTTTTCGGAGCCCTTCAAAGACTCCAACGGCTACGGTGAGTCCATCGCCCGCCTGTCCAACATGCTGGGCGGAGGCGTCATCGTCCAGCGTTTCGGTGACCTCGAGCGGGGAAGACGGAGCACGGTGGACCGGATGAAGGAGAGCCGTACCGTCCCGACCTTGAAAGCGACGCCCGGCGACCTGTCTCTGGTCCTGCCGAAGCGGATCCTCGACGGCATCATCGAGATGATCTACGCCCTCGACAAGATCGCGCCCGGCATGGCCAACGACGACACGCTCCTCTACGGGGTCGAAGTCAAGTTCTACAACATGGAAGTGGAGCTCGACGAGAACCTCGAGACCTGCCATAAAAACCTCTTCGTCATCGGCGACGGAAGCGGCGTCACGCATTCCCTGTCCCATGCCTCGGCGAGCGGTGTCTACGTGGCGAGACATATTCTTCAAAATGAATAAATCGCCCTTGACAGAGGCGCGGTTTTTCAGTACATTAGTTGTGCAAAGTAATAGGGAGTAGCTTGCAGGGCCCCGGCTCTGTGACATGCTTTCGTCAGTACGGGAACCATTCCCCGGATCATGTCGTAAGAAGCGAGACTTTTACTGTAGAACGCAGGGAAATTGCGTCCTGCAGTGAGAGTCTCTTTCTGCTTTAGAGGAAAAGGAAGGATTATGAGTATTACTTTTGTCGTGAGCGCGATCCTCACACTCCTTGCCGGTATCGGTATCTTTCTGATCGCCTGCTCCATGATGAGCTCCAACCTGGAAGCCGTCAGCAGTAGCAAACTTCGTGCACTGTTCGCAAAGATGTCCGGCAGTAAATGGCTCGGCGTCGGGATCGGTGCGGTCGCGACCGCAGCCATCCAGAGTTCCGGTGCCACCACCGTCATGACGATCGGTTTCGTCAACGCCGGTATCATGTCGCTGGTCCAGGCTGCCACCATCATCTTCGGTGCCAACATCGGTACGACCATCACCGGTCAGATCGTTGCCCTCGGTATGTTCGGCGGCGACTCCATCTCGACTACCGTCCTGTTCTCCGCCATGGCGGGCATCGGCGCTTTCATCATGACCTTCGCCAAGAAGGACGTGGTCAAGAAGGTCGGCGGCATCCTCGCCGGTTTCGGTATGCTGTTCGTCGGTCTTTCCATGATGAGCAGTTCCATGGAGAGCTTTGCGGAACTCGATGCGGTCAAGATGTTCCTTGCGGGCATCAAGAACCCGCTGCTTCTGGTCCTGATCGGCGCCCTTCTGACCGCCATCATCCAGAGCTCTTCCGTCATGACGTCCGTCGCCATCACCATGCTGTTCGTCGGACTCATCTCGCTCGACCAGGGCATCTACCTGACCATGGGTTCCAACATCGGTTCCTGCGTGGTCGCCATCATTGCCGGTATGACGTCCGGCACGAACGCGAAGCGGACCGCTCTCATCCATCTGCTCTTCAACACGGGCGGCGTCATCGTCTTCCTCGTCATCGGTCTGCTCCTCGGCCTGGTCCCTGGCCGCGACCTCGACTTCGGTTCCATCTTCGGAACGCTGTTCCCGAACGCGCCTCAGACCCAGCTCGCCATGTTCCACACCTTCTTCAACTGCCTGGCCGTACTCCTGTTCATCCCGTTCACGGAGAAACTCGTCCAGCTGGTCGAACGCATCATTCCGGAACACGTCGCTGCCGAAGAAGCGGAGAAGAAAGATACGGCACGGCTCTACTATGTGGATGAGCACATGCTCGCGACTCCGCCTCTTGCAGTCCAGCAGGTGAAGAAGGAGATCATGAACATGGCCGACATTGCCATGCGGAACTTCTCCGATTCGCTCTACCGACTGCGGCATCCGGACGCTCTCGATATGGATCAGTTCCGGGCCAATGAAGACGAGCTCAACTTCCTCAACAAGAAACTGACGCATTTCCTCGTCAAACTGTTTGACCAGAACCTCAGCGTCAAAGATAAACGCTATATCTCGACCGCGTTCCACACCCTGACCGACCTCGAACGTGTCGGTGACTACGCAAAGAACGTCATCGAATACGGAGACCTGATCCAGGCGACGGACGGCAACCTTTCCGAAGCCGCGATCACGGAAGTCCGCAATCTCCAGGAACTGCTCGAAAAACTCTACGATGCCACGGTCCGCGCCTATGTCATGCGCAACCTGGCGGCGTTCGAAGAAGCCAAAGAATACGAGCAGGAGATGGACGATATGACGGAACTGTATAAAAAGAACCACATCGACCGGCTCAACGAAGACATCTGCGACCCCGAAGTCGGCGCCAACTACCTCACATTCCTCTCCAATGTCGAACGTGTTGCCGACCACTACTACAATGTGGCAGAATCCATCAAGGAGGTCCTTCGCTGACCGCCCATTGAAATAACTGGAAAAGAAGGAAAGAAGAATGAAGATCCTCCTCGATGTCGTCATCCTGATCGCGGGCTTTATCGCCCTCATCAAAGGTGCCGACTGGTTCGTGGACGGCGCGGCCGCCCTTGCCAAGAAACTCAAAGTGCCCGGCCTCATCATCGGCCTTACCGTTGTGGCGATGGGCACCAGTGCTCCGGAACTTGCCGTCAGTACGTCGGCTGCCATCCAGGGCGCCAATGAGATCGCCGTCAGCAATGTCGTCGGTTCCAACCTGTTCAATACGCTGATGGTCCTCGGCATCTGCGCGCTCATCCATCCGCTCCCCGTCGGGGACAGCGTCCTGAAGCGCGACTTCCCGGTGAATCTCGGGGTCACGTTCCTGCTGCTCATCGGCTCCTGCTATGTGCTCCTCGTGAACGGCGGGCTTCTGAACTACGCCATGTCCGACAATGTCGGCCTCGTGTCCCGCTGGCTCGGCATCGTCCTGCTGATCATCTTTGTCTGCTATATCGTGTACCTGATCCACGACGCAAGAAAGAACCCCGCGAAAACGGAAGAAGAGTATGAGGATATGCCCGGATGGAAGTGTTTCCTGCTGATCATCATCGGCATCGCTCTCATCGTCGCCGGCGGGGAAGCCGTTGTCTATGGTGCCAAGAATATCGCGCTGGCTGCCGGCATGACCGAGACACTGGTCGGCCTCACCATCGTTGCCCTCGGCACGTCTCTGCCGGAACTGGTCACGTCCATCGTGGCGGCCCGGAAAGGGGAGACCGGTATGGCGGTCGGCAACGTGGTCGGTTCGAACATCTTCAATGTCCTGCTGATCCTCGGCGTCTCTTCGGCGATCCACCCCATCGCGGTCAACGCCGCCTCCGTCTGGGATCTGTACATCCTCATCGGCATCGGCATCCTGACCTATGTCTTCGGTCTCACGAAGAAAGCCATCAAACGTCCGGAAGGCGCCGTCATGGTCCTTCTGTACTTCGCCGCCATGGCCTTTGCCATCGTCCGGTAACCAATAAAGGAGTGTGTGCTCCGATGAGGACTCCCATCGCGGACTTCTGCAGAGAGTATTCACAACAGAATAAAACGAGACTCCACATGCCCGGCCACAAAGGTCTGGGCATGCTCGGCGTTGAGGCGCTCGACCTCACGGAAGTCAAGGGCGCGGACTCCCTCTATGAAGCGGAAGGCATCATCGCGGAGAGCGAAGCGAACGCGGCAAAGCTGTTTGGCTCCCGCCGTACGTTCTACTCTGCCGGAGGTTCCTCCCAGAGCATCAGGGCGATGTGCCTGCTCGCGTGTCAGCACTGGTTTTCCGACTATGACGAGACCCCGCTCATCCTGGCGGGGCGCAATGCCCACAAGTCCTTCGTCCAGGCCTCCCAGCTCATCGGGTTTGATGTCGAGTGGATGGCTTCGGAAGAGGATTACTCGTTATGCCGCTGTGCCATCTCTCCGGACGGACTCGAGATGCATCTGGAGCGGGTGATGAGCGAAGGGCGCAAAGTCACCGCTGTCTATGTGACGTCACCCGACTACCTCGGCCATGTCCTCGACCTCCGGGGCCTGGCTGATGTCGCTCACCGGTTCGGGACGCTGCTGCTCGTGGACAATGCCCACGGGGCATATCTCAAGTTCCTGCCGGAAGACATCCACCCGATGACACTGGGCGCAGACGCCTGTGCAGACTCCGCCCACAAGACATTACCGGTCCTGACCGGCGGCGGATACCTGCACATCGGAGCGGGTGCTCCCGAGGGCTTCGAAGACACAGCTCGTGATGCGATGTGTCTGTTTGGTTCCACAAGCCCCTCATACCTCGTTTTACAGTCCCTCGACCTCGCGAACGACTGGATCGAAAAAAACGCTCAGACGGCCTTTTCGGAGACCGCGGAGCGTGTAGATGCCGTCAAAGCACAGATGCAGTCCGAAGGACTAGTTTTGATGGGGGACGAACCCCTGAAAGCGACCGTCGACTGTGTGGCGTCCCGTGTGGGCTCCGGTCTCGTGTTCGCGGACCGGCTCCGGGACTTCGATATCGAGTGCGAATATGCGGACCGGGATATGGTCGTCCTCATGTTCGCGCCGAACAACACGAATGAAGATCACGAGAAACTGTCGATCGCCGTCCACATGCTGATGCAGGTGCAGAAGATCATGCCGGAGTCGGATCCGGAACGGCCGAGCTTCTCGAACCGGTTGCCGGAACGGGTCCTGACACCTCGTGACGTGCTGCTTCACCCGACGGAGACGATCCCGGTTTCAGACGCAGAAGGGCGGATCGCCGCCGATGTCCATATCGGATGTCCGCCGGCCGTGCTGCCCGTTGTACCGGGAGAGAAGGTCGATCGGAACGCTGTGGCCGTCATGGACTATTACGGGATCCGCAGCATCTCCGTATTGAAAGAATAAAACAGAAAAAAGAGCTCGCACCAACCGGTGCGGGCTCTTTCTTGTTTCGTTATTATTCCCGGGTCTCCCGCCAGTAAGCGGCCATGCTCTGGCCCTTTTCGCGGGTGACTTCGTTTTTGAGGTAGTTTTCCAGTCCGACGTTGTACGGAGACCAGGTGACTGCCTCGTCTTCAGAGTCGAATTCCACTTCGGCATACCAGAATTCGGTGGGAAGGCCTTCGTCGACATGGCTGACTTCCAGCTGTTTTCCGTCCGGAAGCAGATAGGTCCGGCGGACTTTGCGGATGAGGGGCAGTCCAATGAATTCTTCGAGTTCACGGAACCGCTCTTCCGGAATGGGGAACTCGAGCTCTTTGCGGGAGAGACCGCCGTCTCTGCTTTTGGACTTGAAGCAGAGGATGAACTTCTCTTCGCCGACCGGTTCTCCGTCCGCGGAGAACAGGACTTTTCCGGAGCGGATGCGCACCGTGGGTTTGGTCGTCACATAGCCCTGTGCCATGTCCAGCGTCAGGACCAGCGGCAGACGAAGCCCGCCTTCCGGCAGGTCGTCTTCGTTGTGCTCCGGCCATCCGGAGACCATCCATTTGCGCTCGATTTCCAGCGGGGTCGACATCAGACGATCTCCAGCTCATAGCCTTCCGGCAGGACGGACTGGACGAAGCCCTTGATGACTTCTTCCGCCTGATCCTGAGCGGTGGTGATGAGTTCTTTCTTGCCGAAGTTCTGACGGGCATCCTGCTCGGCAGCTTTCAGAGCGTCCTGGACGTCGGTGTTGGCGGTCTTGTTGAAGAGCGCCCACTTCTGGTCATAGAACGCGAGGGAGTCCGGGTCGATGGTGACGGACTGGATGGCGGCCTTCGGGATGCTGACCGTGACCTTGCCGGGGTTGCCGCCCTGCGGCTGGACGAGGTCGACGGTGACCTTGGTCATGTCGACGCCGGCGACGATGTCCGCGGTGTAGGTCATGTTGAACGAGTTCTGGGTGATGTACTTGATCTGACCTTCGGTGAAGTTCACGATGCCTTTATAAGTGAGTTTCGCGGTGGACAGGTCCGCCGCTTTGGTGATCTGCTGTTCCACTTCCTCGGCGGTGATGGTCGCCTGCTTCTGCTTCTCGAACGGGTTTGCCACATGCCCGGTGAGCATGAGGTAGCCGGCTCCGAGGGCCAGGATGAGAAGAATTGCGAGCAGTGCGATCAGAAAGTTTTTGAATTTCATAAGTAGCGCCTCCAAATATCACAATTGTTGACGCTTTTATTGTAGCACGGAAAAGTTTGATTTGACAATCAGCTTCCTGTGGCGGCATATCCGGAACGGGCCGTCGACAGCATGAGCTTGATGCGGTTGAGCTGGTTGACCTCAGAGGCGCCCGGGTCGTAGTCGACCGCAATGATGTTCGCGTCCGGATGGGTGGCTCTCAGATCTTTGATGACACCTTTTCCGACCACATGGTTCGGCAGACAGCCGAAGGGCTGGGTACAGACGATGTTGGGCACGCCTTCTTCCAGGAGTTCCATCATCTCGCCGGTCAGGAACCAGCCTTCGCCGGTCTCGTTTCCGGTCGACACGTGAGGTGCCGCGAGTTCCGCCAGATGGTGGATCTTTGCGGGCGGGGTGAAGTGTACGGAGCGTTTTAGTTCCCGGACGGCCGTCCGGCGGAACCGTTCCAGCACATAGATGCCGACGTTTGCGATGTCCCGGTTGGCGCGGCTTCCGCCAAGGTGCTCGTACTTGAACCGCTGGTTATACATGCAGTAAAAGAGGAAATCGGTGAGGTCCGGCATGACCGCTTCCGCGCCTTCCGACTCGAGCAGGTCGACGATATGGTTGTTAGCGAGCGGAGAGAACTTGACGAGGATCTCCCCGACGATGCCGACTTTCGGCTTTACGACATTTCTGCGCGGAAGCGCGTCGAAGTCCCGGATGATGCCCCGGACGATGTCGCGGTATCCGGCGAAGTCCGGATACTTTTTCTGCAGCTGTTCTTTGGCGATCGACGCCCACTTGTCGTGCAGGGCATTGGCGGCACCGGAGGTCCGTTCATACGGTCGGGTGGCGTAAAGCACGCGCATCAGTATATCGCCGTAGGACAGGGCTTCCATGGCCTTGACCAGCAGGGGAAGCGGGATCGAGAAGCCGGAATTCTGCTCCATGTCGTTGGCGTTCAGAGAGATGACGGGGATCTGCTCCATCCCGGCTTTCTCCAGTGCCCGGCGGAAGAAGCCGACATAGTTGGAGGCACGGCAGCCGCCACCGGTCTGCGTCATCAGGACGGCAGTGTGGTCCAGGTCGTATTCTCCGGAAAGCAGCGCGTCCATGACCTGCCCGACGACGATCAGGGAAGGGTAGCAGGCGTCATTATTGACGTACTGAAGTCCGGCGTCGACCGCGGCCCGGTCATCGTTTTGCAGGATGACGACATGGTAGCCGAACTGGCGGAACACCGGCTCGAGGAACTGGAAGTGGATCGGAGACATCTGGGGAGCCAGAATGGTGTAGCCGTCCTCTTTCATCTCTTTCGTGAACTCGACTCTCGGGTGTGCCGAAGAGACCGGTGACAGACGGAAGCCGTTCTGCTCCCGGACCCGGAGTGCGGCGATCAGGGAACGGACCCGGATGCGGGCGGCCCCGAGGTTGTTTACTTCGTCGATCTTGAGAAGGGTATAGATCTTTCCGGACCCGGTCAGGATGTCCCGGACCTGGTCGGCGGTGACCGCGTCGACCCCGCACCCGAAGGAATTGAGCTGGATGAGGTCGAGGTCTTCTCGGGTCTTGACGTATTCCGCGGCCCGGTAGAGACGGGTATGGTACATCCACTGGTCGGTCGCAATGGTGGGCCGGTCGATGGAGCCGAGGTGGGAGACGGAGTCTTCGGTCAGGACCGCGAACCCGTAGGAGTTGATAAGTTCCGGGATGCCGTGGTGCACTTCCGGGTCTCCGTGGTAGGGTCGGCCGGCGAGGACGATGCCCCGGTGACCGGTCGTCTCCATCCACTGGAGCGTCTCTTCTCCCTTTTGCTGGATATCGAGACGGGCATTGGTGAGTTCCTGCCACGCTTTATGTGCGGCGGTGCGGACTTCCTGCCTGGTCAGGTGGAAGTTGTGGAAGGTCTCCAGAATATCGTTCGCCCGCAGATCGCCCACCGGCCGGATGGCATCGAGGATCATGGAGTCCTCGGTGAAGGTGCGGACCAGGATGTCCGTAAGGATCGCTTCGCTGGTAAAAGCCATGAAGGGGCTCATGAAGAGGACGTTCTCTTCGGCCAGAGATTCGACGTTGTTCTTAATGTTCTCCGCATAGGAGGTGACGATGGGACAGTTGAAGTGGTTCGGGGAGTCCGGAGTCTCGTTTCGCTCATAGGGGATGCAGGGCATGAAGAGGAACTTCTGTCCGTGTTGGATCAGCCATTCGATATGACCGTGAGAGAGCTTGGCAGGGTAGCACTCCGACTCGGAGGGAATCGATTCGATGCCCATCTCATACAGCTTGTGGGAAGAGACCGGTGACAGGACCGTGCGGAACCCGAGTTCCCGGAAGAAGGTCGCCCAGAAGGGGTAGTTCTCATACATGTTGAGGACCCGGGGCAGACCGACTTCTCCGCGGAAGGCCTCTTCTTTCGACAGGGGCTTGTAGCCAAAGATCCGTTTCTGCTTATAGGCGAACAGGTTCGGGATGTTCTGCCGGGACGTCTCTTTGCCGAGACCGCGCTCACAGCGGTTCCCGGAGATGAACTCCCGTCCGCCGCCAAAGTCGTTGACTGTGAGGATGCAGTGGTTG
Organism: Clostridia bacterium; assembly: GCA_017433225.1. Lineage (GTDB taxonomy): Bacteria > Bacillota > Clostridia > Oscillospirales > Acutalibacteraceae > RUG420. The sequence goes on from JAFRHS010000023.1 coordinate 29,164, forward strand.
CTGCAGTTGGGACAGCGGCGCATGGAGGTCTCGAATTTGAGGGACAGGATCTCATCGAGCGACAGCATCGTGGAGACCGGGCTGCGGAAGTCCTCTCTGGTGGCAGCGAGTTCGTCGGCGAGATGATACCGCTCTCTGGCGATGAGCGCTGCGCCGAACGCTCCCATGATGCCGGCGATATCGGGCCGGATGACCGGAGCATCCAGAAGGGTCTCGAGTGCGCGCAGGACGGCGTCGTTGTAGAAGGTGCCTCCCTGGACCACGATGTTCTGCCCAAGGTCCCTGACACTGGTGACTTTGATGACTTTATAAAGTGCGTTTTTGATGACACTGGTGGCAAGGCCCGCAGAAATATCGGACACTTCCGCGCCTTCTTTTTGTGCCTGCTTGACATTGGAATTCATAAAGACCGTGCACCGGGTGCCGAGGTCGGTAGGCTCTTTCGCATAGAGTCCCACTTTGGCAAAGTCCCGGATGTCCATTCCGAGCGAATTGGCAAAGGTCTCGAGGAACGAGCCACAGCCGGAGGAACAGGCCTCATTGAGCTGGACCGAGTCGACCGTCCCTTCCTTGATGCGGATGCATTTCATGTCCTGCCCGCCGATATCGAGAATGCAGTCGACCTTCGGGTCAAAGAACGCGGCCGCATAGTAGTGGGCAATAGTTTCGACTTCTCCTTCGTCGAGACAGAAAGCGGATTTCAGCAGGGCTTCTCCATACCCGGTGGAACAGCTGTAGGCGATGGTCGCGTCTTCGGGCAGAAGTTCCTGCAGTTCCAGGATCGCCCGCTGCGCCGTCAGGATGGGGGAGCCCTGGTTGTTGTCGTAATAGGTGAACAGGAGGCTTCCGTCTTCGGCGATGAGCGCCAGTTTGGTCGTGGTACTGCCGGCATCGATGCCGAGGTAGCAGCGTCCGTGGTACTCCCGGATGTTTTCGCGATGTACCTTTGCCGCTTCATGACGGGCGACGAATGTATCGTATTCGGCGGGGGAGTCGAACAGGGGCTTCATCCGTATGATTTCCGTGTCCATCAGGACACCGCTGCGCAGCTGCTTTGCATAATCGGACAGGACCCGTGCGCCGTCGGTGTTTTCCACTGACATGGCAGAGCCGATGGCGGCGAAGAGGTGAGAGTTGTCCGGAGCGATGACGGCATCGTCGCTCAGCGCCAGCGTGCGGATGAATGCCTGCCGTAACTCCGGTAGGAAGTGGAGCGGGCCACCGAGAAATGCCACGTTCCCGCGGATCGGTTTGCCGCAGGCGAGGCCGGAGATCGTCTGATTGACGACCGCCTGGAAGATGGATGCGGCCAGGTCCTCCCGGGTCGCACCCTCGTTGATCAGCGGCTGGATATCGGATTTCGCGAAGACACCGCACCGCGCCGCAATGGGGTAGATCATCTGATAATGTTTCGCAAGCCGGTCAAGGCCGGACGCGTCGGTCTGCAAAAGGGCGGCCATCTGATCGATGAACGAACCGGTGCCTCCGGCACAGATGCCGTTCATCCGCTGGTCGATCCCGCCGGTGAAGTAGATGATCTTTGCATCTTCGCCTCCAAGTTCGATGGCTACATCGCAATGCGGCGCATAAAAACGAAGCGAGGTCGCGACCGCAACGACTTCCTGGGTGAAGGGGACCCCCAGATGGTTGGCCAGGGTCAGACCTCCGGAACCGGTGATCATAGCAGAAAGACGCACATCGCCAAGGAGCTCCATCGCCTCTTCGAGCAGGTCTGCAAGCGTTTCCTGGATTCGGGCAAAGTGCCGGCGGTAATCGGAAAACAACACCTCATTGTTGTCATCCAGGATCGCGATTTTCACCGTCGTGGAACCGATGTCGATACCGAGTTTGCAGGTTTGTTTCATGAGATCGCCTCTATATTGAATCTGACATTTACAAAATAAGACAGCTTGTCTTATAATATTGTAGGAACAGACAGAACAATCATCAAGAGACAATCGATGGAGATGTGTCGCATTATCGGACAAGGGGAATTATATGAAAAAACAGCCCGAACTGACAGACGCCACCCGCCAGCTCATTGCGGATGCGTTCTGGGACCTTTTGAAGGACCATCCGGTCGACCGGATCACGGTCGCCATGGTCGTGGAACGCGCTCATGTCCACCGCAGTACGTTCTACCGGTACTATCACGATGTCTTTGAGATCCTGGAACAGTATGAGGCGGAGACCCTGGATACCATGATCGAGCAGTTCCAGTGGATCGTCGACCACGTCGGCGTGACCGACCTCGGGGAAGTCATCCGGCATCTCGAATCCGCGCTTTACCAGAAGAAGGATACGATCCTGCTTTTACGCCTTCGGTCGGTCGACGGGCGCTTTATCCGGATGCTGAAACTGGAGATGAAGGAGCGCTGCTTCCCGCTCTTTGGCGACAGCTACACCGAAATGGAACAGGACTTTCTGTTTGAACACTTCTTCTCCATGATCCTCACCAACATGTCGTACCTCTCGCAGCATGATGAAGGCGTCATCGATACCATGCGGGTACTGACGGAACAGCTCATGAAAAACGGCATTTACTCGATGATCGAAAAAGCAAAAAGCGATCTCTCCGTATAACGGAAAGATCGCTTTTCTTTTTTAAAAAGAAAACCCACCGGGCCGGTGTCGAAACGATGATGACCTGCCTCTGAGACAGGTGGGTGTCCATAAGACGGTTTCCATGCTCCCAGCATCCCCGAAGGGGAGGTCTGCATTCCGCCGGCTGCCCGGACTCCCTTACAAAACGTGTTGGGTCAAAAATGTTTCGAGAGTGTCGAACCCAGTAGGCCTTTTTCTGTTTTATTCTTCTTCCGGGATGACGTCGGCTTCGACGACATCGATCTCGAAAATGTCCGCAAGTCGTTCTTCAAAGATCTCGGCGATCTCATCGAACTCGTCATCGTCTTCGATGGCGGCGAGGAAGGTCTCATCGCCCTCTTCAAAGACTTTCAGGATGATGAGCTCGGAGTCGGACTCGAGCATCTCCTCTTCGCTGTCGTAGGTCGGCAGCATGGCGACGTAACGGCCTTCATCGGTCTCGATGCGGTCGAGTTCCTCAAAGATGTGCTCGACGCCGTCGTCGTCCTGGACGGTGATGAGATTGGGGTTGTATTCCTGTTCGTTATCCATACCATTTAGCTCCTTCTCTGTTTCTGCCTCCATTGTAGAATGCTCTATAATATAAGTCAATCCTTGACTTTTGCCATGTTTTCTGATTGGGAAAAAGTGTGGTAAAATATCAGAAATGCTATAAAAAGACAAAAGTCCGGATCGACGTCTGGGGTCCCTCGCAGAGGGGGTTCGGTTGGCGGACGCTCGAGACGGAGCTTTTGGCTTTTTCCAGAGGAGTAATCATTTTGACACAACTGGAATATCAGGCACTGCGGAATACCATCGAATACCACATGGACCGGTACTACAACCAGGACGCGCCGGAGATCTCCGACTTCGAGTACGACCAGCTCATGCAGCAGCTGAAGGCGGCGGAGAAAGAGCACCCCGAGTGGGCCGACCCGGATTCGCCGTCCCAGAAAGTGGGCGGCACCGTCAAGCGGGAGGCCGGCGTCAAGGTGACCCATACCGTGCCCATGCTCTCCATCGAGGACGTCTTCGAATTCGACGACGTCCGTGCGTTCGTGGACAAAGTCCATGCAGTCCATCCGGACGCCACGTTCTCCGTGGAAGTCAAGGTGGACGGCCTCTCCATGTCCATCACGTACCGAAGAGAGGGCGATGGACCGATGATACTCGTCCTCGCCGAGACCCGCGGTGACGGCTTCGTTGGGGAAGATGTCACGGCAAACGCGAGAGTCATCCCGGACATCCCGCTGACGCTGGACCTGCCCTATGAGAACCTGACCCTTCGCGGCGAAGTCTACATGAGCCACGAGGACTTCGAACGCTATAACGAACTGCAGGAGGAACTGGGGAAGAAGGCCGCCGCGAACCCGCGGAACCTCGCCGCCGGAACACTCCGTCAGCTCGATACTTCCGTCACGAAAGAGCGCGGCCTCCGGATGTTCATCTTCAACGTCCAGGAAGGGCCGGAAGATCTGACCCGCAGCCATTGTCTCGGCATGGATGCGTTGCAGGCGTTCGGGCTGCCGGTGGTGTACCACAGACACTGCAATACTGCCGACGAAGTCATCGCCGCCATTGAAGCGATCGGAGACATGCGCGGAGAGATCGATTTCGACCTCGACGGCGCCGTCGTCAAGATCGACGAGACCGCGCTGCGCAACGAATTCCCGGCCGGTTCCAAGTACTCGGCCGGGCACATCGCCTACAAATATCCGCCGGAACAGAGACCGGTGGTCATGGAAGACATCACGCCCACGGTCGGGCGGACCGGCAAGATCGCCTTCATCGGGCGGGTCGTCGACGCAGAGACCGGAAAACCGGCGCGCCTCTGCGGCACCAACGTCTCGAACGTCACCCTGCACAACCAGGACTACATCCGCGAGAAGAAGGTCGGCATCGGCGGGGTCTACAACATCCTGAAGTCCGGCGACATCATCCCGAAGCTGGTGGACTGTGTCACCGAGCCGGAAGCCATTTATGAGGCGCCGGACCAGTGCCCGGTCTGCGGCGAACCGCTCGTCAAAGAAGAGGGGACCGCCGACATCCGCTGTGTGAACCCCGGCTGCCCGGCACAGCTGTCCCGGACCATCTCGTACTTTGCGTCCCGGCCCTGCATGGACATCGCCGGCCTCGGCCCGAAACAGGTCGAAGCGCTCATCGGCGAAGGGTACCTGAAAAGCTATGCGGACATCTACACACTCGCAGAACATCGCGATGAACTGATCGAAAAAGGTACGGTCGGCCGGGAGAAGGGGACCGACAATCTGCTGGCCGGCATCGAGGCCTCGAAACAGAACGAGCCCTGGCGTCTGCTCGCCGGGTTCGGCATCCGGAACGTCGGCAACACGACCGCCCGGAACCTGATGCGGCAGTTCCATTCTCTGGATGCGCTGGCAGAGGCGGACCTTGAGACTCTGACCGCGGTGCCGGACATCGGCGAAACGACGGCGGTCGGACTCCGCGAGTATTTCGACAGCGAGTTCGGCAAAGAGATGCTCGAACGCTTCCGCGCCTCCGGCCTCACGATGGAGCAGGAGGATACGCAGCAGTCGAACGTCCTGGAAGGGAAGACTATCGTCGTCACCGGTACACTTACGACCCTGACCCGGAACGAGATCAAGGAACTCATCGAGAACAACGGCGGCAAGGCCACCGGCTCCGTCTCGAAAAAGACCTCGTACCTCGTCGCGGGCGAAGCCGCCGGCTCGAAGCTCACGAAAGCCCAGAGCCTCGGCGTTCCGGTCCTCACCGAAGAAGAGTTTTTAAAGATGCTTCCATGACCCTTCTCCGGCTCGACCCCCGAAGCCCACAGCCCTTTGGTTCGCTCCAGGCGCAAAAGCGCGGCGCAGTCTCACTTGGAAACGCCGGACCGATCCTTCGAAGGCTCCTGTCAGCATCTTTTTACTTCATCTCACCAAAAAAGCAGAGACTCTGTCGAGTCCCTGCTTTTAATTATTTTTCGTTGAGCTTGGTCGTATGCTTCTGACGGCGGTTGTGGTCACGGCCCTCATGGGAGGGGGTGACGGCGTCGACGTCCCGTTCCGCGGTACGGATGCGGACGGCGGTGTCCACGCTGTACGCGAAGATCTTGCCGTCGCCGGGTTCGCCGGTCCAGGCCGCCACGCGGATGGCTTCGATGGCTTTGTCTCTCCAGTGTTCGTTGGAGACAAGGATCTCGAATTTGATCTTCGGGATCATATTGACGGCGATCTCATTGCCTCGGACGAGTTCGGTGAACCCCATCTGGACGCCGCAGCCCATGACCTGAGAGATCGTCATGCCGCGAATGTCTTCGGCAACCAGTGCCTCTTTGACGTCCTCGAGTTTCTCCTCGCGGACGATGGCTTCGACTTTATACATGGAATCAGTCCTCCTTTAGTCATCCAGTCCGTTGAAGGACGGGTAGGCACGTTCGCCGTGCTGTGTGATGTCGAGACCGATCTTCTCTTCTTTCTCGGAAACTCTCAGCGGAGTGATCCTCTTCGTGAGGAAGATGCATAACCCGCCTCCGACCAGGCCGAGGAGGATAGTGGCGACAGTGCCGACGAGGTTCGCAAGGAACAGCTTTGTATCGCCAAAGACGAGGCCGTCGGACACGAGCGCGGGGTTCACGGCCTGAGAACCGAACAGACCGGTCATGATGCCGCCGAAGATGCCGCCGACACCATGGCATCCGAAGGCATCCAGCGCGTCGTCGTAGCCAAACTTTTTCTTGACCCGGGAGACGCTGAAGTAGCAGACCGGACTGACCAGACCGCCGATGATAAAGGAGGCCCAAATCGGGACGAAACCGGTGCCGGGGGTGATGGCGACCAGGCCGACGACGAGGCCGGTGGAGGCGCCGACAAGGGTCGGTTTGCCGGTCTCACGGACATCGATGAGCATCCAGGTCAGCATGGCAGAGGCGGATGCGACTGCCGTCGTGGCGAACGCATGTGCCGCAAGGCCGTTGGCTCCGAGCGCGGAGCCGGCGTTGAATCCGAACCAGCCGAACCACAGAAGTCCTGCGCCGAGCGCGACGAAGGGCACGTTGTGGCAGCGGTAACTGGCGGACTTGATGTCTTCCCGTTTCCCGAGGGCGATGCACAGAAGAAGCGCGGTGACACCGGAGGAGATATGGACGACGTCGCCTCCGGCAAAGTCGGCGACACCGATGCGTTCGAGCCATCCGCCGTGTCCCCAGACCATATGGGCGATGGGGTAGTAGACGATCACGGACCACAGCAAAATGAAAATAAATAACGCTTTAAATTTCATTCTTCCGGCGATGGAACCGGTGATCAGAGCCGGTGTGATGATGGCGAACATCATCTGGAAGAGCGCGTAAGCGAGGAACGGGACGGTCTCTCCGTAGGGTCCCGGCTCAAAGCCGACACCGTTGAAGAAGGCCCAGGAAAAGTCCCCGATCACGCCTCCGTGGTCCTGCCCGAAGGACAGGGAAAAACCGACAGCGACCCAGAGGACGGTGGCGAGTCCGAGGATGAAGAACGAGTTCATAAGGTTTGAAACGACGTTCTTTCGGCGCCCAAGACCTCCATAGAAGAAACCGAGGGCAGGGGTCATGAGAAAGACGAATGCAGCTGAGATGAGTACCAAAGCAGTATCTCCGGTGTTCATGGTGGATGACTCCCTTCTGATGATTTAGGATTCCAACAAAGAAAAAGACGCCTCCGGACCCTTGCGGATCCGAAGACGTCTTCGCCTTTGATGCGACTATGATACCACCTCAAATGAAAAATTGCAATACAAAATTTTCAAAGCAAAGAAAGTCTTGTCAGACCATTTGGATTCCTGTACAATGTGGGCGTAGAAAAGAACCTGCAGACAGGGGAGTATATCATGCTGTTTTTCGGTTATCCAAAATGCTCGACGAGTCGTAAGGCGGAGCAGTGGCTCATCGCCAATAAAGTACCTTATGACTTCCGGGACATCAAACTCGAAAACCCGACCCGGGCCGACCTCGAGGTCATCTGGGACCGCAGCGGCCTGCCGCTCGACAAGCTGTTCAACACCCACGGTCAGCTGTACCGGCAGATGGAACTGTCCAAAAAACTGAAGACGATGACCGACGACGAAAAGCTCGATCTGCTCGCCACCGACGGCATGCTCGTCAAACGGCCGATCTATCTCGACCCGAAGTTTGCTCTTGTCGGGTTCAAAGAAGCGGACTGGGCGGAAAAACTGCTCTGAGCGGCCTCAAAAGAATCATCAATAAAGAAATCCCGTACCCTCGGCAGAGGATACGGGATGTTTTTGTTTCGATCAGATGTGGAACCGCATCTGGGTGTCGGAATGTTCCTTGAGGTCTTCCTCGTGACGGGCCAGAAGGGCGTCGATCTTGGAGGACGGGTCGAGGAGCGGCCCGATGGAGACGTCGTGGTTGATGGCGTCGATGAGATAGGCGGTGAATTTGCCCATGTCGACGTCGACATACCAGTCTCTGGAAAGGAGGTCGGGCGCGCGGTAGATGGTGTTGGTGCAGAGGATCTTGTCGATGGTGCCGTTTCTCTTGCACTCGTCGAACTTCTCAAGGCCGCTCGTGAAGAGGCCGAAGGAAGTGCAGACGTAGATCTTGTTCGCGCCGAGGTTTTTGAGCTTGCTGCAGACGTCCAGCATGGATTCGCCGGAGGCGATCATGTCGTCGACGACGATGACGTTCTTGCCTTCGAGGGAAGAACCGAGGAATTCATGGGCCAGGATGGGGTTGCGGCCGTCTACGACGCGGGAATAGTCGCGGCGTTTATAGAACATGCCGAGGTCGACACCGAGTGCCGTGGCGAATTTGATGGCCCGGTTCATACCGCCTTCATCGGGGGAGACGACGACCATGTTCTCTTTGTCGAGACGGATGTCCGGTGTCGTGCGGATGAGGGCTTTCAGCATCTGGTAGATAGGAGAGACGTTTTCGAAGCCGTGCAGCGGGATGGCGTTGCAGACACGGGGGTCATGGGCATCGAACGTGAGGATGGAATCGACGCCGTAATCGACGAGTTCCTGAAGCATCATGGCGCAGTCGAGGGACTCGCGGTTGGTCTTGCGGTGCTGTCTGCCCTCGTACAGCATGGGCATGACGACCGTGACACGGCGGGCTTTGCCGTTGATGGCGGCGAGGATGCGCTTCAAGTCGGCATAGTGATCGTCCGGACTCATGGGGATCTCGGTGCCGCGCATCTTGTAGGTGACAGCGTAGTTGAAAGCATCGATCAGAATGAACAGGTCATATCCGCGGACGGTCTGTTCGATGACTGCCTTGGCTTCGCCCGACGCAAAACGCGGGGCGCTGTATTTGATGAGGAAGGAGTCCTCTGCATAGCCGGCGATGTGCACACCGTCGTCCTGGTCGAGGGTCTCTTTCCGCCAGTCGACGATGTATTTGTCGACCTTGGCTGCGATCTCTTCCGTGCCTTTCATGGCGATGATCCCCAGTTTGCCGTAAGGGATCTTCGTGAACCCTGAATGTTCAGGAATGTTAGCTGTCATGAATAAAATTCCTCCTATTCCATTTTGCGCGAAAATTTTAACATACGAACGTTGTAGATACAACCCTTTCAAATGACGAAAATTGTCTCGGTTTTGCGCATTTATTCTGACTAATTGTTGAAAAATAGACATTTTTGTGAATGTTAAAATGGCTTTTACGTACCAAAACACATCATTCGTTATGGCGAGTGTACGACATTATCTGTACAAGGTCAGGAAACTGTTAAAAAATAAACATAAAAAGTTGTAATAAAACGATGATTGGTTTGTTGAAAACGACCATATCAATTTGGTATAATACTCGCGTTAAGAAGAGCCTGTCTAAGGATTGTGCCATTCAATCGGGGGGCTCCCATTAATAATCTTTAGAAAGGGTGATGTTGACAATGGCCTCTGAGATGATCAACAAGGTTCTCGAAGCAGAGAAAAAAGCTGCTGAAAGAGAAGCCGATGCCAAGGCGAAAGCCGCGGACATCATCAAAACAGCAGAGGCGGAAGCAAAAGCTGCCACAGATGCTGAAAAAAAGGCCGCTTTAGAGGAAGGCGACCGGGTCGTTGCAGAAGCGAAACTTCAGGCGGAAGCAATTTATTCCAAAGCCAGAGCAGAAGTTCAGGGTCAGATCGAGAACCTGAAAAAACTCGGCAACGATAGACGTGATGTCTCTGCAGAAGCAGTTCTGAAGACCATCATTCCTCAGGACTGATTTTCGATTTTCGGGAATCAGTATTTTATTTTGACGAAAAGGAGGTGTTTTCTCTATGGCAATACTCAATATGAAGCGTATTGAGATCCTCGGTCTGCAGAAGGACAGGAAGAACATCATCGAGTTCCTTCAGCGACAGGGCTCCGTTCAGCTGGACGAGATGAATGAGGAGAGCGGACACTTTACCAGTATCCCTACCGCATCTACCGTCACTCAGCTGGATAAGTACGGGTCGATGGTCGACAGTGCTGTGGAAGTCCTCGACAAGTATGCTCCCGGAAAAGGCGGCATGCTCGACTCGTTTGCTTACCGAAAGGAAATGAGCACGACCGAGTTCCTGGAAAAGTCGAAAGGCGTGGATGAAACGCTCGGCAAATGCAAAAAGATCAATGCGCTTTATAAGAAGATACAGGACAGCCGCGTGGAGATCGCGCGGGCCGAGACGGCCATCGACCAGGTCAGACCCTGGGAGAGCCTCGACATCCCGTCTTCTTTTAAAGGGACCGCTGACACATGCGCATTTATCGGTACCATCGCCGAACCGCTCGACCGGGAAGGCGTGCTGACCAAGATCGTGGAAGTGGATCCGGAAGCACAGGGCGAAGTCGAGATCGTCTCTTCGGACAAAAACCAGACCTGTCTTGTAGCACTCTGCCATAAAGATAATGCTAAAACCTTTGAACAGGCACTGCGTACGGCCGGTTTCGTCTCGGTCTCCGACGCCACCAAGCATCCGCCGAAAGTGCGGATCGAGCGTATGGAGAAGAAGATCGAAGACTGCAACGCACAGATCGCCGAAGCGGAAGAAGCCATTAAAGGCTATGGTGACGCCCGTGACGACATCGCGTTCCTGCGGGATTATCTGACGATCCGCGCCGACAAGTACAAAGTCCTGGACAAAGTCTCAGTCGACGACTCCGTCTTCGTCCTGACCGGCTATGTGCCGGAGATCAAAGCAGACGACCTTAAGAAGAAGCTGGAGAACCACTTCGATATCGCGGTCGATCTGAAGGATGTGGACAATACGTCTGATGATGTCCCCGTCGCTGTCCTCAACAACACGATGGGCAAGACGATGGAGAGCATTACGAACATGTACGCGTTCCCCTCGCACAAGGACATCGACCCGAACTTCATCATGACCATCTTCTATTATTTCCTGTTTGGTCTGATGCTCGGTGACGCAGGTTATGGTCTCATTATGATCATTCTTTGCCTGTTCGTGAAAAAGAAATATAAACCGGAGCCCAACAAGAGAGCCCTTGTCAACTACGGACTTGGCTGTGGTATTTCCACCACGTTCTGGGGCGCCATGCAGAACAGCTGGTTTGGCGATCTGCCGAAGTGGGTCGCGAACAACCTGAAGAGCAACGATCCGACGGACTTCCTTTCCGTCCATCACCTCTACTGGTTCGATCCGCTGCAGCATACCACCCGCTTTTTGCTGCTCTGCTTCCTGATCGGCATCCTTCATCTCATCCTTGCCAACTGCGTCAATCTTTATAAGATGAGCAAACATGGCATGATGTTTGAAGGTCTCGTGGAAACCGTTCCGATCATTCTCATCCTGATCGGTGTCATCCCGCTCGTCAACAGTTTCATCGGCGGCGGCGCTCTGGCAGAAATCGCGTGGACAAGGCCCATCGACAATATGATCAAGGCCGCGTCACCGGTTCTCAACACGATGGCCATCATCGGTGCCATCGGCGTGGTCCTCGGACCGGTCATCATCCGTATCAAGCAGAAGAGCTCTTTCGGAAAGGTCGCAGCGGGCTTTGGCGGCGGTCTCTATGGCCTCTACAATACCGCTTCCGGTTATCTCGGAGACATCCTTTCCTATGCAAGACTTCTTGCACTGGGTCTTTGCACGGGCGTTATCGCATCCGTTGTCAATCAGCTGGGCGCGACCCCGGGCGGTGGACAGTGGTTCATCTTCATCCCGATCTTCATCATCGGACATACGATCAACCTCGGCATCAACCTCATCGGTGCCTATGTCCATACCAACCGACTCCAGTACGTCGAATTCTTCGGCAAGTTCTATGAGGGCGGCGGAAATAAATTCGATCCGCTGTCTGCTCAATCTCAAACTTTCGTATTCAAGGAGGAAAATTAATATGGAAAACCTTGGTGTTGCATTTGCTATTTTAGGCGCAGCTTTCGCAGCTATGTTCGCAGGCATGGGTTCTGCCAAAGGCGTAGGTACTGTTGGTAAATCCGCTGCCGGTGTCATCACTGAAGACCCGGGCAAATTCGGCCGTGTCCTCATTCTTGAGATCCTTCCCGGTACCCAGGGCCTCTACGGCTTCCTGGCTGCCTTCATGATCATGAACAACATCACTGTCGGCATGCCTCTTTCTCAGGGCCTCGGCCTCTTTGCCGCTTCTCTTCCCATCGCATTCGCAGGCCTCGTCTCCGCGATCCATCAGGGCCGCGCTGCTGCCGCCGGCTGCGGACTCGTTGCCAAGAGACCCGAAGGTTTAGGTCAGGCGATCATCCTTGCCGCCATGGTCGAAACTTACGCCGTTCTTGCTCTCCTTATCTCCATCCTTCTCATCGGCAGAGCTGTCTGATGATGTCTAAGGAAAAGAAACAGGAGGGTCGTAAATGGCAGGGTTAGATAAAATCATTGAACGTATCACTCAGGACTCTGCAGTCAAGTGCGAAGGCATTCTGAAAGAGGCCACCGCACAGGCGACCAGTCTGAAAGCAGACGCTGCCGCCGTCTCCAAGAAAGACGCCGACAAGCTTCTTGCCAAAGCCGCGAAGCAGGCGCAATCCATCGTGGAAATGGCCGAATCCGGCTCCGCTGTGGAACAGAAGAATGCGCTGCTCGACGCCAAAGTCGGTATCATCGACGAGGCGGTGGATTACGCCAAGACGAAGCTGACCGGTGCCGGCGATGCCGATTATTTCGACACCGTCATGAAACTGGTAAAAGCTTACGCGCAGGATGCTGAGGGTATTATGTACTTCAGCCAGAAAGACCTTTCCCGTCTTCCCGCAGGTTTTGCGGAGAAGATCAGCGACGCCACCAACGGCAAGCTGAAGGTCTCTTCTGAGCCCAAAAACATTGACGGTGGTTTCATCCTCGCCTATGGCGATATCGAAATCAACTGCAGTTTCGATGCGCTGATCTCTGAGAAGATCGACGTCATCAAAGATACACTGAATAAGATCATTTTTGCCTGAAACCGGCAAATTGCAAAGGAGGAGCGTAAATGAGTCTATTTAATAAAAAGCAAGACACAGACTACGCCTACGCAGTTGCCCGGGTCAGGTCGAATGAGCTGTCACTTCTGACAGAAGCAGACACGGAACAGCTGATCGAAGCCGCGTCTTACGATGAGGCGATGCAGAAGCTCGCCGATTCCGGCTGGGGCGAGGTCAGCAAAGATACTGACTACGCGGTCTATCTGGAAGATCATTTCGCAAGCCACTGGGCTTTTCTGGAAGAGATCCTCGATGACGTCCATGAACTGGACCTTCTGCTCATCCAGAACGATATGCAGAATCTGAAAGCCGCGCTGAAGAATCTTCTTCTTCCGGATCCTGCTGACGGCGTCTATTCGAAAGCGACGGTCTATGACACCGACGCCATCGTGGAAGCTGTCAAAGTCAAAGAGTGGGGCGATCTTCCCGAATTCATGCAGGCGCCCGCACAGGAGGCCTACGATGTGCTCACCACGACCTCGAACGGTCAGTTGGCAGATGCCATCATCGACAGAGCCACTCTGGAGCGCATCCTGTATCTCGGGAAAAAGTCCGGAAGCTCTGTGCTCGCGAACATCGCCGAGCGGAAAGTTGCCACTGCGAACATCAAGACAGCCCTTCGTTGTGCCAATACCGGCAAGACCAGGGACTTCATCGATTCTTCGCTGGCAGAATGCGAGACCCTGAACAAGGTCACTCTGACCGATGCCGCCCTGAACGGTGCGGACACCGTCCTCAATTACCTTGAGATGACGGACTACAAGGAAGGCGCAGAACAGTTCCGCGAGAGCACTTCGAAGTTTGAGAAATGGTGCGACGACCTTCTGATGGAATGCGTATCCGAGGCGAAATACACGCCCTTCGGTGTCGAGCCCATCGTCGCGTACTATGTCGCGAGCGACGCAGAAGTGAAGACAGCCAGAATCATTCTTTCCGCCAAGAAGAACAATCTTTCCAAAGACTTGATCAGAGAGAGGGTGAGAACGCTTTATGTATAAGGTCGCAGTAATCGGAGACAAGGACAGCATTTACGGCTTTGCCTCCATCGGACTCGATATCCATCCGTGCGACGATCCCGCCGAAGCCGTTCGGGACATCCGGAACATGGCTGAAATCGGTTATGGGGTCATCTACATCACGGAGAGCCTTGCTTCCCAGATCGAATCGGAGCTGGATCTCTATCGCGAGCGTCCTCAGCCTGCTATCATCCCCATCCCTGGTGTACAGGGCAATACGGGTCTTGGTATGCAGAATGTAAGTGGATTTGTCGAACAGGCAGTTGGTTCCGACATCCTTTCCGACGCGTAAATTGCGTATACGAATTTTAGTTTTAGCCGAAACTATGAAAGGCGAGTGAATAGAAATATGGCCAAAGGTAGAATTACCAAGGTCGCCGGCCCCCTTGTCGTTGCGGACGGCATGCGGGACGCCAACATGTACGACGTTGTTCGCGTTGGTGAAGAGCGACTGATTGGTGAGATTATCGAAATGCACGAGGACCGTGCGTCCGTCCAGGTCTACGAAGAGACTTCGGGACTTGGCACCGGCACGGAAGTCGTGTCGACCGGTGCGCCTTTGAGCGTTGAGCTCGGCCCCGGTCTGATCACAACGATTTACGACGGTATCCAGAGACCGCTGGAGAACATCCGCGCGATGATCGGCAATAACCTCCAGAGAGGTATTGAGGTCCCGTCCCTGGACCGTGAAAAGAAATGGCACTTCGTCCCCTGCGTCGCTGCAGGCGACACCGTCGTGCCCGGTGACATCGTCGGTACCGTTCAGGAAACGGACGTTGTCAACCACAAGATCATGGTACCCCCGAACTTCAAGGGCGGCACCGTCAAGTCCATCGCGGAAGGCGACTACACGGTCGAAGAGATCGTCGCGACCCTGACCACCGCCGATGGCGCCGAAGAGAACGTTGGTCTCATGCAGAAATGGCCGGTCCGTGTCGGTCGTCCCTACAAGAACAAGATCAACCCCGACATGCCCCTGATCACCGGTCAGCGCGTCGTCGACGCGATGTTCCCGATCGCCAAGGGCGGTGTCGCAGCCATCCCCGGCCCCTTCGGTTCCGGTAAGACTGTTACCCAGCATCAGCTGGCAAAATGGGCAGAAGCAGAGATCGTCGTCTACATCGGCTGCGGTGAGCGTGGTAACGAGATGACCGACGTTCTGAACGAGTTCCCCGAACTCGTCGACCCGCATACCGGCAAGTCCCTGATGGAACGTACCGTTCTGATCGCGAACACCTCCGATATGCCCGTTGCTGCCCGTGAAGCTTCTGTCTACACCGGTATCACCATCGCCGAGTACTTCCGTGACATGGGTTACTCCGTAGCCCTCATGGCCGACTCCACTTCCCGTTGGGCCGAGGCTCTTCGTGAAATGTCCGGCCGTCTGGAAGAGATGCCCGGTGAAGAGGGTTATCCCGCATACCTGGGTTCCCGTATCGCTCAGTTCTACGAGCGTGCCGGCCGCGTCATCTGCCTTGGTGCAGACGGCCGTGAAGGTGCCCTTTCCGCCATCGGCGCCGTTTCGCCTCCCGGTGGTGACATCTCCGAGCCGGTCTCTCAGGCCACCCTGCGTATCGTCAAGGTGTACTGGGGTCTCGATGCCGCTCTTGCATATGAGCGTCATTTCCCGGCCATCAACTGGCTGACTTCCTACTCTCTGTATGCAGATCAGCTGGGCAACTGGTTCAACACCAACGTTGCCGACGACTGGATGGCTCTTCGTGGCAGAATGATGACCATTCTGACCGAAGAAGCATCCCTGAACGAGATCGTCCAGATGGTTGGTATGGACGCCCTGTCCGACCCCGACCGCCTGAAGATGGAAGCTGCCCGGTCCATCCGTGAAGACTTCCTGCATCAGGACGCATTCGACGATGTCGACACGTATTCTTCTTCCAAGAAGATGCATTATATGATGACCATGGTCCTTGCTTACTACGACAAGGCCCTCGACGCTCTCCAGAAGGGCGCGGACATCAAAGATCTCATCGATATCCCGGTCCGTGAGACCATCGGCCGTTTCAAGTACATTGAAGAAGGCGCCATCGATGAGAACTTCAACAAGATCATGGAGACGCTCGACAATGAGATCGGCGCGGCTCTCACGAAGGAGGAGGAATACTAATGCCAAAAGAGTATAGAACTATACAGGAAGTATCCGGTCCTCTTATGATCGTCCGTGACGTCGAGAACGTCACCTTCAACGAACTCGGTGAGATCGAACTTGCCAACGGCGAGACCCGCCGCTGCCGCGTCCTGGAAGTCGACGGCACCAACGCTGTCGTCCAGCTGTTCGAAAGCTCCACCGGTATCAACCTGGAAGAGTCCAAGGTCCGCTTCTCCGGACGTCAGATGGAACTGGGTGTGTCGGAAGACATGCTGGGTCGAGTCTTTGACGGTCTGGGTCGTCCGATCGACGGCGGTCCCGAGATCATTCCGGAAAAGCGCCTTGACGTCAACGGCGCTCCCATGAACCCCGCTGCCCGGGCATTCCCGGCAGAGTTCATCCAGACCGGTATCTCCGCCATTGACGGACTGAACACTCTGGTCCGTGGTCAGAAGCTGCCGATCTTCTCCGCATCGGGTCTTCCTCATATGAACCTCGCTGCGCAGATCGCCCGTCAGGCAAAGGTCCTCGGTAAAGACGAGAACTTCGCCGTTGTCTTTGCTGCTCTGGGTATCACCTTCGAAGAGTCCAACTACTTCGTCGAATCCTTCCGTGAGTCCGGCGCTCTTGACAGAACCGTCATGTTCTCCAACCTCGCGAACGACCCGGCCGTTGAGCGTATCGCCACCCCGAAGATGGCCCTCACCGCTGCCGAGTACCTCGCATTCGAGAAAGACATGCACGTCCTCGTCATCCTGACCGACATCACGAACTATGCGGATGCTCTTCGTGAAGTTTCCGCAGCCCGTAAGGAAGTCCCCGGACGCCGTGGTTATCCCGGTTACCTGTACACGGACCTTGCCACCATGTATGAGCGCGCAGGCCGTCAGCTGGGCAAGACCGGTTCCATCACGATGATCCCGATCCTTACCATGCCCGAAGATGATAAGACCCACCCGATCCCTGACCTTACCGGTTACATCACTGAGGGCCAGATCATCCTCTCCCGTGACCTTTATCGTAAGGGCCTGCAGCCCCCGGTCGACGTTCTTCCGTCCCTGTCCCGTCTGAAAGATAAGGGTATCGGCGAAGGCAAGACCCGTAAAGACCACAAGAACACGATGAACCAGCTCTTTGCCGCGTATTCCCGTGGTAAGGACGCGAAAGAACTCATGACCATCCTTGGTGAGGCCGCTCTGACCGACATCGACCTCCTTTACGCCAAGTTTGCGGACGAGTTCGAACAGAAATATGTTTCTCAGGGCTATGACAACGACAGAAGCATCGAAGAGACCCTCGACATCGGTTGGGAACTCCTTCGTCTGCTCCCGCGTTCCGAGCTGAAACGTATTTCCGACAAACTTCTCGATGAGTATTACGATGCATAATCAGGAGGCATAATAGTGGCAATTCTCAACGTCAACCCGACGAGAATGGAACTCACCAACTTGAAGGGTAAGCTGAGTACCGCGACCCGCGGCCACAAGCTCCTGAAAGACAAGCGCGATGAGCTCATGCGAGAATTCATCGACCTTGTGCGTGAGAACAAAGAGGTCCGCCGCGAAGTGGAGGCCGGCATCGCCAAAGCCAACCAGCATATGGCCATTGCCCGGTCTGTCATGTCCGACGAGTCCCTCAATGTTGCACTGATGCTTCCTATGCAGGAAATGAGCCTCGACATCTCCAGTAAGAACGTCATGTCCGTCAACATCCCGGTCTTCGACATCCAGTACAAGACCGCCGATGAGAACGACATCTACTCTTACGGTTATGCGTTCACTTCCAGCGACCTTGACGACGCCGTCAAAGCATTGTCCGACATCATGCCGAAGATGATGCGCCTGGCAGAGATCGAAAAGTCCTGCCAGCTGATGGCCGCCGAGATCGAAAAGACCAGACGTCGCGTCAACGCACTCGAACACGTCCTCATTCCGAACTACCAGGATACCATCCGGTACATTCGAATGAAGCTCGACGAAAACGACCGTGCGACCACGACCCGACTGATGAAGGTCAAAGATATGATGCTGGAAGAAGCTCATCACTACTCGGAACGGGAACAATAAAACACAAAACAGCGGCTGAGACGTTTCGTCTCAGCCGTTGCTTTTTTTGAAGACTTTTGATAGAGTATATAGGATTATTTTAATAAGGAGGTGAGACCGGTGTCGGAAAACAGCGGAATGTTCCAGCGGTTTGTGAAAAACTACGTGAAGTACCTCCGGGCAAAGACCAAAAAGCAGGTGGGGAACGACTACTGGGAGACGTACATCGCCGAACACCCTGCCGAGGAAGGCGCGAACCGGTCTGCCCTCAAACAGGCGGTCCTGAAAGAGTACCGGGACTCCGAACAGTACACGACGGACCTCGACATGGCCCTCTGGAACAACGAAGAGCTCCAGGGCATCCTCGCCGAAGACCCCGAGGAGATGGCGAAACTGAAGACCATCTTTGACAGCGAGATCGGCCTCATCCGGGGGAACCTCCGCCGGAACCAGGGCATCAATGTGGGGAAGGTCCTGCGCTCCTATGAGAAAAAGCAGGAGGCGGAGAACTATGAACCGGACCGGACGGTGCCGGAACTGGCGGCTGAGTACCTGCCGGAATTCGTCGACTTCCTGACGCAGAAACTTGAAAAATACTTCACGACACAGAGGGTCCGCGTCTTTGCCAGGAGCATGGACGGCAACCCGGTCTCCGTCAGCTGGCTGAACGCCGACAACGTGGGGGACTACCTCCGCGTCTACGGGGACATCGGACTGCTCGAACCCATTCTCTATAAATATGTCCTTCAGGGCATGCCTCCCGCGTACAGCTTTGCGCTCGAGGTGGCTCATCGCTATAAACTGCCAAAGACCGGTGCATTCGTGTCGAAGGCGGCACAGGAGATCACGTCGGCGGGCCTCATCGGCACCGTCTACCGGGACCTCTATGACCGCTTCACAACAGAGCACGTCGTGGCGCTGCTCAAAAAGAACGGCCGCTACGGGAAGCTCATGAAGCACTATGAGAGCGAAGTCAAACGGCTCCGTCATCTCCATGAGAACATGCTCCGGGAGATCCCGGACAACTATATCGACCTCTACCCGCTGGCACGGCGCATGGACCGGCATTTCATCATCCACGCCGGCCCCACGAACAGCGGCAAGACCTACCAGGCCATCCAGGCCCTGAAACAGGCGGAGACCGGCATTTATCTCGGCCCGCTGCGTCTGCTCGCCTATGAGCAGTTCGAGGCGATGAACATGGATATGGTCCCCTGCAACCTTCTGACCGGGGAAGAGACCATCGATGTGCCCGGCGCCCGGCATCAGGCCTCCACCGTGGAGATGCTGAACCTTTCCACGATCTACGACTGTGCCGTCATCGACGAGGCACAGATGATCGCCGATAAAGACCGGGGCGGCGCCTGGACCACCGCAGTCCTCGGCGTCTGCGCCGAAGAAGTGCATATCTGCTGCGCGATGAACGCCGTGGAGCTTCTCATCCACCTCATCGAAGACTGCGAAGACACCTATGAAGTCGTCTACCACCAGCGGCAGACACGGCTCGCCCTCGACAACGAGAACTTCGATTTCCCGGGCTCTGTCCGGGAAAAGGACGCGCTCATCGTGTTCTCCCGCCGGAACGTCCATGCGGTGGCGTCCGAACTTCAGCGCCGCGGCGTCCTCTGCAGTGTCATCTACGGTGCGCTGCCCTACGATGTCCGCCATGAAGAGGCCCGCAAATTCATGAACGGGGAGACCCAGGTGGTCGTCGCGACCGACGCCATCGGCCTCGGCATGAACCTGCCCATCCGCCGCATCGTCTTCCTCGAACAGTCGAAGTTCGACGGGGAAGAGGTCCGCTATCTGAAACCGGACGAAGTCCAGCAGATCGCGGGGCGCGCCGGCCGCCGGGGCATGTACGAGATCGGCTTTGTCAACTCGTTCGGCGAAAAACGGTTCATCCGCAAACAGCTCCTGACCGAGAACCCGGCCCTGACGTCGGCCGTCATCGACTTCCCGCCGTCCCTCCTGGGCCTGGACGCGAGCCTGTCCGATATCCTGAAACGGTGGAACGATATCCCGGAAAAAGAGGGCTACCACAAGGCGGACCTCACTCTGAAGATCGAACTCTGCGAACTGCTGGAGACTCTGTCTGACGACAAAGACCTCATCTACCGGTTCCTGTGCATCCCCTTCGATGAAAAGGAGGACGCGCTCCGGGAACTCTGGGTCCGGCTGTTCCTGCAGGAACAGGCAGGGGAGACGGTCCGGGCGATCGACTACCTGCCGTACTCGGGCGAACTGCCGAACAAAGTGGATCTGCAGGAACTCGAATACGCCTACAAGGTCTGCGACCTTCTCTACTATTATCTCGAACGCTTCGGCAACGATGAAGAACTGCCGGCCGTCCGGGACGAAAAACGGGTCATCTCCGAGGGCATCACGGAACTCCTTGAAAAGCAGCAGCTGCCGGAAAACCGGTGCAAACGCTGCGGCCGGAGACTGCCCTGGAACTACCGCTACCGGGTGTGTGAATCCTGCCATCTGAGAGCCCGCACGGGCTATGGCAGGGGGCGCCGGCGGTAAATCGCCAAATAATGCTTGACTTTAGCATAGTAATACGGTAATATGCTACTAAACTAAAGCAAAACAGGAGGACATTATGCTCGACGAAGGCATCCTGAAAACAGAAGAACGGGCGGCGATCACGCTCCGTACGCTCTACTCCAGATACGGCTACCAGCCTTATAAAATGAGCAAATTCGAGGAATACGACCTCTATGCGCGCAATAAGGACTTTCTCGTCAGCGACAGTGTCATCACGTTCACCGATACCACGGGCAAACTGATGGCGCTGAAACCGGACGTCACCCT
This sequence comes from Clostridia bacterium, assembly GCA_017433225.1. GTDB lineage: Bacteria > Bacillota > Clostridia > Oscillospirales > Acutalibacteraceae > RUG420. The sequence continues at coordinate 50,132 of JAFRHS010000023.1, forward strand.
GTCGATCATCAAGAATTACAAGGATGAGCCCGGCGTCACGCAGCGCGTCTATTACAATGAAAACGTCTACCGGGTATCCGATGAGACACATCAATATAAAGAGATCCTCCAGACCGGCCTCGAGTGTATGGGCGAGATCGACTTCTTCAATCTCTGTGAAGTCCTCCGTCTGGCGGTCGAAAGCCTGCGGTCCCTCTCCGGGGAATTCGTCCTTGAGATCTCCCACATGGGCATCCTTTCGGGGCTCCTGAACTCGGCGGACGTGGACAAAGCGTTCATCGAGCAGATCTCCATGCTCATCGCCGACAAGAACGCGCACGAGATCCCGAGGGTCTGTGAACAGTTCGATGTCCCGCAGGCACTCTGTGACAAGCTCGTCCGATTCGTCGGGGTCTACGGTAGCCGGGACAAGGTCCTTGCCGAACTCGAGTCCCTGTGCGAAGGGGAGGAGATGGAGGCCGCTCTGCAGCAGCTGAAAGACCTCTCCGCGGAACTGGACGGCTGGAAGGACGCCTCCCGCATCCGCTTTGACTTCTCTCTGGTCAACGACATGCGTTACTATGACGGCATCGTGTTCCAGGGCTATGTGGAAAACATCCCCGATGTCATCCTCACCGGCGGCCAGTACGACCGGCTGATGAAGCGCATGGGACGGAAGTCCGGCGCCATCGGGTTCGCGCTTTACCTCGACCTGCTCGACAGCTTCCTGTCGGAACGGACCACCTACGATGTGGACATCATCCTGCTCTACGATGACGATGCCGACCTCACACTCCTGAACGAGATGGTGTCGACCTACATCAAGAAGGGCCTCACGGTCTCGGTCCAGAAGCAGGCACCGGAGAAGATGAGCTGCCGCCAGCTCGTGAGATTCAACAACAAGGGGGTCGAGATCCTTGAAACAAATGATTAACGTCGCGCTCCCGAAGGGGCGTCTCGGCGAAAAGGTCTACTCGATGTTCGAGGCCGCCGGCTACGAATGCCCCTCCATCCGCGAGAAGAACCGGAAACTCATCTTTGAGAACGAGGAGACCGGCGTCCGCTACTTCTGGGTCAAACCCTCCGATGTGGCGATCTACGTCGAGCGGGGCGCCGCCGACATCGGTGTCGCCGGCAAGGATATCCTCGAAGAGTACCGTCCCAACGTCTATGAACTCCTGGACCTCAAAACCGGCGTCTGCAAGATGATGGTGGCGGCCCGTTCGGACTTCCACGACGACCACTCGAAGACCTTGCGTGTGGCTACGAAATTTGTTAATATTGCAAGGAATTATTATGCCGGGAAGAGCCGTGATATCGACATCATCAAGCTCAACGGCTCCATCGAGATCGCGCCTATTTTAGGCCTCTCCGATGTCATCGTGGACATCGTCGAGACCGGCACGACCCTGAAGGAAAATGACCTTCAGGTTTACGAGGATATTTTCCCGATCTCGGCACGGCTCATCGCCAACAAATCCAGCTTCCAGTTCAAGACGGAACAGATGGAAGAACTGGTCGCATCTCTGAAGAAACAGGTGGAAGAAGCATGATGAAGATCTACAGGTACGGAGAGGTCTCGAACGACGAGATCTTTGCCCGCCCCGATATGAAGACCGGCGTCGAAGACGTCGTGGCGGACATCATCGCGAATGTCCGTGCGAAGGGCGACGCGGCCCTCTTCGAGTACTGCCGGAAATTCGATCGAGCCGACCTGACCACCCTCGAGGTCTCCGAAGCGGAGATCGACGAGGCGTTTGACGTGATCGGCGACTTCCGCAGGGTCCTCGAACGGGCGTCTGCCAACATCCGGAAATTCCACGAAAAACAGCTGAGAAACAGCTTTATCATCAACGACGAAGACGGCATCGTCATGGGACAAAAAGTCATTCCCATGGATAAGGCCGGTCTCTATGTCCCCGGCGGCACCGCCGCCTACCCGTCCACCGTCCTCATGGACGCCGTGCCCGCGAAGATCGCCGGTGTCGGTGAGCTGGTCATCACGACCCCTCCGGGACCGGACGGCAAGGTGAACCCCTATGTCCTGGCCGCCGCGAAAGTGGCGGGCGTCGACCGGATCCTCAAAGTCGGCGGCGCGCAGGCCATCGCGGCACTGGCGTACGGCACCGAGACGGTCCCGAAGGTCGATAAGATCGTCGGTCCCGGCAACGCGTTCGTCGCAGAGGCGAAGAAACAGGTGTACGGCGTCGTGTCCATCGACATGATCGCCGGTCCCTCGGAGGTCCTCTGTGTGGCCGACGCGAAGAGCGATCCGCGCCACGTGGCGGCCGACCTGCTCGCCCAGGCGGAGCACGACAAAAACGCCAGCGCGGTCCTCGTCACCGACAGCATGGAACTTGCGGAGCAGGTGGCTGCCGAAGTCGACCGTCAGCTGGAAACCCTGCCGCGGACGGAGATCGCTTCCGTCTCCATCGAGAACAACGGCAAGATCATCGTGGCGGACGACCTGAAACAGGCCATCGATATCGCCAACGAGATCGCGCCCGAACACCTCGAGCTCCACATGGACAACCCCTTCGACTATCTTGACGCGGTCCGTCATGCCGGCTCCATCTTCATGGGCCGCAACTGCCCGGAACCGCTCGGCGACTACTTTGCCGGCCCGAACCACACGCTGCCGACTCTCGGCACCGCCCGGTTCTCGAGCCCGCTGTCCGTCGACGATTTCGTCAAGAAGACCCAGTACACTTACTACACGAGAGAGGCGCTCTCCCGTGTCTATGAAGATATCGCGGACTTCGCGGACCACGAGGGCCTGCACGGCCATGCCCGCAGCATCCGCTCCCGTTTTGAAGAAGACCCGGAATAAGGAGTTCTGTCATGAGCAAGTATTTCTCTTCGAAATTTGCGTCCCTTGAGCCCTATGTCCCCGGCGAACAGCCTCAGGACATGAGCTATGTCAAACTCAATACCAATGAATCGCCCTTCGACCCGCCGAAGGAGGTCGTCCCGGTCATCCGCGACGCCGCGCGCAACATCCGCCTCTATTCGGACCCCGAAAGCGCGGAACTGCGCCAGGCCATCGCCGACTACTACGGTCTCGAACCGGAGAACGTCATGGCCACGAACGGTTCGGACGAAGCGCTGAACTACGCCTTTATGGCCTTCTGCGACGAGGAGCACCCGATCGTGTTCCCGGAGATCACCTACGGGTTCTACCCGGTCATCGCGACGCTCAACAACATCCCCTTTGAGACGATCTCTCTGCGGGAGGATTACACGATCGATTCCCGGGAGTATGAGGGCATCAACAAGAACATCTGCATCGCCAACCCCAACGCGCCGACCGGCATCGCCATGGCGCTCGAGGAGATCGAGCAGATCGTCCGCACGAACCCCGACAACATCATAATCATCGATGAGGCATACGTGGACTTCGGCGCCCGCTCGGCGGTCCCGCTGCTCTACCGATATGACAACCTGCTCGTCACCCAGACCTTCTCGAAGTCCCGCTCGCTCGCGGGCGGACGGCTCGGGTTCATCCTGGGTGCCAAGGACCTCATCGCCGATATGAACACACTGCGCAACGCGTCGAACCCCTACAACATCAACCGCATGACGGCCAAAGCCGGCATCGTTACCCTGCGGGAAAACACCTATTTCCGGAACAGCTGCCAGGCGATCCAGTTCAACCGGCGATACACGAGCCGTGCGCTCGCAGCCCTCGGATTCGAGATCCTGCCCTCCAGCGCGAACTTCCTCTTCGTCCGCTCCGACCGGATCGGCGGCGAGGAACTGTACCGCAAACTGAAGGAAAAGGGCGTACTGATCCGGCATTTCTCCGACCCGAAGATCAGTGACTGGAACCGCGTGACCATCGGAACGAAAGTCCAGATGGATATCTTCCTCGCGAAAGTCGAAGAGATATTCGTCGAACAGGATGAGGAAGGAGCAAACCAATGAGAACCAGTGAAATCATCCGCGATACCGCGGAAACGAAGATCAGACTGAAACTGGACCTCGACGGGACCGGCAAGAGCAACATTGCCACGGGCGTCGGGTTCCTCGACCACATGCTGACCCTGTTTGCCCGTCACGGCCGGTTCGACCTCGACGTCACCTGCGACGGAGACACTTATGTGGACTTCCACCACACGACCGAAGACATCGGGATCGCCCTCGGGATGGCCTTTACGGAGGCACTGGGGGAGAAGCGCGGCATCGTCCGTTACGGAAGCACTATCCTGCCGATGGATGAGTCTCTCATCCTGTCTGCGGTCGACATCTCCGGGCGCAGCTTCCTTGCCTGCGACTGCGACATCCCGACCCCGAAAGTCGGCGATTTCGACACCGAACTCGCGGAAGAGTTCTGGTACGGTTTCACCCGCAAGGCGGAGCTGACCCTGCACATCAGACAGCTCGCGGGGACCAATTCGCACCACATCATCGAGGGCATGTTCAAATCCGTTGCCCGCACACTGAAAGATGCGGTGGCGATCGACCCTGCGTATAAAGATGAGATCCCCTCCACGAAGGGAGTACTATAAGCATGATCGCGATCATCGATTACGGCATGGGGAACCTGTTCTCTCTGTCGTCTTCTCTGAAGTCCCTGGGGTACGAGGTGGAGATCACCGCGGACCCCGAGCGTCTTCGCGCGGCGGACAAACTGTTCCTGCCGGGCGTCGGCGCGTTCCGGGACGCGCAGGAGCGTCTGTTTTCCACCGGTCTCGCGGACGTCATCCGCGGCCTGGCGGCCGAAGGGAAGCCCCTCATGGGCATCTGCCTCGGCATGCAGCTCCTGTTCGACAAGAGCTATGAATACGGGGAATACGAAGGCCTGGGACTCATCCCCGGGACCGTCGTGCCCATGGAGGGGTCCATCGCCCCGGAACTGAAGATCCCGCAGATCGGCTGGAACGCGCTGCATTTCACCGGTCTCGAACACCCCGCCTTCGCCGATACGAAGGAAGGGGAATTCGTCTATTTCGTCCATTCGTATTACGCGACCGAATGTGACCCGTATGTGATCGCCACCACCGAGTACGGCAAAGAGCTGACGGCGGCCGTCGCGAAGGACAACGTCTGCGGCTGCCAGTTCCACCCGGAAAAGTCCGGGGAAGTGGGCCTGCGCCTCCTCGACGCATTCTGCAAACAATAAGGAGTTTCTATGTATCTGTTTCCCGCCATCGACCTCATCGGCGGCAAGGCCGTCCGGCTGCTCCGGGGCGACTACGCGCAGATGACGGTCTACAATGACGACCCCCTTGCCGTCGCGAAAGACTTTGAAGCACAGGGCGCGAAGTTTATCCACATGGTGGACCTCGAAGGCGCCAAAAACGGCGGAACACCGAACCTCGCGACCGTTCGGAAGGTCGCGGAAAACACCGGTCTCTTCGTCGAAATCGGCGGCGGGATCCGTTCCATGGACACTGTGAAAACATACCTCGACGCCGGCATCGACCGGGTCATCCTCGGCACCGCTGCCGTAGAGGACGAGGCGTTCCTGAAGGAAGCCGTCGAGACTTATGGTGAACGGATCGCCGTGGGCGCGGACATCCGGGACGGATACGTCTCCATCAAGGGATGGCTCGAACAGTCCTCGTTCACGCTGGACGCATTCTGCGAGAAAATGCAGGGCCTCGGCGTGAAGACCCTCATCTGCACTGACATTTCGAGAGACGGCGCCATGAAGGGCACGAACCGTGCTCTGTATGCCGAACTCAAAGACAAATACGACATGAACATCACGGCCTCCGGCGGCGTCTCCTCAATGGAAGACGTGGAAGCCCTTGCGGCGATGGACCTCTACGGCGCCATCATCGGCAAGGCGTACTACACCGGAGATATCATCCTGTCGGAAGCCATTGCGGCAGCCGGCCCCCAGGAGTGAACCTATGATCACGAAACGCATCATTCCCTGTCTCGACGTCCGCGACGGACGAGTCGTGAAGGGCGTCAATTTTGAAGGTGTCCAGGATGTCTCGGACCCGGTGGAACTGGCCCGCCACTACAGCGAGAGCGGTGCCGACGAACTGGTGTTCTATGACATCACCGCGTCTTTTGAAGGGCGGAAACTTTTCACCGATATCCTGACCCGGACCGCGTCCCAGATCTTCATCCCGCTCACGGTCGGCGGAGGGATCAACACCCTCGACGACTTCGACCGGGTGCTCTCCTGCGGCGCCGACAAGGTGTCCGTCAACTCGGGTGCCATCCGGAACCCGGACCTCGTGGGCGAAGCGGCGAAGCGCTTTGGCGACCAGTGCGTCGTCATCTCCGCAGACGTCAAACGGGTCGACGGCACGTTCCATGTGTTTGCGAAAGGCGGCCGGGAAGACACCGGCATGGGCGGCATCGAATGGATCCGCCGCTGTGTCGACAACGGCGCCGGGGAAGTGGTGCTCAATTCCATCGACACCGACGGCGTCAAGAACGGGTTCGACCTCGAGATGCTGCAGGCGGTCTGCGACGTCGTGAACGTCCCGGTCATCGCCTCCGGCGGCGCCGGCGGCATCGACCACTTCGTCGAACTCTTCCGGTCGATCCCGACGGTCGACGCGGGGCTCGCCGCGTCCATCTTCCACTTCGGCGAAGTCGAGATCCGCGACCTCAAAAAGGCTTTGAGGGACAATGGGATAAACGTTCGATTATAAAATTTCTCAAACCATATTCAAAGGAGATTTCCAATGGAAACCAATTTTGTGTCCGTCGAGGAACTGAAATTCGACGAGAAAGGCCTCATTCCCGCCGTCGTGGTCGACAGCGAGTCGAAGAAGGTCCTGACCGTCGCGTATATGAACGCGGAGAGCCTCAGGATCTCCATGGAGAAGGAGCTCACCTGCTTCTGGTCGCGGTCCCGTCAGGAACTGTGGCTGAAGGGGGAGACCAGCGGGAACTATCAGCATATCGTCTCCATCACGACCGACTGCGACAGAGACGCGCTGGTCGTCGTGGTCGAAAAAGACGGACCCGCCTGCCATCTCGGCACGGACTCCTGTTTCGAATACCCGGTCTTCCAGAGCGAGGACCGTCACGAGTTCTCGGTCCAGGGTCTCTACGACCTGCTGGTCGGCCGCAACGAGAGCCGTCCGGAAGGTTCCTATACCACCTACCTCTTCGAAAAAGGCATCGACAAGATCCTGAAGAAGGTCGGCGAAGAAAACACGGAAGTCATCGTCGCCGCCAAAGGGGACGACAAAAAAGAAACGGTCTATGAGATCGCGGACCTCATGTACCATGTGATGGTCCTCATGGTCCACATGGGCATCACCGTGTCGGACGTCCTGAAAGAGCTGGCGTCCCGGCACATCATCGACCATAAGGTCAAACAGGAAAAGATGGTATGAGTTTCAACAACTTCCACACCCACACCAAATACTGCGACGGCGCAAACAGCCCGAAGGAGATGGCGGAATCCGCCCTTGCCCTCGGGTGCCGGGAGATCGGCTTTTCCGGCCATTCCTGGCTCGAGTTCGACCCGATGTGGACGATGGAACCGGACGCCACCGTGCGTTACCGGGAGACCGTCTCTGCCCTGAAAGAGGACTATGAGGGGCAGATGAAGATCTTCCTCGGCATCGAGCAGGACTACTGCAGCGACACCGGCGACCTCCCGCTTTACGAGTACGTCATCGGCGGGGTCCACTGCGTCTTCAAAGACGGCAACTACATCTCGGTCGACTGTGACGCTGAGACCCAGCGCCGCGGGGTCGAGGAGTGGTACGCCGGAGACACCATGGCCCTTGTGGAGGACTATTACCGGCTGGTGGGAGACCTCTACCGGAAGACCGGCTGCGACATCGTCGCGCACTTCGACCTCATCACCAAATTCATCGAACGGGACGACCTCATCGACGTGACCGATGCAAGGTATGTAAAAGCGCAGAACGACGCGATGGAACAGCTGTTCGAGACCCCCGCGGTATTCGAGATCAACACGGGCGCCATCTCGCGCGGATACCGTACATCGCCCTACCCGTCCGAGGTGGTCCTGGAACAGCTGGCGAAGGCGAACAAACCGGTCGTCCTCTCCTCGGATTCCCATGCCGCCGGCACCATCCTGTTTGGATTCGAAGAGGCGATACACCTCGTGAAAAAAAACGATCTCAAGTTGCTGACGACGATGGAGGAGATCCTCGCTGTCACGCGCTCCGCATGATTGAAAACCCGCGGGCGTTATGGTACAATAATGCCCGCGTCACACGCCGGTGTGGCGGAATTGGCAGACGCAAGGGACTTAAAATCCCTCGCTGGAAACAGCGTACCGGTTCGAGCCCGGTCACCGGCACCAAGAAGAGCAGAAAGGCAGAAGCCTTTCTGCTCTTCTTCGTTGTGATCGGGCTCGAACCTTTAGGCCGGAGCGTCAAGAAAACATGCCGGTGGCATGTTTTTAGCGACGGGAGCTGCGGCAGCAGCTCGATGC